>NZ_DLGH01000005.1:0-216018 GCF_002482605.1 Thiomonas sp. UBA7699 | reverse complement strand
CTCAAGTCCGACGGTCTCCTAGCGGTGCGCCGATCATCGCGCCACCGCCAAATCCCATGATGGCAAAGCCGGTGGCCAGACCGCGACGATCCGGGAACCATTTGATGAGGGTCGAGACGGGCGTGATATAGCCCAGCCCCAGACCAATGCCTCCCAGTACGCCGGCCCCGAGAATCACCAGCCAGAGCTGATGGATGTAAATGCCGATGCCGCCGAGCACCAGGCCGCCGCCCCAGCACAGCGCGGCGATGAAACCGGCCTTGCGCGGGCCCGCATGTTCCAGCCAGGCGCCCCAGATGGCGGCCGAAATACCCAGAAAGGCGATGAATACTTCAAAGATGTGCGTCACCGACGGCACCGTCCAGTTGCAAGTCGTGGTGGTGAGATGGCCCCAGAAACCCATCGAGCCGCATACGGCAGGATCGGTGCCTCCAAGCAGCTTGCTCATCGGCAGCCAGAACACGGAGAAGCCATAGGCCATGCCGATACACAGGTGAATCGCAAGCGCGGCGGTAGGCACCAGCCAGCGGTTGAAATTGGGACCTGCAACCGTGCTTTCGCGGTCGAGCAAGCCCGGTTTAGAGAGGGGTGTGCTAAGAGAAGATGCCATTCATGACTCCAAGTTTGTCGTTGTTCCCCGGGATGCGGCGGCAGGAACTTTTGCCGCTGCAGGCCGCTTTATAGTGAAGTTCCGTGACTTTGTTGGCAAAGTTTGTCTGACATGTTGCGTTTTGTGCATATTAAAAAAAGCCGACAAGCGTCGGCTTTTGGTGGAGGTCTGCCCTCACAGGCAGACTACCCTGAAATTACTGATTGAACGCCGCGATCGTGGCCTGGTCGAGCACGCCCGATTCAGGCAGGCCGCGCGAATTCTGGAAGCGCTTGAGCTCAGCGCGGGTTCGCGGTCCCATGACGCCGTCGGGCGTACCGACCGGAAAGCCCTGCGCGTTGAGCTTTTCCTGCGCCTGTTTGAGCGTCATGGTGGCGGGGGCGGTCTGCGTTGCGGCCACAGGCTGTGCGGCCGGGGTCGATCCGCCCTGCACGCCGAGCTGGCCGCCGGTGCCCAGTCCGCCTTTGACTTCCTGCGCTTTGTAGTTCTCGACGGCCTTGACGACACCGTTATACGAATCCATGAACGCCGCCACAATGACTTTGCCCTGCGCCGTGTTGGCATAACCGCCGCCGATGCCGCCCGCTGCGCCGCCAAACAAGCCGCCAATGGCGCCAAAATCCCAATTTTTCGCACTACCCTCGGCAGCAGCAAGCTGCACGCCTGAACGGTTGTCCACCAGCGTGAGCAGGGTGCTGGCTTCCTTGGCGCTGACGCTGCCGCCCACAATGGCCCCAACCGGGCCGAGCAGACCGCCCACTAAGCCGCCAATGCCGCCAGCGTTATTGTTCGAGAAGGTGATGGTCGGGCTCAGGGTGTAGTCCGCCGAAACCATTTGCCCCTTACCGAAGTTCGAGTTCTGCCGCAGCTCGCCCGATTGGGCCAGCGCGCGCTCTTGCATCATGTTGTTCATGGCGCGGCCACGATCGACCACCACAAAGCAGTTCGACTGCTGGATCATGAGCTTGAGCACCGGCGTGGTCGGGCCGAGCTGGTATTGGCTGGTGAGAATGCCGTACCAAGGTGTATTGGTGTCTTCCACCACGGCAATCGTGCCCAGCGGCGCGTTGCAGCGAGCGAGTTTGCTGTTCGCGTTCTGGCTGTTGGCGCCGCCAGCCGATCCTGTGGCTTCGGTTTTTGCAGCTTTTGATCCCATGTCCATGCTGGAACATGCGGCGAGGGAAAGGACCGCAGCTAGGGCTGTCAGGCGCTTGAATGGATGCATCATTGATCTGGACTCCAAGTTGTTATCGATGAAAAAGCGGGCCTGCCCGACTATCAGACGGCGCAGCCGCCAGATACTAGAAGTTTTTTATGGTGTTTTTCGGTCATAAACGCTTTCTGAGTGCGCAATCTTGACGAATTGTGGCTTTTTAAGCATTTCGATAGGCCGATATGCAAGGTTTGAGCCTGAAGCGACGCCATCGCATGAACGATGCGCATCAGGTTTCGGTGTCGCGCGCACAATAGAGGTTTAGCCGTCTTCAAGGCCCACAATCCATGACTTCACAACAAATCTCCCCCTTTGCCGAACTCGGCTTGCCCGAACCGTTGCTGCAAGCCCTGCGCGATGTGGGATATGAAACCCCGTCGCCCATTCAGGCGGCCACCATTCCGCCGCTGCTGGCTGGGCGCGACGTGCTCGGCCAGGCGCAGACCGGCACGGGCAAGACGGCGGCGTTTGCGCTGCCCATCCTGGCCAAGATCGATTGCAATGCACGCCACACCCAGGCGTTGGTGCTGGCGCCTACGCGCGAACTGGCCATTCAGGTGGCCGAAGCCTTTGCGCGCTATGCCGCGCATCTGCCGGGTTTCAACGTGCTGCCGATCTATGGCGGGCAAAGCTACGTGCCGCAGCTCGCCTCGCTCAAGCGGGGCGCGCATGTGGTGGTGGGCACGCCAGGGCGCATCATCGATCACCTGGAGCGGGGCACGCTCAAGCTCGACCAACTCGCGCACATGGTGCTCGACGAGGCCGATGAGATGCTGCGCATGGGCTTCATCGACGATGTCGAGTCCATCCTGAAAAAGACCCCGCCGCAGCGTCAGGTGGCGCTGTTTTCGGCCACCATGCCCTCGGCCATCCGCCGAATTGCACAAACCTATTTACGCGATCCGCAGGAGATCACCATCAAGGCGGCCACGACCACCGCCACGCACATTCAGCAGCGCTACTGGATGGTCAGCGGTCTGCACAAGCTCGATGCGCTCACCCGCATTCTGGAGGTCGAGCCGTTCGAAGGCATGATCATCTTCGCCCGCACCAAGCAGGCCACCGAGGAATTGGCCGAGAAGCTGGCAGCGCGTGGATTCACCGCAGCGGCGCTCAATGGCGACGTGCCGCAGGCGCTGCGCGAGCGCATGGTGCAGCGGCTCAAGGACGGGCAGCTCGACATCCTTGTCGCCACTGACGTGGCGGCGCGCGGGCTGGATGTGGAGCGCATCAGCCATGTGGTGAACTACGACATTCCGACGGATACCGAAAGCTACGTACACCGCATCGGCCGCACCGGTCGTGCGGGGCGCAGCGGCGACGCCATTCTGTTCGTTACCCCGCGCGAGCGGCATTTGCTGCGCGCCATCGAGCGGGCCACGCGCCAGCCCATCACGCAGATGCAGTTGCCCAGCACCGAAGCGGTGAATGACAGCCGCATCAGCCGCTTCATGGAGCGCATCACCGAGGCACGCGAGCAGGAAGGGTTGGAAGATTACCAGCGCCTGGTCGAGCGCTACGAGCAAGAGTTCGACATTCCGGCCATCGAGATTGCCGCCGCGCTGGCACGTATGGTGCAAGGCAACAAGCCGCTGCTCATGCGCCCGGGCAGTGAACCGTCCTACAACGCTGATACCCGCGAGGAGAGCCGCGCGCCACGCCGCGAGCGCGAACCGCGTGAGGGCCGCGAACCGCGCACGCCCCGCCCCGCGCGGGCCACACGCGAGGAGGGCCCTGCGGCGCGTGCGCCGCGTGAGCGCGCCAAGCCCCGCGATCTCGACGATTTCACCCAAACCCTGATGCAGGCGCGTGAAGCGGCCGATGCGGCGCCGCATTCGGCGCCGCGCGAGGCCGCGTCGGCCGAACATCCGGCGTACAGCGAGCGCACCGCGCGAGGCCCGCATACCGCCAGCGATGTGCGCTTCGAGACCTACCGGGTGGAAGTCGGACGCGATCATGGCGTGGAAGTGCGCAATCTGGTCGGCGCCATCGCAAACGAGGCCGGGCTTGAAAACAAGCACATCGGCAATATCGCCATTCGCGGCGACCACAGCTTTGTCGAGCTGCCCGAAGGCATGCCCAAGGATGTGTTCCGCACCCTGCAAAAAACCTGGGTGTGCGGGCGTCAACTGCAGCTCACCAAAGCCGAGCCGGTGCGCGATACCGCCCGGGAACGTCCGGCGGCCCGAGCGCCCGTACGACGTTTCGATTCGGGCGACACGTCGCCCGCGCCCAAGCGCCGCGCCGCGCCGATGCCCGGTGGCAAGTCGTTCAAGCGCAAGCCTTGACGCGGCGGGACGAAGCAGGGGTCTGAAAGCGCGGCGTCGGCAAAACGGATGCTCAACCGACTCTGGCTCGGCTTCTTTCTGGTGGCCGCCGTTGCGGCTCTGACGCGCTGGGCACTGGGCGATGCGGCGGTGTTCGCCGCGATCACCGACAGCCTGTTCGCCATGGCCAAGCTGTCGGTCGAGGTGATGGTGCTGCTGTTCGGCACGCTCACCTTGTGGCTGGGGCTGCTGCGCATCGCCGAGCGCGCGGGGCTGGTGGAGGTGCTGGCGCGGGCGCTGGGCCCGCTGTTCCGGCGGCTGATGCCGGAAGTGCCGCAAGGCCATCCGGCCATCGGCCTGATCACCCTGAACTTCGCCGCCAATGTGCTGGGGCTGGACAATGCCGCCACGCCCATCGGCCTGCGCGCCATGCGCGAATTGCAAACGCTCAACCCCAGTCAGGACACGGCGAGCAATGCGCAAATCCTGTTCCTGGTGCTCAATGCCTCGTCGCTGACGCTGCTGCCAGTGAGCATTTTCATGTACCGCGCGCAGCAGGGTGCGCCCGACCCGACGCTGGTGTTTCTGCCCATTCTCATCGCCACCAGCGCGTCTACGCTGACGGGGCTGCTCAGCGTGGCGTGGATGCAGCGGCTCAAACTCTGGGACCCGGTGGCGCTGGCCTATCTGGGCGGCGGTGCGCTGCTGTTGGGCGCGCTGCTCGCGGGGCTGGCGACGCTCAGCGCGGCGGCGCTGGCCAGCGTTTCGGCGCTGGTTGGCAACCTGGTGTTGTTCGGCGTCATCCTCGCCTTCCTGTTGGCGGGCGCGATCAAACGGGTGCCGGTGTACGAGGCCTTCATCGAAGGCGCCAAGGACGGCTTTGGTGTGGCGCGCGACCTGCTGCCCTATCTGGTAGCCATGCTGTGCGCTGTGGGGGTGTTGCGCGCCTCGGGCGCGCTGGGCTATGCGCTGGAGGGCATCCGCTGGGTGGTGCACGCGCTGGGCATGAACACCGACTTCGTCGCGGCGTTGCCCACGGCGCTGGTCAAGCCGTTTTCCGGCAGCGCCGCGCGCGCCATGCTGATCGAGACCATGCAGCATTACGGCGTGGACAGCTACCCGGCGCTGCTGGCCGCGACGATGCAGGGCAGCACCGAGACGACGTTCTACGTGGTGGCGGTGTACTTCGGCGCGGTGGGCATCAAACGCGTGCGCTACACCGTGGGTTGCGCACTGGCGGCCGATCTGGCCGGAGTGGTGGCCTCGATCGCGGTATGCGCGTGGTTCTTCGCGCCGCATTGATCGCTTGCAGCGCTACCGTCCGAGTTGGCGCAGCAGGTTGATGGCCTTGGGCTCTCCATGTTTGGCGACCAGTGCGGCCTTGATTTCCGGGAGCAAAGCGAGCAACTGGTCGGGCGTCTGGCATTGCTCGATCCTGAGTTGCAGTCCGTAGGCCTTGATCATGCCCAGATGGCTGCTCACCAGGCCGTTGATTTGCTCGTAAAGACTGGAAAAGTCGGCAGTGGTGTTGACCTTTGCGGACTGCACGTCGAGGGGCTCCAGCGCCAGTTCGGAGGGCAGTTCATCGTCATCGTGCAGAAATGAGTCTGCCTCATCCTCAACTTTGGGTGCTGCGATCAGTTCGAGGGCGAGCAGTTGCTCCAGCGCGTCTTCGGGAGCGGAGATGGCCTGCATCAACTCCCGCAGGGTTTGTACGTTGCGTTTGCAGTCCACCAGAAGCAGCACATTGCGCAACACACGCGATTGCAGAACCGCCCGCTTGGCGATCTCGTCCTGGCCCTTTTCGGTTTTGAATAACACGCTGTCTTGGCGCATGGCGGCGTCCTTCAGGCGAATACGAAACTACGCGGACTATATAGGGCTCGGCGTCGATTCGGTCGCCTGCGGCAGGCAGACTCAGTGCAGCAGATCGAACAAGGTGCGCGCTACCACTTTGGTCGCGCGGCGCAGATCTTCGAGCACGATGTGTTCGTCGGCGCGCTTGGCATTGCTCTCGCGCACGGTGCGCGGGCCCGCGCCGTAGATCACGGCGGGAATGCCGTGTTCGGCGTAAAGCCGCACATCGGTGTAGAGCGGGGTGCCGATGACCGGGACGGGTTCGCCGAACACGGTTTGCGCATGACGCTGCAGCGGCGTGGCCAGGCGCTCGAAACCGGGAATGGGTTTGAGCGCACGCGCCAGCAGCATGCGGCGAATGTTCACGGTGATGCCGGAAACCGTGGCGGCGGCCTGTTCGATCACGCGTCGCAACTCGGCTTCGACCATGGCCGGGTCTTCTTCGGGAATCATGCGGCGGTCAAGCTTGAGCACCACCTTGCCCGGCACCACGTTGGTGTTGGTGCCGCCTTCGATCAGCCCGACGTTGAGATACGGGTGGTCGATGCCTTGCACCTGCGAATGTACCTTGCGGTAGATCGCGTTTTGGGCATAGAGGGCATTCAGAATGGCCACCGCGCCCTGCAGTGCGTCTACGCCGGTATGCGCAATGGCGGCGTGCGCCATGACGCCGTGCACCGTCACTTCGAGTTGCAGGCAGCCGTTGTGGGCGTTGACCACCTGATAGCTGAAACCGGCGGCGATTTCCAGGTCGGGCTTGGTGAGGCCATGCCCCAGCAGCCAGCCGGGGCCGAGCGCGCCGCCGAATTCTTCGTCGTAAGTGAAGTGCAGTTCGACGCCACCCTTGAGCGGCACGCCCAGCGCTTCAAGGGCGCGCACGGCAAAGGTGTAGGTGGTGAAGTCGCATTTGCTTACGGCGGCGGCGCGGCCGTAGAGCTTGCCGTCTTCGATCTCGCCGCCGTAGGGGGGGTGCGTCCAGCCTTCGCCCGGTGGCACCACGTCGCCGTGGGCATTGAGCGCGATGACCGGGCCGCCCGCGCCATAGTTGCGCCGCACGATGAGGTTGGTGATGGACTCCAGGCCCTGTTCCTTGCAGGCTTCGGCGGGAATGGCGATTTTTTCGGCCATCAGGCCGAAGTCGGCAAGCAGCTCGGCGGTGCGTTCGGCGTGCGGGGCGTTGTTGCCCGGCGGGGTGTCGGTGGGCACGCGAACCAGTTCCTGCAGCATGCGGGTCTGTTCGTCGAAGTGGGTATCGACCCATCGGTCGAGGGCGGCGTAGGTCGTTGAGTCGCGAGTGGTGTCGGTCATGATGCGGCGAGGGTGTCGAGGAGATGTTGGAAGGCGGCGCAGGCGAGGTCGAGATCGTCGGCCGTGCTGGATTCGAGCGGGTTGTGGCTGATGCCGGCGTTTTCGCCGCGCACGAACAGCATGGCCTGCGGCATGACGGTGTGCAGCATCATGGCGTCGTGTCCGGCGCCGCTGGGCAGGTGATGCAGCGGCAGGCCGAGTGCGGCGACTGCGCGTTCCCAGTGTTGTTGCAGTGCCGGGTCGCTGGTGGCGGCCTGCTCGCGCATGGTTTGTTCGAGGGTGAAGCGCAGCTTGCGGCGGGCGCAAATGGCGGCCAGCTCGGTGCGGGTGTCGACCATTACGGCGTCGCGCTGGGTATTGTTGGGCGCGCGGATGTCGAGGCTGAAGCGGCAGCGGCCGGGCACCACATTGATCGACCCGCCGGGCACTTCAAGCAGGCCGACGGTGCCGACGCTGTTGCCATCGGCGGCGGCGCGGCGCTCAAGAAACAGCGCCAGTTCGGCGGCGGCGCAGGCGGCATCGCGGCGCGCGTTCATCGGCGTGGTGCCGGCGTGGCTGGCCATGCCGATGATCTCGCCGACGCAGCGTACGCTGGCGTTAATCGAGGTAACGATGCCCAGCGGCAGATCGAGCGCATTCAGCACCGGGCCCTGTTCGATGTGCACTTCGACGAAGCCGAGGTAACGCGCCGGATCGCGGCGCAGCGCCGCAATGGCGGGCAAGTCTGCGGGTAGCCCGGCGTGTCGCATGGCGTCGCGCATGGAGATGCCGTCGCGGTCTTGCTGGTCGAGCCAGGCCGGATTGAAAGCGCCGGTGAGCGCGCCCGATCCGAGGAAGGTGGCCTTGTAGCGCTGTCCTTCCTCTTCGGCGAAGGCCACGACTTCGAGGCCGAAGGGCAGGCGCCGACCCGCGCGGTGCATGGCGCGCACGCAGGCCATGGGAATGAAGTGACCGATGCGGCCGTCGTACTTGCCGGCGTTGCGCACGGTGTCGTAGTGGCTGCCGGTGAGCAGGCGCGGGGCTGCGGCGTTGCTGCCCTGGTAGACGCCGACCACATTGCCCACGGCGTCGATGTCTACCGTGTCGAAGCCGCATTCGCGCATGGTGGCGGCAATCTCGGCGGCCGCGGCGCGGTGCGCGTCGGTGAGGTAGGTGGTGGTGAGTTCGCCGCGTTCTTTCCACGCCGGTTCGCTGTGCGTGGCGAGGTGTTCACACCAGTCCCACACGCGGTTGCCTTGTTCCGGCACGAAGCCGAATTTATCGTTCAGTCGCAGTTCGGCAATGCGGTGGATCTGGCGCAGTGCTTCGGCAAACTCGAAGTCCGGCGGGTTGTCGGTGCGGCGCTCCAGCGTGGCGATGATCTGTGCCCGGCTCAGCCCGGCGCCGCGCGGACCGCGCACTGCGAGGATGAAGGGCCAGCCAAAGCGCGCGGTGTATTCGGTGTTGAGCGCGTTGATGCGGGCGAACTCATCGGGAGTGCAATGCGACAGCCCGGCGCGCGATTGTTCATCCGTGGACTCGGCTGTGAGCTGGCCCGCCACGGCCGCCTTGCCCGCCAGCTCGGGGTGAGCGCGAATCAGGCTGAGGTGTTCATCGCGGCTGGCCTGGTGCACCGTCTGCACCAGCGCCGCCTTGAGAGCGGCCAGGGTGGCAAAGGGGCGG
The DNA here is from genome assembly GCF_002482605.1 of Thiomonas sp. UBA7699. Taxonomy (NCBI): domain Bacteria; kingdom Pseudomonadati; phylum Pseudomonadota; class Betaproteobacteria; order Burkholderiales; genus Thiomonas; species Thiomonas sp. UBA7699. Next base: position 207,101 of record NZ_DLGH01000005.1, on the reverse strand, counting down.
GCCGCCCAGGTGCGCGCGGCAATCCAGGGCGAGTGTTCATAAACGCCGTCGAGCAGGTCGGTGAAAGCCGGCGCCGACGCGGCGTTGAGTTCAGCCAGAGTGGGCATGATCACTCCCAGACAAAAGCGGTGGCCGCATCGAAGGGATGCTCGGCCTGCCAGTGACGCGCTATGTCGATGCGGCGCGCGATCCACACCCGGTCGTGGCGCTGCACATGGTCGAGAAAGCGCTGCAGCGCGCGGATGCGGCCGGGCCTGCCGAGCAGGCGCGCGTGCATGCCGATGCTGAGCATTTTCGGCTGATCTTCACCCTCGGCGTAGAGCGCGTCGAAACTGTCGCGCAGGTAGATGTAGAAGTCTTCGGCCTGCGCGAAACCCTGGGGCAGCGCGAAGCGCATGTCGTTGCTGTCGAGGGTGTAGGGCACGACCAGATGGGGCGCAAGGCTGCCGTCGGTCTTGCGCACCTGCAGCCAGAAGGGCAGGTCGTCACCGTAATAGTCGCTGTCGTAGGCGAAGCCGCCGAAGTCGGCCACCAGACGCCGGGTGTTGGGGCTGTCGCGGCCGGTGTACCAGCCCAGCGGGCGCACGCCGCAGAGGGCTTCAATCGCCTCCATGCCCAGCCGCATGTGCTCGCGCTCGGTGGCTTCGTCGAGGTTTTGATAGTGAATCCAGCGCCAGCCGTGACAGGCGATTTCATGACCCAGTTCCACGCAGGCGCGGGCCAGATCGGGTGTGCGTTGCAAGGCCATGCCCACGCCGAAGACCGTGAGCGGCAAGCCGCGGCGCTCGAACTCGCGCAGGATGCGCCACACACCGGCGCGCGAGCCGTATTCATAAATGCTCTCCATGCTGAGGTGCCGCGCCGGGTAGGCGGCGGGATTGAACAGTTCGGAGAGGAACTGCTCGCTGCCCGCGTCGCCATGCAGCACGCAGTTCTCGCCGCCTTCTTCGACATTGAGCACGAACTGCAGCGCCACGCGGGCCTTGCCCAGCCAGTTGGCCTGTGGCGGGTTGCGGCCGTAGCCGACTAGGTCGCGGGGATAGGGATGGGTCGACATAGTTAACTCTCAGGCCGCGTAGCTGCCCAACGCCTGCGCGAGATCGGAGCTGCTGGTTCTCGGGTGATAGAGCAGACTGTTTTCGGTGGCCAGAAGATGGGCCTCCATCAAAGCCTTGGCCTTGGCAACGTCGCGTGCTTCCAGGGCTTTGAGGATGTCGACGTGTTCGTCTGACGAATGCTGCGCCGCGCGCGACGACTGGTACATCAGCGTAATGAGGGCGCAGCGCGAGATCAGTTCCGACAGAATCTGCGCCAGCACATGGTTGCCGATGCGCTCGGCCATCAGCACATGAAAATCGCCCAAGAGCCGCGTGCGGCCCGTCACATCCACCCGGCCGACCACGGCCTGCTCCTGCTTGAGGTGGGCACGCAGGGCGCGGAAATCGCTCGCCACGGCCTTGTCGCAAAACTCCTCGATCAGATGCTGCTCGAGCATGCGTCGCACCGCGAACACCTGCTGCGCTTCCTCCACCGAAGGCTGCGAGACAAAGGCGCCCCGCGCGGGCTCCAGCGTGACCAGATGATCGCGCGCGAGCTGAAACAAGGCTTGCCGCACGATGGTGCGCGATACCCCGTAGATCGCCGCAATCTTTTGCTCGGTGAGCTTGGCGCCGGGCGCCAGACGGTGTTCGATGATGGCTGCGGTGATGGCTGCGACGATGATCTGCGTCGAGTCAGGCAGCGAGCTTTCGGCAGCGGCCACCGCACTCACGATCGTTCCAGCTGGGGTTTGTTGGGCCTTCGAGGTTTTTTTGCGGCTTGCTGTCATGGTTTCACTCCTTGCGATGTTTTCCGGGACGGTGTTTGCTGTCTCCAGGGCGTGTTCACTTGCAGCGTCTGCATTGTTGTGATTCCGTTTGACATGCAATAGCATACAACTTAAATTGCGATTGTATGCAAAAAATGTAGACCGAAATCAACGAATGGATCGATGACCACAATGGGCGCCTTGACCACACACATTCTCGACACCGCGCATGGACGGCCGGCCGCTGCCGTGCAGATCGATCTGTATGCCGAGCAAGGCGCAGAGTGGGTGCTGTTGCGTTCGGTGCAGACCAATGCCGACGGTCGTTGCGATGGGCCGCTGCTGCAAGGTGCCGATCTGCAGCCCGGAAGATACCGGCTGGTGTTCCAGATCGGCGCCTATTTCAGGGCGCTCGGGCTGACCCTGCTAGAGCCGCCTTTTCTCGATCAGATTCCCCTGGAGTTCGGCGTGGCCGATGCGCAGCAGCACTATCACGTGCCCTTGCTGGTGTCGCCCTGGAGTTATTCGACTTATCGCGGCAGTTGAGACAGCTTGCCGCTTGAACCAGGATCGCCGCAGCGCGGTGCGCCATTGCAGATGGCACGCGATCCGACAGACTTTCGCAGAGCCTGCCGTGGCGGAAGTCGACTTCATATGACCTTTTAGGAGACGTCATGATGAGCGACTTGATGACCACCATCCTGCCCTACGCCATGAACTGGGCCGATCTGCTGCTGCGTTGGCTGCACGTCATTGTGGCGATTGCTTGGATTGGTTCTTCGTTTTATTTCGTCTGGCTCGACAACAGCCTTGAAAAACCTACCGACCCGGAGTTGAAGGCCAGGGGAGTGGATGGGGAACTGTGGGCGGTGCATGGCGGGGGTTTCTACAACCCGCAGAAATACAGGGTCGCGCCGAAGAACCTGCCGCAGCATCTGCACTGGTTTTATTGGGAGAGCTATTCCACCTGGCTGTCGGGATTTGCTCTGCTCTGCGTGCTGTACTTCTATCACGCTGGCATTTTCATCGTCGATCCGCGGGTGTTTGCCTGGAGTTCGCCGGGGTACGCGGTGGCGGCCATGCTGGGCTTTCTCGTCGTCGGCTGGTTGGTCTATGACGGCATCTGCCGCGTGTTCGGCCAAGGCAAGAAGGGCGACCTCACCGTGGGCATTCTGGTCGCGGTGTATGTGCTCATTGCGGCCTGGCTGGCCTGCCATTTGTTTGCCGGGCGGGCGGCGTTTCTGATCATCGGCGCCATGCTCGGTTCCTCGATGAGTGCCAATGTGTTTTTCTGGATCATCCCCGGTCAGCGCCGGGTAGTGGCGGCCATGCGCGCTGGCCAAACGCCCGACCCGATGGATGGCAAGCGCGGCAAGCAGCGCAGTGTGCACAACACCTACTTCACCCTGCCGGTGCTGTTCGCCATGCTGTCCAACCATTACAGCTTCGTGTATGACGCGCCGAACAACTGGCTGGTGCTGGTGCTGATGATGTTGGCCGGCGCGCTTATCCGCCAGTTCTTCGTGCTCAAACAAAAAGGCGCCTGGAAGTGGCAATACTGGATCGTGGGTGGCGGCCTCATTCTGGCCGTGGCCGTAGCGCTCGCGCCCAAGCCGCAGCCGGTTTTGGCATCGAGCAAACCCGTGACGTTCGCGCAGGTGCAGCACATCGTGCAGGAACGCTGCTTGCTCTGCCATGCCGGAGCCGCAGCTAGCAAAGGCGTGCGTCTGGATTCGGCGCCAGACATCGTCAGCCACGTGCAGGCGATTTATCAGCAGGTGGTGGTGCTCAAGGCCATGCCGCTGAACAACGCTACGCAGATGACCGATCTGGAGCGCGCCGAAATCGGGCAGTGGATCAAAGACGGCGCCAAGCCCTGATCGCTGGATGCGCATGGGACATACGCCCCGCCCAGGCGCCTGTCTGACTTGGCAAGCCTGCGAGGCAAAAAGACAGTGCGCAGCGCTCTTGCCAGGCCGGTCTGTTATGGTTCCCAGCCGATCAATCCATGACGTGAAACTCGCATGCCCCTTCTCGTTCTCGACGTTGGCAATACCCGGCTGAAATGGGGCCTCTATGCGCGCCCGCAACGCAACGCGGAGTTGCTCGCCGGCGGGGCCATGCTGCTGGAAGAGGTCGATCAACTCAGCCGTGTGCTGGCCGCACAGCCTCGTGCCGAGCGGGTGATCGGTTGTGCCGTGGCCGGTGCGGTGGTCACCGCGCGAGTGTGTGCCGAACTCGATGCGCTTGGGCTGCGCTGCAACTGGATCAGCGCGCAGGCCGCGCAATGCGGGCTGCGCAACAGCTATGCCGTGCCCTCATTGCTGGGTGCGGATCGATGGGCGGCGCAACTGGGCGCGCGTCAGCGCGTGCCCGATCAGGCAGCGATGGTCATCAGCGTGGGGACGGCCGTCACTGTCGATTGCCTCAGCCGCGAAGGGGTGTTCATCGGCGGCATCATCCTGCCCGGCTTTGGGTTGATGCTCAAGGCGCTGGAGATGGGCACGGCCGGGCTGCGCGTGCCCGAAGGCGACATCGCGGAATTTCCCACCAATACCAGCGATGCCTTGATGACCGGAGGCGCCTTGGCCATTGCGGGCGCGGCGCGGCAGATGCATGCGCGTCTGCAGGCGAAGGAAGCGGGCGAGGTGGTTGTGCTGCTGACCGGCGGCGCGGCGCCCAAGCTGCGCGACGCTCTGGGGCTGCCGCATCAGCATGTCGAACATCTGGTGTTCGAAGGCCTGCTGTGCATTGCGGGGAACGCGCAGCCGCAGACGGATCAAAGCACGTAGCGCGACAGGTCTTCGTCGCGGGCGATGTCGCCCAGACGTTCGTTGACCATCGCCGCATCGACTTTCACGGTGCTGTGCTGCGCGCCATCGGCATGAAACGACACCTCTTCGAGCAGCCGCTCCATCACCGTGTGCAGCCGCCGCGCGCCGATGTTCTCGGTCTTTTCGTTGACCTGAAAGGCCACTTCTGCCATGCGGCGAATACCGTCTGCGGTGAATTCGACTTGCACGCCGTCGGTGGCGAGCAACGCGGCGTACTGCTTGGTGAGGCTGGCGTCGGTGCTGGTGAGAATGGCCTCGAAATCCGCGACCGAGAGCGACTCCAGTTCCACCCGGATGGGAAAGCGCCCCTGTAGCTCGGGAATCAGGTCGGAAGGCTTGGCGACGTGAAACGCGCCGCTGGCGATGAACAGAATGTGATCGGTGCGCACCATGCCGTATTTGGTGCTGACCGTGGTGCCTTCCACCAGCGGCAGCAGATCGCGCTGCACGCCCTGGCGCGACACATCGGCGCCCTGGGTGTCGCTGCGCGAGGCGACCTTGTCGATCTCGTCGAGGAACACAATGCCGTTTTGCTCCACCGCGCGCAGCGCGCCGGCCTTGATCTCGTCTTCGTTCACCAGTTTGGCGGCCTCTTCGTCGATCAGCAGCTTCTGCGCTTCGCGCACCGTCACCTTGCGCGTCTTGCGGCGCGTTTGGCCCATATTGGCGAACATTGAGCGGATCTGCTCGGTCATGTCCTCCATACCGGGCGGGCCCATGATGTCCACGCTGGCCGGATGCACGGCGAGGTCGATCTCGATTTCCTTGTCATCGAGCTGGCCCTCGCGCAAGCGCTTGCGCAGCATTTGGCGCGTGGGATTGGTCTCGGTGACCGATGGGGTATGCCCGCTGGAGTCTGCCGGCGCGGGCAGCAGCACGTCGAGAATGCGGTCTTCCGCGCGGTCTTCGGCGCGGGTGCGTTGCTGGCGCATGGCGGTTTCGCGCGCCAGCTTCACGGCAGCCTCCATCAGGTCGCGGATGATGGTGTCCACATCGCGGCCGACGTAGCCCACTTCGGTGAACTTGGTGGCCTCGACCTTGATGAACGGCGCGTCGGCCAGCTTGGCCAGTCGGCGCGCAATCTCTGTTTTGCCCACGCCGGTGGGGCCGATCATCAGAATGTTTTTTGGGGTGATTTCGTGCCGCAGCGGCTCGGCGACCTGCTGACGGCGCCAGCGGTTGCGCAGGGCGATGGCCACCGCCTGCTTGGCCTTGGCCTGGCCGATGACAAAGCGGTCGAGCTCGGAGACGATTTCTCGGGGAGTCATATTCATGGTCTTACTCACCCAGGGTTTCGATGGTGTGCGACTGGTTGGTGTAGATGCAGATGTCGCCCGCAATCTTCAGCGATTGGGCGACGATCTCGCGCGGGCTCAGCGCGGTGTGTTCCAGCAGGGCTCGAGCGGCCGACTGGGCGTAGGCCCCGCCGGAGCCAATGGCGACGATGCCGTACTCGGGTTCGAGTACATCGCCATTGCCGGTGATGATGAGCGAGTGCTCGGCATCGGCCACCGAGAGCATCGCTTCCAGGCGGCGCAGCATGCGGTCGGTGCGCCAGTCCTTGGCCAGTTCGACCGCGCTGCGCAACAACTGTCCCTGGTGCTTCTCCAGCTTGGCTTCGAAGCGCTCGAACAGCGTAAAGGCATCGGCCGTTCCCCCGGCGAAGCCAGCCAGAATCTGGTTGTTGTAGAGCCTGCGCACCTTGCGCGCAGTGGATTTGACGACGATATTGCCAAGCGTCACTTGCCCGTCGCCGCCCAGGGCCACGGTAGCGCCGCGGCGCACGCTGAGGATGGTGGTGCCGTGATATTGATCCATGCCGGGATGTAAGGGTGGGAGTAGAAAACTCAAGAGGCGGCAGTGTGGCAACCCGGCAGTACAACCGCCGCTTTGCCGCAGCCGATCGGCGCCGAGCAGAACCTCAGTCGCGACGCAGCTGAATGAGGGCGTGCTCGTGCAGGCCGAGGATGCTGAACAGACCGGCGATCAGCCGGTGTACGCCGGTGAACTGCAGGGTCTTGCCCTGATCGTGTTGCATCATGGCCCAGTTGAGCAGGGCGCCTGCGCTCGAAAAATCGATACGGCGCAACTGACGCAGGGAAATGCTCATCTGTTCATGCGTTTTGGCCGCCTGCTCCAGCGGGTTCAGAAAGTCGCTTGAACTGCCGAGAATCTCGCCGCTGAGATGCAACTGTGCCGAGCGCGAGCCGCCATTGCCCAAAACGGAATTCGGGCTGATCCCCGAGTTCTGAAACGCAACTGGCTGTGTGGATGCCTCAGGCGCCGCGTTGCCGTCCACGCCGACGAGCTCGACTCTGGCGCGGCTGGCTTCCCAGGTCGGAGGAGAGATTTCGTAGGTCACGCAGTAGTCGAGCGCGATGGCGTCGAAATCGTCCTGCTGGTTGACCAAGCGCAGCAACTCCAGACGCAAGGCCCACCATTGCGGATCGGCCTCGCGCTGCATGGCGGGCGCCTGCACTTGGCAAAGAGACAGCAGGGTATTCGCGCCGTTCAGGGTGACGGTGCAGGCGGTGTTGTTGATCTTTTTCAGCGACTCAACCAGTGCGGACAAGGCGGTTGGCGTGATGGTGCGCACCTCCTCGAAGCTCAATTCAAGCGCCGACGGCGCATTGAGCAGCAGCTTGCGCAAACGCTCGGTCTGGACGGCATCGACCGATGCAGAAAAAACCAGCGAGGGCTTGAAGTGGTTTGACGCTGGCGCGGGCGCCGCAGCGGGCGCAGGCAGGCCGTCTTCGGCCATCGGCGCCGAGGTCTGGAAGCGGCTGACGAAATCGGTCACCAGGGCTTCGAACTTGTCGATCTGCCCCGAGGCGCGGAATAGGTCAAACAGCGCCAGCCAGAGCTCTTTCTCCGAATCCAGATCCTGCGAGTTGGAAATCGCGTCGCGCAAGGCCGACTCGGCGGCGACATCATCGCCATTGGCGAAGTCCATCACCGCCTGATCGAACAAGGGATTGGAGCTCAAAGCCTCGTGCACTTCCACGGCGAAGAAGGCGCTAGGCATGAAGTCATTGCTCGATCGCAGCCAACTGTCGCCCGAGGGCGCCGAGGTGTGCGGCGGCAGAGCGTCGGCGCTCAGGCGGGTGGCTGCCGCCAGCGTAGGCTGCTCGTCGAACGACACGGCAGCCGGTTGCGACTTGCGCACCTGCGCTGGCGGCGCGCTGGGCACGAAGGGGACGGTGGGGGCGTAGCCGACAGGCGGCAGCGTAGGCGGCTCACCCGGCGCCGTGGTCGGGCCGGACTGCGACGGCACACCGGTTGCGGGTTGCGTTGTCAGACCGCCCGGCTTAGTGATCAGAGTGGTATCGGCATAGGCCGTATTCACCTTGAAGTGCATCGTTCCAGTCGTCTGCGACTCGGGCGATAGCGTCCCCGCCGTCAGGGATGGGGGCGCGAAGGTGAGTGGCGGTTTGGCCTGTGATAGCTGGTGGCTTTGGGGGGGCAGACTTTGGGGAAGGGATCGGGTCGTGGGCGCAGGCATCTGCCGCGTGACCGGCGCGCGACTGCGGGTTGCGGCAGAGGCGTGATCACCCGCCATCGACTTTTCGATCTCGTTGATTTTTCGCAGGGTTTCGTCCCGATCGTGTACCGGGGTGGGCTGGGACGTCAGATCCGGAACATTGGTCTGCAGGCTGTCATCCATGCCCAGATCGGTGGCCTCGCGCCTGCGTAGCTTGCGCAGGCCGTCGAGTTCGCGCTTGCGGATGAAATCGTCCTGACGCTTCTGGTCCTCGCGGGCCTTGACCCGGGCGAGGTTTTCATGCTCCTGAAGGGCCTGTTCGTCGGTTAGCGACCAGTCGCGGGTCGGGTTCTTGACAAAAGAACCCACTCGCTTCCAGAAACCGCCTGAATCAGAACTGCTCATGCCTGAGTTGCCCGCAAATCGCGCCTGCCGCAGGGAGGCGACAGATCTTCAATCAATCGTTGAACATCTTCTGCTTGAGCTCGCGGCGTTGCTGCGCTTCGAGCGACAGGGTGGCCGTCGGCCGGGCCAGCAGACGGCCGATGCCAATGGGCTCGCCTGTTTCTTCGCACCAGCCATATTCGCCGCTTTCGATACGCTGCAGCGACTGGTCAATTTTTTTCAGCAGCTTGCGCTCACGGTCGCGGGTGCGCAACTCCAGCGCGTGCTCTTCTTCGATGGTGGCGCGATCGGCCGGGTCGGGGACCAGCAGCGTGTCTTCGCGCAGATGCTCGGTAGTTTCGCCCGCGCTCTTGATCAGATCGTCGCGCATGGTGCTGAGCAGACGCTTGAAGTAGTCGAGCTGGACTTCGTTCATGTATTCCGACTCGGGCATGGCCAGCAATTCTTGCTCGGTCAGTTCGGAGGCAGTCTTGTGCTTCCAGGCATTGGCATGCTTGGGATCGGATTTTCTGGGGGTGGGTTCGATGGTTGTGCTGCTCATGGAACTTCTGTCGAGTCGGATAGGTTCCGGCGACCCCATGGCCGCCGACAAGGGTTTTGAGGCGTGGAGTTTACTCACGCCAGACGAAGATGAGCGCCGAAGCGCCGGGGAAGCGGTGACTTTTTTGGCAGGTGCGGCAGAGACGGCTGGCGCGGTTTGCGCCGCTGTAGCTTTAGCGGCTGACTTGGCGGGCACAACTTTGTCGGGCACTACTGGCGTCGCCTGAACGGCTGGCGCCGCCTTGGTCTTGGCTGCAACTGGTTTGACTGCGGGTATTTTGTCTGCCGCCGCAGGCTTGCTCTTGCCTGGGGCTGCGACCGCTTTTTGAGACGACTTGACCACGAAAATCCTCCCGAACTTTCCCATCCGACGGCCCATTGCCGCCTGATTTGCTGCGTAGCCCGGCACGGACGAAGTGAATTCGTCGTGCGCTGACCGCGCGCTGATTTGAACGTGTGGAGCCGCCCATCGCTGGACTCGCCCCCGGACTTTCCACCCCTTGACTTTCCACCCCTCTTGACCGCGCTCTTTGCCGTACTCTTGGCATCATGCCTTTGCTGTGCCGAGGTGCAGGTCAGCCCCACTGCAACCCAACCCAACCCAACCCAACCGCTCCTCAATTCCACCATGACTGCGGTTTATCGGGCGAGCTGTCATTCTGGATAGCCTCTGCCCGGGCTGGCCACTGCCAAAACCGCCCGATTCTATTCATTTCGGGTGGCAAGGCAAATGCATCATCCGATCAAGCATTGCTGCAGGCCTTTTTCGAGGATGTCGCGCGGCAGATCGATGCCGATAAACACCATCTTGCTCTGCCGCTGCTCTTGCGGCCCCCAGGGGGCGGCGAGATCGCTGCCCATGAGCTGGTGTACGCCCTGGAACACCACTTTGCGGTCGATGCCCTGCATGTTCAGCACGCCCTTGTAGCGCAGCATGCGCGGGCCGTAGACCTGCACGATGGCGCCGAGAAAGTCTTCGAGCTTGGCCGGATCGAAGGGTTTGTCGGCGCGGTAAACGAAGGATTTCACATCATCGTCGTGGTGGTGATGGTGCGGGTGATTGCAGTGTTCGCCATGCTCGTGATCATGGTCATGGTGGTCGTGATCATGGTCGTGGTCGTGATGATCGTGATCATCGGCCTTGAGGAAGTCGGGGTCGATATCGAGCTTGGCGTTGAGGTTGAAACCCTTGAGGTCGAGCACCTGCGACAGCGGCACCTCGCCGAAATGCACCACGCTTTGCTTGGCGCGCGGATTCATGTGGGCGAGTCGGTGTTGCAGGGCGGCGAGTTCGTCGGCACTGACCAGATCGGCCTTGCTGATAAAAATCTGGTCGGCGAAACCCACCTGGCGGCGCGCTTCCTGCCGACTGTCGAGCTGCTGGTTGGCGTGTTTGGCATCGACCAGGGTGAGGATGGCGTCGAGCATGTACTGGCTGGCGACCTCGTCGTCCATGAAAAAGGTCTGCGCCACCGGGCCAGGGTCGGCGATGCCGGTGGTCTCGATGACCACGCGGTCGAACACCAGCTCGCCCTTGCGGCGCTTGGCGGCCAGATCGGCCAGCGTGGCGCGCAGATCGTCGCGAATGGTGCAGCAGATGCAGCCATTCGACATCTGCACGATCTGCTCTCCCGCTTCCTGCACCAGGATGTCGCTGTCGATGTTCTCTTCGCCGAACTCGTTTTCGATCACGGCAATCTTGGAGCCATGCGCTTCGTGCAGCACGCGCTTGAGCAAGGTGGTTTTGCCGCTGCCGAGAAAACCGGTGACGATGGTGGCGGGAATGAGGGAGGCCATGGTGGGATTCCTTGAAAGAAGCAACGCCCATTCAGATCGGGGCGATCAACGAAAAATCAACCGGAAGTTCAACTGCGGCGCAGCAGCAGCCCCTTGAGATACTCGCCTTCGGGGAAATGCAGGCTCAAGGGGTGGTCGAGCCCGGCGCCGGTGCGGGCGACGATCTGAGCGTCTGCGCCCGCGTCGAGGGCGGCGCCAGCGACGATTTTCTGGAACAGCTCGGCACTGACGCCGCCCGAGCACGAAAAGGTGAACAGCCAGCCGCCCGGTGGCAGCAGATGGAAGGCCAGGCGATTGATGTCTTTGTAGGCGCGCGCGGCGCGTTCGACCTGTTGCGGGCTGGCGGCGAATTTGGGCGGATCGAGCACGATGGCGTCGAACTGCGCGCCTTCTTCGCGCAGGCGGCGCAGAGTGGCGTTGACGTCGGCGTCGATGAATTGCGCTCGCGCCGGATCGAAGCCATTGAGCGCGACATGCTCGGCCGCTAGCGCCAGCGCGGGCGCGGAGGAATCGACCGAGGTGACTTGCGGCGCCCCGCCGGCCAGGGCGGCCAGGGAGAAGCCTCCGGTGTAGCTGAAGCAGTTGAGCACGCGCTGCAGGCCGTGCGCGCGCACCGTGTCGGCAAAGCGGGCGCGGGCGTCGCGCTGATCGAGGTAGAAGCCGGTCTTGTGGCCGGTGGCGACATCGACCTGCAGCCGCAGCCCGTTTTCATGGATCTCGACCTGCGTTTGCCCTTCGCCCAGCAGCCAGCCGGTGGCCGCGGGCAGGCCTTCGCGTTCGCGCAGCGTGGCGTCCGAGCGTTCGTAAACGCGGGTTTCGGGCGTGAGGGCGTGCAGGGCGCTGACGATCACCGATTTCCAGCGCTCAATCCCCGCGCTGCCCGCTTGCAGCACCACGATGTCGGCGTAGCGATCGACGATGCAACCGGGCAGACCATCGCTCTCGCCGTGTACCAGGCGGCAGGCGGTGAGATCCAGCCCGAGCGCTTGGCGGCGGGCGATGGCCGCGCGCAGTTGCTCGGTGAAAAAGCGGGCGTCGATGCGCTGCGTGGCCTCGAAGCTCCAGACCCGCAAGCGGATTTGCGAAGCGGGGCTGAACGCGGCCCAGGCGAGAAACTGGCCGTCGTGCGATTCCACGCGGACGGTCTCGCCGCTGTCGGCGCTGCCTTTGGCGATCGAGCTGGCGAACACCCAGGGGTGGCGGCGCAGCAAGGAGCGTTCCTTGCCCGGATGAAGGCGGATGGTTTTCATGGAGGGGCCTTAGGGTTTTTTGCGCGCCCGGGGATGGGCGGCGTCGTAGACCTTGGCCAAATGTTGGAAGTCCAGGCGGGTGTAGACCTGTGTAGTGGCAATGCTGGAGTGACCGAGCAATTCTTGCACCGCGCGCAAATCGCCGCTGGACTGCAGCACATGCGAGGCGAAGGAGTGGCGCAGCATATGCGGATGCACGCGGGCATCGAGCCCGGCAGCGCGGGCGTGCTCGCGCAGTTCCAGCCAGACGCGTTGCGGCGTGAGGCGTGCGCCGCGTGCGCCGAGAAACAGCGCGACCTGCGCGTCGGCGTCGGCATCGGGACGGAGCAGGGCGGGGCGCTGCTCCAGCCATTGCCGCAGCGCCAGTAGGGCGGGACGGCCGATGGGCACGCTGCGCCGCTTGTTGCCCTTGCCGGTGACGGTGGCTTCGGCGGCGTCCCAGTCGATCCAGCCGCGCGCGGTCTTGCTGGCGCGCAGGTCTAGCCCGGTGAGCTCGGACACGCGCAGCCCGCAGGAATAAAGCAGTTCGGCGATGGCATGCACCCGCGCGCTGCGGGTGGCGAAGGGTTCGGCCTGGTGCGGGCGTCGGTGCGGTTGCGATGCGGGCGCGGATTCTTGCGGGCTGTAGGCGGCCAGCGCCACGGCCTGATCGACCGAAAGCGCCTTGGGTAGCGGCTTGGCGGCCTTGGGCGCACGCACGTCCTGCACCGGGTTGGCGGCGACGAAGCCTAGCCGCCCCATCCAGCGGAAAAAGCTGCGCCAGGCCGATAGCCGCGCCGCGATGGCGCGCGGGCTCATGCCGCTGGCGTGAAGCTGCGCGGCCCAGCGGCGGATGTGCACCGACTCGATTGGCGCTGCGCCCAGCGTTTCGGCGCGCTGCAGCAGGTCATCGAGGTCGCGCCGATAGTTGACTAACGTACCGTCGGCCAGACGGCGTTCGGTTTGCGCGTGCGCGAGATAGTCTGCCGCCAACTGACGCAAGGTCGGGCTATTGAGCGGGAGTGAGCCGGACGCGGCCATAGGGTGAACTGCGTGGCAAACAGCGGGGCGGAGAATGGCCTGGGCGGGCTCAGCGCACGAGCAGGCCGACGAGCGCGGCGCTGGCCAACTGGCTGATGTGGTTGAGGAAGTCAGTGCCCATATCGGCGGTGAAACGCTGGCTGTCGGGGGAGGCCAGCACCAGCAGCCCCATGCACATGCTGGTGTGCGGGTTTTGCAGCGGAATGAGCGCGAGCGATTGCGCCATTTGCGCGTCCGGCAGCCAGTGCGCGGCCTCGAAGCCGGGGTTGGGGCCGACGAAGGGCGCGGCCAGGCTGGCGGCGAAGGTCTTGGCGTCTTCGCTCACCCCGGTGGCGAAGTCGAGCTCGGCGAACGCTTCGCGCACCGGCCAGAGCTTGAGCGCGGTCATGGGCAGGTCGAAAGCGGACTTGAGGGTGTCTTGCAGCGTTTGCGGCAACTGCTCCGGTGCGCCCTGTTGCGCCAGCATGACATCGCGGGCCCACAACAGCAGCTTGCCAGCCAGGGTTTCATTGTCCACCGCGTTGCGCATCATCGCGGCCAGGCGATGTTCCAGAGTGCGCATTTTGTCGCGCAGCATTTCCATCTGCCGCTCCTGCAGCGAGACGGCGCGGTTGCCGTGCGGGCTGAGCAGTTGCACGGTGGTAAGCAGTTCGGCGTGGCGCTCGAAGAATTCGGGGTTGGCGGCTAGGTAGGCGGCCAGATCGTGTTCGCTCAGTTCCATCGGGTGTTCTCCATCAGGGCAGATCGGGAAGGTCGATCGTGCCGTCAAAAACAAAAGCGGCGGGGCCGGTCATGCGCACGGGCTGGCCTGCTCCCGCCCATGAAATGGTCAGCTCGCCGCCATGGGTCTGCACGTCCACCGCGCCTTGCAGCCAGCCGTGGCGCAACCCGGCCACCACGGCGGCGCAGGCGCCAGTGCCGCAGGCCAGGGTTTCGCCCGCGCCGCGCTCCCAGACGCGCAGGCGGATGTGCTGGGCATCGACGATCTGCATGAAGCCGGCGTTGACCCGGCGCGGAAAACGAGGGTGATGCTCGATCAGCGGGCCGTCGCGCAAGACGGGCGCGGTGTCCACATCGTCCACCCGTTGCACCGCATGCGGGTTGCCCATCGACAGCACACTCACCCAGGCGGTGGCCCCTGCGAGGTCCAGCGGCCATTGCTCCCAGCCATCCACCTGCCGCGGCCTCAGGCCGTGGGCCTCGAAAGGCACGCGCGGCAGATCGAAAACCGGCGCGCCCATGTCCACGGTGACGCGGCCGTCGGGCTGCAGCTCGGGTTCTATGAGGCCGGAGAGCGTCTGCACCCGGATGCGTCTTTTGGCGGTGAGCCCCTTGCCGTGCACATAGGCGACGAAGCAGCGCGCGCCATTGCCGCATTGCTCCACCTCACCGCCGTCGGCGTTGAAAATGCGATAGCCGAAATCGACTTCGGGCGAGGGTGCGGCTTCGACCAGCAGAATCTGGTCAGCGCCCACGCCAAAGTGCCGGTCGGCCAGCAGGCGCAGTTGCGCCGCGCTGAGGGCCAGCGGGGCGCGGGTGGCGTCGAGCACGACAAAGTCGTTTCCGGCGCCGTGCATTTTGGTGAACGCGACTTGCATGGGTCAGTAAAGAGAGGGCTCGCCTTCGGGGCGGTTCTTGAAGCGCTTGTGCACCCAATGGTATTGCGCGGGCATGGTGCGCACCTGCTCTTCGATGAAACGGTTCATGCGTCGCAGATCGGCGTCGATGTCGGCGGGCTTGCCCCGGGCGTCCAGCGCGGGAAAATCGCCCCAGGCGGGATGCACGGTGATGGCGTAGCCGCGCGCACCGGGCAGGATGCGCGTGACCACGGCGTAGACCCGGGCGTCGGCGGAAGCCGCCAGCCGCGGGGCGACGTCGAGGGTGGCAGCGGGAACGCCGAAAAAGTCGATGAAGCGCGAGCTGCGCAGGCCGAAGTCCATGTCGGGTAGGGTGTAGAACGGCACCCCGGCTTTGAGTTGTCGCAACATGCCTGCCGCGCCGTCATGCCGCGAGACGATGGCGGCGGTGTGAAAGCGGCTGCGCCGCGCCACCACCCAATCGTCGAGTACCTTGTTTTTCTGCGGGGTGTACATGCCCGAAACCGGGCGCGGCGCCACCAAGCTGAGCGCCGTCCATCCCGCGTCCAGCCCCTCGAAGTGAAAACCCAGCAGCAGGGTGTTGCGGCTGCCGTTCAGCGCTTCCTCCACCGGGCCTTCGAGATGCAGCAGGCGCTGCAGGCGCTTCGGGCTGGCGTACCAGAGCACGCCGCGTTCGAGAAACGCCCGGGCGACAAAAACGAAATGCTGCCGCGCCACGGCGCGCTGCTGCGCAGCCGTCCAGTCGGGAAAACACAGTTGCAGATTGCGCAGGGTGATGCGCCGACGCGAGCGGGCCAGCGGCCACAGCAACCAGCCCACCGCCGTGCCCAGCGCAGCGAGCAGCGGGTAGGGCAGCAGATGCAGCAGCCAGACAAGGCCGATGCTCAGACGGGCGAACAGCGACTTCATGGCGCGCTTTCCTCGGCAAGATTCGGCGCGGGGGGCGGCGGTGCGCCCGAGGGGGTTTTGTAGCGGTTGTAGGCCCAGAGATATTGCTCGGGACGGCGCCGGATCAGACCTTCCAGCGCACGATTGATCTGCGTGGCGGCGCGTTGCGGATCGGCGTCCAGGGCTTCGGGAAACGGCTCCAGCGTCAGGGTGTAGCCGCGCCCGCCGGGCAGGCGCAGGGCCGAGGCCAGAATGATGCGGGCGTTGCCCAGTTGCACCAGGCGCGCGGGCAGGGTCATGGTGTAGGCCGGGCGGCCGAAAAAGTCGGCCCAGACGCCTTCGCCGCTGCCGGGCGCCTGATCGGGCAACAGACCGACGGACTCCCCCGCGCGCAGGGCGCGCAGCAATTGCCGCACCCCGGCGAGATTGGCCGGGGCGGTGGCCAGATTGTGGCGCTGGCGCGAGGCCAGGGCCAGCGGCAGCAGCACGGCCTTGCGCGGCGGGCGGAACATCACCGTGATCGGGCTCCAGAGCGCGGCCGCTTGCGCCGAGATTTCAAAGCATCCCAGGTGCGGCGTGAGATACAGCACGCCCATGCCCTGGGCGCGAACGGCATCGACATGCTCCTTGCCTATCACCTGCACCCGGTGCACGGGCGCCGCAGCGCCGCGCCGGAACCAGACCACGGGCAACTCGCCGACCATGCGTCCGGCCTGCGCGGCAGCCTTGCGCGCAAGCTGCTCCGGTGCATAGCCCGCCTGTTGCAGATGGGCGCGCAGACGCTGGCGATACACGCTTGAAGCGGCATAAACCAGCAGGCCGAGCGCCGCCCCGAGCGACTGGAGCAAACCCAGCGGCAAGACAGACAGCCAGCGGAACACGCGGAGCAGCACGATGAAGGATTTCCCTGAGGTGCAAAGGGTGCCATGTTACGAAGCGCCGCTGAACAAAGGGCGCGCATAGAATCCATGACATTGCCACCGAGTTAATGACAACTTGCGGGGTGGCAGGGGCAGGCGACCTTCGGGGCGGCTGCGTAGATGTCCGCTAAAGCGTCGCCGTGCGAGACCCAAACGGTGGCGTCGATCCAACCGTTCAAAGAAAGGTCCGTCATGGCAAACCACTTCCTGTTTACATCCGAGTCCGTTTCCGAAGGCCATCCCGACAAGGTGGCCGATCAGATTTCCGACGCCATTCTCGACGCCAATCTGGCGCAAGACCCGGCCTCCCGCGTTGCCGCCGAAACCCTGGCCAACACAGGCCTCATCGTGCTGGCGGGTGAGATCACCACCACGGCCGTGGTCGATTACATCCAGGTCGCGCGCGACACGCTCAAGCGCATCGGCTACGACGACGCCGATTTCGGCATCGACCACAAAAGCTGCGCGGTGCTCGTCGCCTACGACAAGCAAAGCCCCGACATCGCCCAGGGCGTGAACAAGGCGCACGACGACGAACTCGACATCGGCGCCGGCGACCAGGGGCTGATGTTCGGCTACGCCTGCGACGAAACCCCCGAGCTCATGCCCGCGCCGATCTACTACGCGCACCGCCTGGTCGAGCGCCAGAGCCAGTTGCGCCGTGACGGCCGTCTGCCCTGGCTGCGCCCGGATGCCAAGAGCCAGATCACCTTCCGCTACGAAAACGGCTATCCCGTGGCCATCGACACGGTGGTGCTGTCCACCCAGCACGCGCCCGACATCGCGCTGGCCGATCTGCGCGAAGCGGTCATCGAGCACATCATCAAACCCGTGCTGCCCGCGGAGTTCATGCGCGGCGAGGTGAAGTACCTCATCAACCCGACCGGCCGCTTCGTCGTCGGCGGCCCGCAGGGCGACTGCGGTCTCACGGGGCGTAAGATCATCGTCGATACCTACGGTGGGGCGGCCCCGCATGGCGGCGGTGCCTTCAGCGGCAAAGACCCGACCAAGGTCGACCGTTCGGCCGCCTACGCTGCGCGCCATGTGGCCAAGAACATTGTGGCTGCCGGGTTGGCCAAGAAATGCCTGGTGCAGATTTCCTACGCCATTGGCGTGGCCCAGCCCACCAGCATCATGGTGACGACGCAGGGCACCGGCGTGATCGACGACGCCAAGCTCGAACAACTGGTGCGCCGTCACTTCGATCTGCGGCCGCGCGGCATTATCGAAATGCTCGATCTGCGTCGCCCCATCTATTCCAAGACCGCCGCCTACGGCCACTTCGGCCGCGACGAACCCGAGTTCAGCTGGGAGGCCACCGACAAAGCCGCCAAGCTGCGCGACGACGCCGGGCTGGGCGCGCTGCAGGCCGCCACGACGGCGTAAAAGAGGGCGTGTCAGGGGCGGCGGGTTCGGTGACTTCAATAGCCGGAAAATCGGTCCGTCGCCTCGATCAGACGCGAGAGGATGCCCGGCTCGTTGTAGGCGTGCCCGGCGTCGGGCACGAGCTGAAAGTCGGCTTGCGGCCAAGCACGGTGCAAGTCCCAGGCGCTGCGTACCGGGGTGCACACGTCGTACCGGCCTTGCACGATGACGCCAGGCACCTCGGCCAGCTTGCCTGCGTCGCGGATCAACTGGCCTTGTTCCATCCAGCCTTCATGCACGAAGTAGTGGTTCTCGATGCGGGCGAAGGCCAGCGAGAACGCATCTTGCGCATGATGTACGGCGTTGACCGCATCGGGCAGCAGACGGATGGTCTGCCCCTCCCACACGCTCCAGGCGCGGGCGCAGGCCAGTTGCGCTGCCGGGTCGGCCCCCGTCAGCCGTTTGCGATAAGCGCCGATCAGATCGCCGCGCTCCGCTTCGGGAATGGGCGCCAGAAAGCCCTCCCACAGATCAGGAAACAGCCACGACGCACCCTCCTGGTAGAACCACAGCAGCTCCTCCCGCCGCAGGGTGAAGATGCCGCGCAGGATCAGCGCCGACACTCGCGCGGTGTGCGTCTGGGCATAGGCCAGGGCCAGGGTGCTGCCCCACGAGCCGCCGAACACCAGCCAGCGATCCACGCCCAGCAGGGTGCGCAGCCGCTCGATGTCGGCCACCAGATGCCAGGTGGTGTTGTTCTCCAGCGAGGCGTGCGGGGTCGATCGTCCACAGCCGCGTTGGTCGAACAGCAGCACGCAGTAGCGCTGCGGGTCGAACAGTCGGCGATGATCCGGCGAACAGCCCGAGCCCGGCCCGCCGTGCAGAAAGACGGCAGGCTGGCCTTGCGGATTGCCGCAGAGTTCCCAGTAGATCTGGTGGCCTTCGCCGGTGTCGAGCACGCCGGTTTTGAAGGGTTCGATGGGCGGGTAATAAGTGCGTAAGTTCATGGGAATGGCAGAATAGCGGGTCTCTTTTCCCCCTGCCCGAACCTATCCATGAGCACCACCCAGATCGGCGGCGTGACCGTCAACACGCAGGCCAATGTGTACTTCGACGGCAAATGCGTCAGCCACGGCATCACCCTGGCTGACGGTACGAAAAAATCAGTCGGTGTCATCCTGCCCGCCACGCTGACCTTCAACACCGGCGCGCCCGAAATCATGGAATGCGTGGCCGGGGCCTGCGAGTACAAACTGCCGGGCAGCGACGTCTGGGTGAAATCCGGGGTGGGCGAGCGTTTCAGCGTACCCGGCAATACCCGCTTCGAGATTCGCGTGCCGGAAGGCGAAACCGCCTATCACTACATCTGCCATTTCGGCTAACCCGCGCTCAAAACCCATGGCTACCATTTTGCAAAACCTGCCTACCGGGCAAAAAGTCGGCATCGCCTTCTCCGGCGGCCTCGACACCTCCGCCGCCCTGCTGTGGATGAAAAAAAAGGGCGCCCAGCCCTACGCCTACACCGCCAACCTCGGCCAGCCCGACGAGAGCGACTACGACGACATTCCGCGCAAGGCCATGGGCTTCGGCGCTGAAAAGGCCCGCCTGATCGACTGCCGCGTGCAACTTGCGCACGAAGGCATTGCCGCCATCCAGTGCGGCGCCTTCCACATCAGCACCGGCGGCGTCACCTACTTCAACACCACCCCGCTGGGCCGCGCCGTCACCGGCACCATGCTGGTGGCCGCTATGAAGGAAGACGACGTCAACATCTGGGGCGACGGCAGCACCTTCAAGGGCAACGACATCGAACGTTTCTACCGCTACGGCCTGCTCACCAACCCCAGCTTGAAAATCTACAAACCCTGGCTCGACCAGACCTTTATCGACGAACTCGGCGGCCGCAAGGAAATGAGCGAGTTTCTCATTGCCAACGGCTTCGATTACAAGATGTCGGTGGAAAAGGCCTACAGCACCGACAGCAATATGCTCGGCGCCACGCACGAAGCCAAAGACCTGGAGCAACTGAGCAGTGGCATCCGCATCGTCAATCCCATCATGGGCGTGGCGTTCTGGAAGCCCGAAGTGGAAGTCAAAGCCGAAGAAGTCACCATTCGTTTCGAGGAAGGCCAGCCGGTCGCCCTCAACGGCCAGACCTTCAGCGACGCGGTTGCGCTCTTCCTCAAAGCCAACGAAATCGGCGGCCGCCACGGCCTGGGCATGAGCGACCAGATCGAGAACCGCATCATCGAAGCCAAGAGCCGCGGCATCTACGAAGCCCCCGGCATGGCGCTGCTGCACATCGCCTACGAGCGCCTGGTTACCGGCATCCACAACGAAGACACCATCGAGCAGTACCGCATGGGCGGTCTCAAGCTCGGCCGCCTGCTCTACCAGGGCCGCTGGTTCGACCCGCAAACGATGATGCTGCGCGAATCCGCCCAGCGCTGGGTGGCCCGCGCCGTGACCGGCGAAGTGACGCTGGAACTGCGCCGTGGCAACGACTACTCCATCCTCAACACCGAGAGCCCCAACCTGACCTACGCCCCCGAGCGCCTGAGCATGGAAAAGGTGGAAGACGCCCCGTTCAGCCCGCTGGACCGCATCGGCCAGCTGACCCTGCGCAACCTCGACATCACCGACACCCGCGCCAAGCTCGGCATCTACGCCAAGACCGGGCTGATTTCGCTGGGCGAGGGCGCGAGTATGTTGCGGTTGGAAGGGGAGAAGGGGGAGTGAAGCCGCAGATGCATGTGTTCTTGGTCATGCATGACTCCTGATCTTCTCTCTCCCCTATCACCATGAGGTTGATTATCCCCCGAGGAGAACTATTTTGAATATCAATTCATTGGCGGCGACGGGCTGCAAGCTGTGTTTCGATTCGCCTCCACTGGATTTTGATTTCACCATGGCGTTTCAGCCCATTGTGGATTCACGCAGCGGTACAATTTTTGCACATGAAGCCTTGGCGCGTGGTTTGCAGGGTGAGCCCGCAAGCACCATTTTTGAGAAGGTGAACGACGATAATCGCTATCGATTCGATCAGACTTGCCGCGTCAAGGCGGTAGCGCTTGCCGCCCGGTTGGGATTGAAAGGCTATCTGAGCATCAATTTTCTTCCGAATGCGGTTTACAAACCTGAGCTCTGTATTCGCGCCACTTTGGCCGCGGCGGAACAGTACAGTTTTCCGCCAGACCGTCTGCTGTTTGAAGTGACCGAGAGCGAGCGTGTTGAAGATGTCGGGCACTTGAAGTCCATCATTAACGACTATAAAAGCAGAGGTTTTCTGACGGCGATTGATGATTTTGGTGCCGGTTTTGCAGGGCTGAATCTGCTTGCCGAATTGCAAACGGATATTGTCAAGCTGGATATGGCATTGGTGCGTAACGTTAACGAAGACCGCATCAAGGCCTCCATTATCCGTGGGGTTATTCAGACCTGCATAGATCTGAATATCCGGGTCATCGCGGAGGGCGTAGAAACGCGAGAGGAATATCTGTGCCTTGAGCGTATGGGAATCAATTTGTTTCAGGGGTTCTATTTTTCTCGACCGGTATTTGAGGGGTTGGGACAAATCGACCCGAATTTGTTCAGTCATGCACTGGGTTGATTATTTGTCAGGTTCCGCATGATTTCCGACTGTTTTTGAGAGCAGATCAGCGAGGACTCGGGTTTGGGACGAGGCTAAGCTCGCAGCGGCCCATGCTGGGGCGCAACCCTGATATGCGCGAACAGTGTTTGGGTGAGCGGACGAGCCATTCGCCCCACAGACCGCGCGAATCGAACGAATCGAGCGGTAGAATGGGGCATTCCCGCATTGATCGAAAAGGGGGTGCCTATGCAGACCTACACCGCGAATGAAGCCAAGACGCGCTTCGGCGAATTTCTCGACCGGGTGCAACGTGAGCCCGTGCGCGTCATGCGGCACGACCGCGTCGTGGGGGTGATGGTCAGCGCGCAAGACTTCGAGGCCATGCGCGCCTTCTATGCCAACCGCCTGCAGCACACGCTGGAAAGCAGTGCGGCGCTGGCACAGCAGGGCGGGCTGACCGAACAGGCATTGAACGATCTCTTGGCTGATGAAAGTTGAGCGCGATTCGCGGCGTTTCGTGATCGACACTAATGTCTGGATCAGCGCCGCGCTTTCACCGCCGGGTGCGCCCGCGCAAGTGGTGCGCCGCGTTCTGCAGCACGGTCTGGTCGTGCTGACGACGCACACCTTTGCCGAACTTGAGACTCGCTTGTGGAAGCCTAAGTTCGACCCGTATCTGTCCATCGAGGTCCGGCAGCAACTTCTACACGATCTGAGCGCCGCAGCGCTTTGGGTGGATGTTCCGCCCGGGTTGGCTGCACAGACGTTCAGCCGCGATCCCGACGACGACGCCTTCATTCACGCCGCCGAGGTGGCGCAAGCCTTATGGCTGGTCACCGGCGACCAAGACCTGTTGGGGGTGAATCCGCCTCCAATCGGGTTGCGCATCCTCACGCCTGCGCAGGCCTTGCAGCATCCCGAGTTTGCTTAGCTGGCAATGTGCTGCATGACGCCGGAAGGACGGGCGGTACTGTCGTTCCAGCATGTCGGCTCGTTCGGCAATGCAAAATCACGCGCATTTGTCCGCTGACGATTCGCCCCATTAGGCCAACGAATGAAACCATCCCATGCCTCTTTCTGACACCCCCAACGTCGAAAACCCCGTTCGCGCCTGTGTGGCCTATGACCGCAGCGGGAGGCGGGTGGGTGATATCGCGCTGGAGGCGATCAGCGACATGCTCGCCTTGCCCGACCGGTTTGTCTGGGTGGGGCTGTATGAGCCGGATGCGGCCTTGCTGGCGCAGATGCAGCACGAGTTTGGCCTGCACCCGCTGGCGGTGGAAGACGCCGCCAAGGCGCACCAGCGCCCCAAGTTGGAGGCTTATGGCGAATCGCTTTTTGTCGTGGCACGCACGGCCTCGCGCAGCGGCGTGCATGTGCGGTTCGGCGAGACGCATGTGTTCATGGGCCGCAACTACATTCTCACCATCCGGCATGGGGATTCGACCGGCTACGCGACGGTGCGTCGCAATGTCGAGCAGACGCCCGCGCTGCTCGCGCAGGGGCCGGGGTATGCGCTGTACGCGGTGCTCGATGCCATCGTTGACGGGTACCTGCCCATCGTCGAGGCCTATCGGGCCGAGCTGGAGGAGCTGGAAGGCGAGATCTTCGCGCGCCAATGGCGGCGCGGCACGCTCAAGCGGCTGTACGCCATGCAGCGCGAACTCACGCGCCTGCGACTGGCGGTGGCGCCTTTGCAGGATGTGCTGGCGCAGCTTCAGCGCCTGCCGGGCGACGTGATGCCTGAGGCCATGAGGCCTTACTTCCGCGACGTGAACGACCATGCCAACCGCATCAACGACACGGTGGGCGCGCTGCGCGAAATGCTCTCGGCGGCGATGAACGTCTCGGTCTCTCTTGTGACGCTGGAGCAAAACGAGGTGGTCAAGCGGCTGGCCGGCTGGGCCGCGCTGCTGGCCGTGCCCACGCTGCTCACCGGCTGGTTCGGCATGAACTTCCGGCACATGCCCGAGTTGGACTGGCGCTGGTCGTATCCGGCATTGCTCGTCTTCACACTGGGTTTGTGCGGCGGGCTGTACTACTGGCTCAAGCGCTCTCGCTGGTTGTAGCCAGGGTTCGCCCCACCCCAAACCCAAACTATTGCTCTTTTGCCACTAGAGCTTGCCGCCCATGCCCGACATCCACCACTTCGCCTTGTTCCTGCTCTCGGGCCTGCTGCTCAATATGACCCCCGGCGCGGATATGTTGTTCATCGTGTCGCGTAGTGCTGGGCAGGGGGTGAGGGCCGGGGCGATGGCGGCGCTGGGGGTTGGGGCGGGTTGTCTGGTGCATGTCACCGCGGCCGCAGTGGGGCTGTCGGCGCTGATTGCCGCGTCGGATCTGGCGTTCAACGTGGTCAAGTGGATGGGAGCGGCCTACCTGGTGTGGCTGGGGGTGGGTCTGCTGCGTGCAAGGACGCAGGCGCCAGCGGTTACAGCGCCGATGGCTGCCGCACCCTTGCGGGCGGTGTTCTGGCAAGGCGTGCTGACCAATGTGCTCAACCCGAAGATCGTGCTGTTTTTTCTGGCCTTTTTGCCGCAGTTCGTTGGCACCTCGACGCGCGGACAGGGCTGGGCGTTTCTGTTGCTCGGCGTGGTGTTCACCGTCAATGGCACGCTATTCAATCTGGGCGTGGCCTGGGTGGCGGCGCGGGCGCGCCATCTGGGGCGCATGCAGCGCCTGGCGCTTTGGGTGCGGCGGCTGACGGGCGTGGTGTTCGTCGGCTTGGGCCTGCGTCTGGCGTTGGCGTCGCGGGTGTAGAGCGGGACAAGTCAACGCGGCGCCGCAGTAATCCACTCCAGAATCAGGCGGTGCGCGGGTGGGAGCAGTCATTTCACGGCCTGCGGTGCGCGTGGCAAACCTGCGGCAAACCGATAGAATGTGTGGCTTCCCGAGGAGCGTTGCAACGCACGGGGCGAGTTGTTCGCCGCTGTCGCCAGGCTCGGGTCTTTGATCGCAGGCCGCTACACCTTGCTGGCGGCTTTCCTTCAACGGCGCTCACCCAACCCGTGCCGGGCGCGGGATGCGGTGCGCATCCGTTCCCGGCCACTTTGTTCGGAGTTTGTATGAACGCTGTGGTCGATATGAAAATTTCCCCTGATTATGTAATTGCCGACATCGGCCTGGCCGACTGGGGCCGTCGCGAGATTGCCATTGCCGAGAGCGAGATGCCCGCGCTCATGGCCATCCGCGAGGAATATGCCGCCCGCCAGCCGCTGCGCGGCGCGCGCATCACCGGCAGTCTGCACATGACCATACAGACGGCCGTGCTGATCGAAACCCTGCAGGTGCTGGGGGCGCAGGTGCGCTGGGCGTCGTGCAATATTTTCTCCACGCAAGACCATGCCGCCGCGGCCATTGCCGCTAACGGCACGCCGGTATTCGCGGTGAAGGGCGAGTCGCTCGAAGATTATTGGGAATACACCCACCGCATTTTCGAGTGGACCGATGGCGGCTACTCCAACATGATTCTGGACGACGGCGGCGATGCCACCCTGCTGCTGCATCTGGGCGCACGCGCCGAGACCGACGCTGCCGTGCTCAACCATCCCACCAGCGAAGAAGAGCGCGTGCTGTTTGCCGCCATCAAGGCCAAGCTGTCGAAGGACGGCAAGTGGTATTCCACCCGCCTGGCGCAGATCAAGGGTGTGACCGAGGAAACGACGACCGGGGTGCACCGCCTCTATCAGATGCACCAGCGCGGCGAGCTGAAGTTTCCTGCGATCAACGTCAATGACAGCGTGACCAAGAGCAAGTTCGACAACCTCTATGGCTGCCGCGAAAGTCTGGTGGACGGTATCAAGCGCGCCACCGATGTAATGGTCGCCGGCAAGATCGCCGTGGTCGCCGGTTACGGCGACGTGGGCAAAGGCTCGGCACAGGCGCTGCGCGCGCTGTCGGCCCAGGTGTGGGTGACCGAGATCGACCCGATCTGCGCCCTGCAGGCCGCGATGGAAGGCTATCGCGTGGTGACCATGGACTATGCCTGCGAGCACGCCGACATTTTCGTCACCGCCACCGGCAACTACCACGTCATCACCCACGATCACATGGCCCGCATGAAGAACCAGGCCATCGTCTGCAATATCGGTCACTTCGACAACGAGATCGACGTCGCGGGCATCGAGAAGTACCAGTGGGAAGAGATCAAGCCGCAGGTCGATCACATCATCTTCCCGGACGGAAAACGCATCATCCTGCTGGCCAAGGGCCGTCTGGTGAATCTGGGCTGCGGCACCGGCCATCCGAGCTACGTCATGAGCTCCAGCTTCGCCAATCAGACCCTGGCGCAGATCGAGCTGTTCACCAAGACCGGCGAATACCCTGTGGGCGTCTACACCCTGCCCAAGCACCTCGACGAGCATGTCGCGCGTCTGCAGCTCAGCACCCTCAATGTGCAGCTCACCACGCTGAGCGACCAGCAGACCGCCTACATCAATGTGCCCAAAGACGGTCCGTACAAGCCGGTCCACTACCGGTACTGATGCGCATGGCTTCCGCACAATCGGTATCTCCTCGGGTCAATCTCAGCTTCGAGTTCTTCCCGCCCAAGACGCCCGAGGGTGCGGACAAACTCCGGGCGGTGCGGCAGCGTCTGTACGCACGTCAGCCCGAGTTCTGTTCCGTGACCTTCGGGGCCGGCGGCTCCACGCAGGAAGGCACGCTGCAGACGGTGCGCGACATCCTCGCCGAAGGCGTGGACGCCGCGCCCCATCTGTCGTGCATCGGTGCCAGCCGTGATTCGGTGCGCGGGCATCTGCGCGACTTTCAGGCCGCGGGCGTCAAGCGTCTCGTGGCGTTGCGTGGCGACCTGCCTTCGGGCTACGGCATCGGCGGCGAGTTCCACCATGCCCGCGATCTGGTGGCGTTCATCCGCGACGAAATGGGCAGCGCGTTTCACATCGAAGTGGCTGCCTATCCCGAGATGCATCCGCAGGCCAGAAGCCCGCTCGATGATCTGCAGCATTTCGCCGACAAGGTACGCGCCGGGGCGAACTCGGCCATCACGCAGTACTTCTACAGCGCTGCGGCCTACCGCCGTTTTGTCGACGACGTGCGCGCGCTCGGTCTCGACGTGCCCGTGGTGCCGGGCATCATGCCCATCACCAATTCCAGCCAGTTGCTGCGCTTCTCTGAAGTTTGCGGCGCAGAGATTCCCCGCTGGATCAGACTGCGCCTGCAAAGCTATGGCGACGACCGAGAGAGTATCCGCGCCTTCGGCCGCGAGGTGGTCAGCAGCCTGTGCGAAGAACTCATCGCCAGCGGCGCGCCAGGGCTGCATTTCTACACCCTGAACCAGGCCGAAGCCACTCTGGCCGTGCTCGACGATCTCGGACGTTAAGCGTTTGAGGTTAAGCCGCGCTGGCGGCTTCCACTGGCGGCGTGCAGCAGCAACGCCGCCAGTGCGAAGCCTGCGCCCGCCAGCGTCACGGCGGGCCAGCCACCGGCCGTCCACGCATGGCTGGCGACGAATGAACCCACCGAGCCACCGATGAAATACAGCGTCATGTACACGGCGTTGATGCGACTGCGCGCGGCGGCGTCCAGGGCATAGATGCGGGTCTGGTTGGCGATCTGCGAACCCTGCACCCCGGCGTCGAGCACCAGCACCCCGGCGATCAGCCACCAAAGCCCGTGCGTGCCCGGCGCGAACAAGGCCCACGACAGCACGGTGAGCGCCAGCGCGACAAACAGCACGCGGCGCGGCCCGCCCGGCTTGTCGGAATAGCGACCGGAGATCGGCGCCACCGTCGCGCCCATGATGCCCAGAATGCCGAAGGCGCCTACCACCGCCGGGCCGAAGCCATAGGCCGGGCTCTGCAGCAGCGGCGTGAGACCCACCCAGAACACGCTGAAGCTGGCGAAAAACAGCCCGCCGGTGATGCCGGCAAAGCGCAAATCGCGATGCAGGGCGAACTGCTTCAGGGTGGAG
Organism: Thiomonas sp. UBA7699; assembly: GCF_002482605.1. Taxonomy (NCBI): domain Bacteria; kingdom Pseudomonadati; phylum Pseudomonadota; class Betaproteobacteria; order Burkholderiales; genus Thiomonas; species Thiomonas sp. UBA7699. Next base: position 179,672 of record NZ_DLGH01000005.1, on the reverse strand, counting down.
CCGAGCAGGGCAGCATAGCTCTGGTCTGTGGCGTGGGCATCAACCGGCAGACGCGGCAGTACGCGCCAAAGCATGATCCACATCCCAATATTCACCAGCGTGGCGAAGGCGAACACCGCCTGCCAGTTCAGCAGCGCCGCAATGCCGCCGGCCAGCACCCGACCGCCCAGAATACCCACGAGCAGACCGCTCATCACTAGGCCGATGGCCTTGCCGCGCGCCTGCGGCGGCGCGAGGTGCGCCACCATGGGAATGATCTGCTGCGCAATGCTGGAGAGCATGCCGATGGCGAACGAGGCGGTGGCGAGCAGCAGCACGCTGGGCGCCAGCGCAGCGCCGATCAGCGCGGGCACGAGCAGCGCAGCCATGATGAGAATCACCTGGTGCCGCGCATGCCGGTCGCCCAGCGGGCCGAGGAACATCAGCCCCGCGGCGTAGCCGATCTGCGTGGCCGAGGGCACGGCCGCCACACCAGCCACGGTGGTGTGAAACTGCCGCGCGAACTGCTCCAGCAGGGGCTGGGCGTAGTAGATATTGGCGACCGACACCCCACAGGCCACCGCCATATAGGCAATGAAATGGCGCGATAGGGGCGGATGTGCGCAGAGCTGGGGGGCAGCGACGGAGACGTTTGCAGACATGGTGAATTTTGCGAATGCACCATTGTCGCGGCGCATCAAAAAGGCCGCTTGTCGGGGGACTTCACTCCGGCCCGCTCGCCCCTGCGTTTTCTCAAAAACGCCGTGCAAAGACTCAGCCCGGCGGCGGGTGCGAGTCTTTACAGCCCTAGGCCGAGCAGCAGGCTGCGCAGTTCGCGCAGGACCAGATCGACATTCGGGTGCTCGGCGGCGAAACGGGTGGCCAGGGTTTGCGCCTGTTCCGCGAGATCGTCGTTCGGCGCGGGAGCCGATTCAGTCTGCTTGCGTTCGAGTGCGGCCTGAATGTCGCGATCCAGGGTCTGCAGCAGGCTCTTGAGCTCGGGGTCGATGGCGGGCTGCGATTGCAGCACGGTGTGCAGGCGCTGCAGGGTGTCGCGGATTTGTGTATCAGACATGATGTAGTTGATTGCAGGAGACTAAGGCATTGTGCCCAGACGCGGCAGGCGCGGCAAGCAAATAGCTCAAACCTAGCTGTCAAATCATCGCCAGAGGCTGTTTATGGCTCGGCGGGGCAAAGGCGGCGTCCAGCGCTTGCAGATCGCTTGCCGAAAGTTGCAACTCGGCGGCGGCCAGATTGTCTTGCAGGTGCGCGGTACGCACGGCCTTGGGGATGGCAATGACCTCGGGTTGGCGCAGCACCCAGGCCAGCGCCACCTGAGCCGCGCTGACGCCGAGCCGCTGACCGATCCTCTGCAACGCGGGGTGGCCGCAGAGCGCGCCTTGATCAATAGGGCTGTAGGCCATGAGCGGCAGCCGGTGGCGCGCCTGCCAGGGCAGCAGGTCGAATTCCACGCCCCGCGCGCCCAGGCTGTAATAGACCTGATTGGCGGCGCAGGCCGATCCGCCTGGCAGCGCGAACAGCTCTTCCAGATCAGCCACATCGAAATTGCTCACACCCCAGTGACGGATCAAACCGCGGCTCTGGAGCTGGGCAAACCCGGCCAGCGTTTCAGCCAGCGCAAACTCGCCGCGCCAATGCAGCAGGTACAGATCGATGCGGTCGAGCTTCAAGCGCCGCAGGCTGCGTTCGCAGGCTTCGACCACCCCGCGGGTGCTGGCATGGTGCGGGTAAACCTTGCTGACGATGGTGAGGTCTTCGCGTTGCGCCTCGCCTGCGGCAAACGCCTGCCACAGCGCCTCGCCCAGCATGCTCTCGGCGCCGCCTTCGCCGTACATCTCGGCGGTGTCGATCAGGCGGTATCCCATGCGCAGCGCTTCGCGTACCGCAAGGATTTCAGCGGCACGCGCCTCGGCGCGTTCGCCCATACGCCAAGTGCCCAGACCCAGTGCGGGGATGGCGCTACCGTCGGGTAATGTGCGTTGTGGCATGAGCATGGCGGAGGAGCGTCAAAACAAGAGTTGTAGCCAGTGACTGTCCACCGCGGCGAGCAGCAGTACGGCCACGATGAAGCCGACGACAAACGCCATCAACGTCTGCAGCAGGGCATTAGTCCGCCGCTGTTCCTGCAGCAGCTCGCGCAGCACGGGGTCGTCGCGCTTTTCCTGCGCCAGCAGGGCCTGATGCAGCAGACGAGGGATTTCCGGCAGGTATTGTGCGTAGCGGGTCGATTCGTTCTTGAGCTTGTCGCGGAAGGCAGGCCAGCCCACCTGGCTTTTCATCCATTTTTCGAGAAAGGGCTGCGCTGTTGTCCAGAGATCGAGATCGGGGTCGAGCTGGCGACCCAGCCCCTCGACGTTCAACAGGGTTTTTTGCAGCAGTACGAGCTGGGGCTGGATTTCCACCTTGAAGCGGCGCGAAACCTGAAACAGCCGCAGCAGTACCTGGCCGAGTGAAATGTCTTTCAGGGGGCGGGCGAACTGCGGCTCGCAAACGCTGCGCACCGCCGCTTCGAGTTCGTCGATGCGGGCATCGGCCGGCACCCAGCCCGACTCCACATGCAGTTCGGCCACGCGCTTGTAATCGCGGCGGAAAAAGGCAATGAAGTTCTGCGCCAGATAGTCTTTATCGAAGTCGGACAGGGTGCCGACAATGCCGAAGTCCAGCGCGATGTAGCGGCCGAACGTCTCGGGCTGCAGGCTGACCATGATATTGCCCGGGTGCATGTCGGCATGAAAGAACCCGTCGCGGAACACCTGGGTGAAAAAGATATCCACCCCGGCCTTGGCCAGTTGCTTGAAATCGACGCCGGCAGCACGCAGCGCGTCGACACGGCCGATCGGCACGCCGTACATGCGCTGCATCACAATCACGTCGCTGCGGCACAGCTCCCAGTGCATTTCGGGAATCAGCAGCAGGTCGAGCGAGGCCATATTGCGCCGCAGTTGCGTGCCGTTGGCCGCCTCGCGGATCAGGTCGAGCTCGTCGTGCAGGTATTTGTCGAACTCGGCCACCACTTCGCGCGGTTTCAGTCGCTTGCCCTCACTCCACAGCCGGTCTACCCAGGCTGCCATGGTGTGCATCAGCGCGAGGTCTTCATCGATGACTTTGTGCATGCCCGGACGCAGCACCTTGACCGCCACCTCGGCACCGCCCTGTTGCAAGGGCAAGGTGGCGAAATGCACCTGCGCGATCGAGGCGCTGGCCACCGGCTTGCGCTCGAAGGTGGCGAACAAGGTTTCGATGGGTCTACCGAACGAACGCTCGATGATGGCCACGGCGACCTCGGAGTCGAACGGGGGCACGTTGTCCTGAAGCTTGGCGAGTTCGTCGGCGATGTCGGGCGGCAACAGGTCGCGGCGGGTTGAAAGCACTTGGCCGAATTTGACAAAAATCGGCCCCAGACTCTCCAGCGCCAGACGCAAACGCTCGCCGCGTGGACGATTGAGCGGACGCCCGAAGCTGAGCACCCGGGAGAGCCGACGCAGCCAGGGATGGCGAAAGCTCGACAGCGCCATTTCATCCAAGCCGTGGCGCAGGATGACGGAAACAATCTTCAGCAGGCGGAGCAGGCGGCGCATCGGTCGTTCAGTTCCCGCGGGCGCTCGATTGCTTGCGCAATAGGGCAAGACGCTTTTCCAGCCGTGCGGCTTGATCGCGCAATTCGCGCACTTGTTCTTGCATTTGCGCCAATTCGCCGCGGCTGACCAAAGCACGCGGGCTCGCGGCAAACCAGTCGCGCGCATCGTCGTGGGCACGCGTCCAGGCTTGCTGTCCCTGTGCCGCCAACTTTTGCCCGGCCCGGGAAATGCGGTGCGCAGGAATATCGCCGACGAGTTGCGCGAGATCGTCTTCAGCATCCCAGCGCACGTGGGTCATCAGCCATGACAGCGTCTGGGCCAGCTCGGCGTCCCCGGTAATGCGGGCGCCCGTCAAATTCAGCGGCGCGCGCTTGGCGATGGCCTCACGCAAGGCATCCAGATCGAGGGTGATGTGCAGGTCGGCCTCATCATTACCGAGCGCTGTAGGCGTTGCAGTGCGCAGCAAGCCTTGCGGTTCGATCTCCCACAGCAAATCAATACCCAGCGCAGTAAATACCACCGCCTTGCCTGCATGGGCGCCAAGCTTGCCCTGAGCGCGTGGGTCGGATGCGAGCAGATGATTGAGCGCTGGCAAAACCAGGTACTGCAGTCTGCGCACCAGCGAAGTGCGATCGGGAATCAGGGGCTGAAAGTCGGGAATGCGCATGAGGAATGGCGTTTAATGACGCATTCTAGGAGCCTGCCTCCGTTGAGAGGTTTGGTCGCGCAAGCGCTGCATGAAAAACGCCGCAGCGCTTGCGCGGCTGCGGCGTAGAGTGAAAGCGCAGCAGGGTAGATTCGGTGCGTCAATTCAACTGCTGAATACCGGCCAGTTGCCAACCGCTGGAGCCATCGCGAGGTTTCACCAGGTTCCACACCTCGCGCACCGGGCTCGCGCCACCCCAGGTTTCTTCGCGCACCAGACCGGAGAACTCGACACTGGCAACGTATTCAGTCGGGGTTTCTTCCAACGCGAGCAGCGAGGCTTCGAGGGTCACGATTTCCGTTTTGTTGGGCGTCATGCCGCGTTGTTGCAGATCGGCAGCCAGGGCGTCGTACATCTCGGCGGTGGTGAAGGTTTTCAGGCTGTTCAGATCAGCCGCATCCCAGGCTTGCTGCAAGCGGATGTAGTGCTGCTTGGCGCTTGCCAGAAACCCGTCGCGATCAAAATCGGCCGGAATGCTCGCCCCACTTGCGGTTTGCGAACCGGCACCAGGCGTCCACTGCGCCGGCATATGCGTTTCGACGCCCAGCGGAGCCTGCGCATAGCCCTGCGAAGCGCCTGCATATTGCATGGGCTGGGCGGACTTGTCAGTGCTGGACTTGCGACGCAGCAGATTGAAAATCCAGAACGCGGCCAGCGCGAGCAGACCGATCATCAGCGCCGAGCCGAGGAAGGAGCCCAGCGCGCCGCCGAAGCCGAGTGCGTGGAACAGCGCGGCAAGACCCAGACCGGCAGCCAGACCCCCCAGAATGCCACCCCAGCGGCTGGGCTGCTTGGCGGGCGGCGTGGCCGCGGCCTGCTGACGCGTGGCGGCGGGCGCGGCTTGTTGCGGCGGTGCCGCTTCGCGCTGCGTAACGGCATTGCTCTGCCGCCCCATGCTCTTGCCGCCGCCCATACGTTTGGCATGCGCATCGACAGCGCTCAGTGCAAGACCCAGAGCGAGAGTCAATGTCAGGCCGAAGGTCAGAAGGGTGCGAAGCAAGCCAGTCGTTTTCATGCAATTTCCAGAAAGTCGAGAAGAAGTGACATTTTGTTACCAGATCGGTGTAAAAGTTCAATGCGCGCGTTTTGCATTGCGTCAGCTCAAAATTTCTGTCCGATATGTAGCGCGACGACGCCAGCTGTCAGGTTGTGCCAATCGACATGACCGAAACCCGCTTCACGCATCATGCCAGCGAGGGTTTCCTGATCCGGGTGCATGCGGATGGATTCGGCCAGGTATTGGTAGCTCTGCGGGTCGCCCGCAACCATCTTGCCCAGGCGCGGCAAAACCTGGAAGGAGTAGAGGTCGTAGGCCCCGCGCAGCGGCGCCCAGGGCTTGGAAAACTCCAGCACGAGCAATTTGCCGCCCGGCTTGAGCACACGTTGCATCTCGCGCAGCGCCGCATCTTTGTGGGTCATGTTGCGCAGGCCGAATGCCACGCTCACCAGATCGAATTGCGCGTCCGGGAAGGGCAGCTTTTCGGCGTCGCACAAGACCGTCGGCACCAGCACGCCAGAGTCGATGAGCCGATCTCGGCCCGCCCGCAGCATGGAGCCATTGATGTCGCTCATCACCACCATGCCAGTGGGCCCGACCTTGCGGGCGAAAGCGCGCGACAGATCGCCGGTTCCCGCAGCGACATCCAGCACGCGCTGACCTGGGCGCACACCCGAGAGGGCAATCGTGAACGCCTTCCAGACGCGGTGCAGGCCGCCACTCATCAAATCGTTCATCACGTCGTAGCGCGACGCGACCGAATCGAACACACCCCGCACGCGCGCAGCTTTTTCATCTTCGGCGACCTGCTGGTAGCCGAAATGGGTGGTAGAGGTGGATTGGGTATCGGACATGGGAAGCTCGATGCGAGGGTCAGTAAGGCTCAGTGAGACGAGCAGTGGTGTGCGTTGGACGTAGCCTCGGGCATGGGCGCGTCGCGGTCGGCACCGGCAGCCTGTAGGCGGTTCAGATAGTCGGCCCAGAGCGACTCCTGGTTTTGCCCCAGGAAATGCAAATAGTCCCAACTGTAGATGCCGCTGTCATGGCCGTCAGAGAAGTGCGGCTGGATGGCGTAGTTTCCGACCTGCATCACACTATCGATCTCGACGAGACGCTTGCCAGTCTGCAAGGTTTCCTGCCCAGGCCCGTGCCCGCGCACCTCGGCAGACGGCGAATAGACCCGCATCAGCTCAAACGGCAGCAGGTATTGGGTTCCGTCGGCATAGGTGAGTTCGAGCACGCGAGATAACTTGTGCAGAACGATGGCCTGAGGCCAATCGGTGCGAGGGGTGGGAGAGGGCATGAGCAGATACCGAACCGAGATGAGTCTATTGTCTCTCAGAGTCGCTAACAGCATTTGCCCCCTGCGGCAGGCATGGGCGGTTTAGGTGAGGAAGAGATGAGAGAAAAAGAGAGAGACGAAAAACGGAGGCGAAAAAAAACCCAGGTCGATGTCGACCTGGGTGAATTGCACACTCCCTGAAAGAGCCAGTAAAGGCTCAGTCACCATTTGATACAAATTGAGACGAGTTGTCCAGATAATTTTTTATCCGACTTGTTCGTGCTGGAATTACGCGTGCATGCGCACTGCCTGGCATCAGGCAGCATGGACTGGAATCCCAAACAGAGATTGGTGCCGACTATCCGAATCGAACGGATGACCTACCGCTTACAAGGCGGTTGCTCTACCAGCTGAGCTAAGTCGGCGTAGGCGCTGTTGAGCGCCGGGTTGCGTGGGCCGGTTATCCGGTGACCTTGAGGTCGCTGGACTACTTCACGCGGGTCAGATGCGCTCCGCCGGGGCGGGGGGCGCCGGGGGGTGGTTCGGAGGAAGGTTCTTCCGATTCCGATGCTTTGGATTTTACCGGCTGCAGCCGCGTGGGCTTGCTGGCTTTAGCCGGTTCGCCCTGGTCTTCTGCGGCGGGTGCGTTGTTGGCTTCACCGATCTCGGCTGATTCGTCAGCGGTTTCGACCGGAAAGGCCATACCTTGGCTGTTTTCCCGCGCATAGATGGCTGAGACTTGACCGATGGGGACAAGAATGTCTCTGGCCACGCCGCCGAAACGCGCCTTGAAGCGAATTTCATCGTTGCCGATGTTCAGCGCGCTGGTGGCGTCAAAGCTGATGTTCAGCACGATTTCACCGTTTTTCACGAACTCCATCGGTACCCGCGCACCAGCTCCAACCTGTACGGCCAGGTAGGGGGTCAGGCCGTTATCCGTGCACCATTCGTACAGGGCGCGGATGAGGTAGGGCTTGGTTGAGCCGATGTTTTGCGAATCGCTGTTCATCACGGTGCACCGAACTGCTTACTTGCGCATGATTTTCTCGGAGGGTGTGAGCGCCTCGATGTAGGCGGGGCGCTGGAAAATGCGCTCGGCATACTTGGCCAGCGGCAGTGCCGACTTGGGCAGATCGATGCCGTAATGATCGAGGCGCCACAGCAGCGGGGCGATGGCCACGTCGAGCATGGAAAAGTCTTCGCCCAGCATGTATTTGTTTTTGAGGAATACGGGCGCGAGCTGCGTCAGGCGGTCGCGAATGGCGCTGCGGGCCTTTTCGAGCGCTTTTTCGTTGGACTTGGTGGCGCGCGATTCGAGTGTCGTCACGTGCACGAACAGTTCCTTCTCAAAATTGAACAGGAATAGCCGCACGCGGGCGCGGGCCACCGGATCGCCGGGCATGAGCTGCGGGTGCGGGAAGCGCTCGTCGATGTACTCGTTGATGATGTTGGATTCGTACAGGATGAGATCGCGCTCGACCAGGATGGGCACCTGTCCGTAGGGATTCATGACGCTGACGTCTTCGGGTTTGTTGAACAGGTCGACGTCACGGATTTCGAAATCCATGCCTTTTTCGAACAGCACGAAGCGGCAACGCTGCGAAAACGGGCAGGTCGTGCCGGAATAGAGCACCATCATGAATGCAGACTCCTGAAAGACGAAACGGGGTGGCAGTGCCACCCCGGCGATACGGATTGGGCTGCGCACCCGGGGTGCGGGCGCTAGCCAGAGTTAGGTGACATCTTTCCAGTATTCGGATTTCAGCTTCCAAGTAATGAAGCTGAACAATCCCAGGAAAATGAGCACGATGACGCCAAGGCGCTTGCGGAACAGTTGATCGGGTTCGGCCATCCACTGCATGTAGGCGACGAGGTCGGCAACCGTCGAATCATACTCGGTTGTCGATTCCGACCCTTTCGTCAGCTGCGTGTAGCCGACGAAAGTCTTGAGCTTGATGGCCGGATCGGCGGGGTCGGGGCCGACCTGGAAGTTGGCGGCGCGCTCGCCCTGCAACATCCACAGCGGGTTGGGCATGCCCACGCCGGGGAAGACCAGATTGTTCCAGCCGGTCGGCCGCGTATCGTCGCGGTAAAAAGTGCGCAGATAGGTGTAGAGGTAGTCGGTGCCGCTGCCGCGATGAGAGGCCAGCGCCTTGGTGATGATGGACAAATCGGGCGGATCGATGCCGAACCACTTCTCCGCCTGAACGGGTGTCATGGCCACACGCATGGTGTCGCCAATCTTCGCATCGCCGAACATCAGGTTGTGCTGAATCTGGTCGTCTGTCAGGCCGATGCCGCGCAGGCTTTCATACCGCATGTACTTGGCGGAATGGCAGCCGATGCAGTAATTGACGAACAAGCGGGCGCCGTTTTGCAGCGCCAGCACATTGTTGACCCGGTAAGGGGCATGATCGAGCGGAATTTCTTGCTCTTCCGAGGCGGCGCTGGCGGCGCCTTGCAGCATCAGCCCGAGTAGCAACCCCAGGCACAGACGTCGCAGAAGCGGGTGCAGGAAGGAGGTCATGGTGGCGGGCATCAGTGGGCTTTGTAGGTCAGGCGTTGCGGCACGGGTTTGAATTCCCCCAGGCGGCTCCACCACGGCATGAGGAAAAAGAAGCCGAAGTAAAGCAGGGTGCAGGTAAGCGCCACGGCGTAGGCCACGGGCGAGGGCGGCTGGATGCCGAAGTAGCCCAGCACTACGAAGTTGATGGCGAACAGGGTGTAAACAGCGCGGTGCCAGGTGGGGCGATAACGGATCGACTTGACGGGCGATTTGTCGAGCCAGGGCAGGAAGAAAAAGATGATCACGGCGCCGCCCATGCTGACCACCCCCCAGAACTTGGCGTCTACCGAGGCAAGCGCCCAGAACAGCAAGCCGCCGCCCACGGCAAACGAAACGGCGCGGCCGGGTTTGCCGCGGTTGCGCCACAGGGCAAACAGCGTGGCCACGACCACCACGCCCATCCAGATGTGCACGGTGTTGCTCGTCGTCGCGCGCAGGATGGAGTAGAACGGCGTGAAGTACCAGACCGGGGCGATGTGCGGCGGGGTTTTCAGCGGGTTGGCCGGAATGAAGTTGTTGTGCTCCAGGAAGTAGCCGCCGAACTGCGGCGCGAAGAACACCACGGCACAGAAAATCATCAGGAACACGGACAGCCCGAACAAATCGTGCACGGTGTAGTAGGGGTGGAACGCCACGCCGTCACGCGGAATGCCGCGGCCGTCTTTGTTGTCCTTGATTTCGACGCCGTCCGGGTTGTTCGAGCCGACCTGGTGCAAGGCGATGATGTGCGACCCCACCAGGCCGATGAGCAGCAACGGAATGGCGATGACGTGGAAGGCGAAAAAGCGGTTGAGCGTGACATCGCTCACCACGTAATCGCCACGAATCCACACCGCCAGATCGGGGCCGATGTAGGGGATGGCGGAGAACAGGTTGACGATGACCTGCGCGCCCCAGAACGACATCTGCCCCCACGGCAGCAGGTAGCCGAAAAAGGCCTCGGCCATCAGGCTCAGAAAGATCAGGCAGCCGAAAATCCAGATGAGTTCGCGCGGGGTGCGGTAGGAGCCGTAAATCAGGCCGCGGAACATGTGCAGATACACCACGATGAAAAACGCCGAGGCCCCGGTGGAGTGGATGTAGCGGATCAGCCAGCCCCAGTTGACATCGCGCATGATGTATTCGACCGAACCGAAGGCCAGCGCGGCGTCGGGCTTGTAGTTCATCACCAGGAAAATGCCGCTGATGATCTGAATGGCCAGCACCACGATGGACAGTGAGCCGAAGTAGTACCAGAAATTGAGGTTTTTCGGCGCGTAATACTCGGTCAGGTGCGCGCTCCACAGCGAGGAGAAGGGAAAGCGCTTGTCCACCCAGCCGCGCAGCCCGCCGTGTTCGGGGGCGGCGTGCGCGCCGTGCAGCGATTGATCGGCCATTGAGGTGTCTCCTGTTTGTTTTGTGGGGAGGGTGCAGCGGGAGGAAAATCGGGAGGAAGGGCGGGAGGTCAGGCTTTCTCGTGTTCGCCGATGCGCACCTTGGCGTCGGTCACATACATATACGGCGGCACGACCAGGTTGTCGGGGGCGGGCATGTTCTTGAACACGCGACCCGCCAGATCGAACATCGAGCCGTGGCAGGGGCAGAGAAAGCCGCCATCCCAGTCCGAGGGCAGGGAGGGTTGCGGCCCCGGCGTGAAGCGGTCGACCGGTGAGCAGCCCAGATGGGTGCAGATGCCCACGACCACGAGATATTCTTTTTTGATCGAGCGCCACTGCGTTTGCGCCCAAGCCGGAGTGGGGAAGGCGGTGCGCTTGGAGTCGGGATCGGCGACGAGGGGTTGGGTTTCGTTGAGCGACTCCAGCATGGCCGGGGTGCGGTGCAAAATCCACACGGGTTGGCCGCGCCACAGCACGGTCATTTTTTCACTCGGACGCAGCGAGCTGATGTCCACATCCACCGGCCCGCCCTCGGCGCGGGCCTTCGCGGAAGGCGCGAGCGAATCGACAAAAGGCACGGCCGCTCCTCCTGCTGCCACGCAACCGGCGCAACCCGTTGCAATCAACCATGTGCGACGCTTTGAATCCATGTCCGTACTCCGCGAAAGATGGCGCATTGTTCCCTGCGCGGCACCGCTTGGACATTAGGACAACCCTCTATAAGCGCTCACTGATTTGCACGTTTGTCGTTGACAAAAATCAATCATGCAAGTGCTGCGGTGCAACAAAGTGAAACCCGTTCGACCGGCGGCGCGATGTTGCTTGGAGGCGTTTGCGAGGCTGGGGTTCAGTTGGGCAGCTCGGCGATCGACAACGGGCGGCGCAAGGTCATGCGCTTGGCGTAATGGCCTTCCATGCGTTCGAGCACGCCGGAGAGAAAGCGCACGGCCTCGACGATGTGCGGCCCTTTATTGAGCATGGCGCACTCGGCGCGAATGCTCAGGGCGGCATCGCTGACCTCGGGGCGGGAGGGTAGGCCGCTGCGGGCCATGGTGTCGAGAATCTGAGTGGCCCAGATCACCGGCAGGTGGGCGGCCTCGCACATCCAGAGAATTTCTTCCTGGGCTTCGGACAGCCGCTCGAACCCCAGTTCCACCGCCAGATCGCCGCGCGCGACCATGACGCCCAGGCGCGGGTGCGCCAGGGCTTCGAGCAGGATGGCGGGCAGGTGATCGAAGGCCTGACGGTTTTCGATCTTGAGCACCACACCGGCATCGTCGCGCTGTCGTGCGCTGAGTTCCGCGCGCAACTGGCGCACGTCTTGCGGGCTGCGCAAAAAGGACAGCGCGACCAGATCGAGATGGCGAGCCATTGCGGCGAGATCGTCGCGGTCTTTTTCGGTGAGCGCGGGAAGGTCGAAGCGGGTGTCGGGGAAATTGATGCCCTTTTCCGCCTTGAGGCGACTGCCGCTCGGCTCGGCGTGGGTGATGCGCAGTTGCAGGGTGTCGTCCGTGCGGGTTTCGATGACCGCGCCAATGCGCCCGTCGTCCAGCCACACGCTTTGCCCGACCTGCGCCGAGGTGAAGGCGGCATCGAGGGTGCAGTGCACCTGCGGCGGCGTGGTGAAGGCGCCATCGTCGCCGCGCTGCCCAGCATGGCCGGGGCGTTCTTCGCGCAGCAGCACCAGCGGGTCGCCGACGAACAGCCGCAGTTCGCCCGGAACTTCGGCGATGCCTTGCAGCGTGCCTGCGGCCATCTCGACAGAGTCGTTCGTCAGCTTGAACGGCATGCCTTCGGCCAGATAAGCCGAGCGTTCGAAGGCAAACACCAGCAGCGCGCCCTCGCGGGAAATCAGTCTGCCTTGCCGCGCGCGCGAGCGCAGATCGGTGACCTGCAGCCGGGCGGACGATGGCAACTGCGCGGGCAGGGGCGGATGCAGCGCTCCGGCGTGCAGCAGGATTTGTCCCTCGGGAGCTTGCGGTGGCGGGCCCTCACCGCACCACAGCGCCAGCAGCGCAGGGGCGATGATTTGTCCGCGCACATCGTGCCGGGGCCGCAGATGCAGGATGCGGCCCTGCGGCAGCAACTCGCCCGTGCGCGACTTGGGCCCCGCCAGATCGATCTGCACCAGAGGACGGCGCTGCGGCGAAGCGTCGGTGCCATGAACAAGCTCGGCCATGCGCTGCCAGACGGCGGTATCGTCATGCGCGCAGTTGATGCGGGCGATGTCCATGCCGGCCTCAACTAGGGCGCGTAGCCCTGCAGCGTCTTGCGCGGCTTCAGTAGCCAGCGTCACCATGATGCGCACCTCGCGCTGCGGTCGCGGCGGGTTGAGCAGGGCGGTGGTGTTGTGCTGCAGCAGTTGCAGGCCCTCGACGAACGTGCAGGGGGGCGCGGGGCGCTGGCTGCGGGCATGGCCGAGCAAGTCTTCGAGCCGGTCGAGCACCGCGTCGAGCGCGGCGAGCACATGGGTTTCCAGCATGCCCAGCGAAGACAGGCCGATCTGAGCCAACTGGGTCTGCAACGGCCGCAGATCGGCCTGGCGCACGGCGATGTAGTGCAGCAGATTGTGGGCGCTGGCGCGGCGCTGCGGCGGCAGCGCGTCGATGCGGTCTTGGTGGGCTTGCTCATACGCGAGCGCGGCGCGGCGTAATTCGGAGACCGCGTCGTACAGCAGGCGGGGAGGAGAGGGCGTGGGTACGGAAGACATGTGCGCTTGTTACCACGCGCAGGTGTCGGCCCTGTGTCAATCCAAGTGGTGACATCAGAGCGTCACATCGCCCATTCACAGTGAAGGCATCAATCCGGGAGAAAAACGAGATGAACGATTCAGTGCACAACGGCATGGACGTGTCCATGCGCGATTTCAAAATGGGCATGGGCATGATGAACCGCGAGGCCGCCAGCACGATGAAGGCGTTTGGTGCCTTCATGGGCGAGGCCCTGGGCGATGGCGTGCTCGACGCCAAGACCAAGGAACTCATCGCCCTGGGCATGGCGATTACCGCGCGCTGCGTCTATTGCATCGGCATCCATGTCGAGAAGTCGCTGCGTGCGGGCGTGAGCCACGCCGAAATCGTCGAGGTCTGCAAGGTGGCCATCGTCATGGGCGGCGGCCCGGCGATGACCTATATCGCCGAAGTCAAGAAGGCGCTCGATCTGTTCGAGCAGGTTCGCGCTTGAGCGCTTCCCTGCTCGCGCCTTAAAACCCTTCGTCCTCGCGCAGATAGCGCCATTGCCCCAGCGGCAGTGCACCGAGGCGCAAGCCGCCGATGCGCACGCGCTTGAGACCGGTAACTCGCAGGCCGACGAGCTCGCACATGCGGCGAATCTGGCGCTTCTTGCCTTCGCGCAACACAAAGCGCAATTGCTGCGGGTTGATCCATTCCACCTGCGCCGGCCGCAGCGGCTGGTCGTCGAGCTTCAGACCGTGGCGCAGCAGGGCGAGGCGGCTCTCGGGAAAGGCGGCCTGCACGTCTTCTTCTGCGCCGTTGCGGGCTGGCGCATCGGTCAGGCTGACCCGCACCAGATATTCCTTCTCCACCGCGCTGTCTTCGCCGATGAGTTGACGGGCGATGCGGCCGTCCTGCGTGAGTACCAGCAGGCCGGTGGAGTCGATGTCGAGCCGACCCGCCACGGCCAGATGCCGCAAATGCGCGGGTGAAAACGGCTGCGGCGCTTCGCATTCGGCCCAGCGGTTTTCGGCCTTGATGAGCGCGACCGCCGGGGTGTAACCGTGCTCGGCCTGCGCGCTGACATAGCCCACCGGCTTATGCAGCAAGATGGTGACCTGCGCCGCCTGCCGGTGCTGCGCCGCCTTGCGGATGACAATGCGCGAGGCGGGCAGATTGCCCGCCACCTTGGTGCCGAGCACTGCGGGTGTGCCGTCGAGCAGCACCCAGCCGCGCTCGATCCAGTCGTCTGCCTCGCGCCGTGAGGCCAGGCCGAGTTCGGACATGCGCTTGGACAGGCGCACTTCGACGGCGGGGTCGCCCTGCGGTGCGGGCGCGACCACCGTTTTGGCGGGTGCGCTGCGCCGAGGCGCGGGTTCGGAAGAGCGCGGCCGTCCCGGCCAGACGGAAGCGGGGCGCGGTTTGGTCGTCATGGGTCTATGGGTTGAGCCGGCTGGACGCGCCGCATCAGCGTGAACAAACCGCTCGCCAGCGCGCGCAGCGGCAGTTGCGAGACCAGCAGGCCGCTGAACACCAGCGCGCAACCGAACAGGGCGCGTGCGTCCAGCGACTGATGCAGCACCAGCCACGCCGCGAGCGCGGCGAACACGCCTTCCATGCTGAAAATCACCGCGGCATGCGCGGGCACGGCGTGCCGCTGCGCGACCACTTGCAGGGTGTAGGCCACGCCGACCGACAGCGCGCCGCCGTAGAAAATGGTCCAGGCCGCGCGCTGCAGCGCTTCCAGACTGATCGATTCCACCAGCACCCCGGCGCCCAGGCACAGTAGGCCGCAGACGACGAACTGCACTACGGCGAGTTGCAGCGGGTCGTGGCGCGGCGCCATGCGGCCCAGCAGCAGCAACTGCACGGTGATGAACAGCGCACCGCCCAACTCCAGCCAGTCGCCATGCCGCACGCTATAGCCCTGGCGCACACTGAGAAAGTACATGCCGCTTGCGGCCAGTAAAGCGCCCAGCCAGACGCCAGCGCCGACGCGCCGCCCCCACAGCAGGCCCAGCAGCGGCACCAGCACGACGTAGAGCGAGCTGATGAAACCGGCGTTGGCCACGGTGGTCGATTCCAGCCCGATCTGCTGCATGGAAATGGAGATGGCCACCACCACGCCGAGCAGGCCGCCGTCGCGCAGCAGGCTGCGCAGATTTGAGGCAGGATGTGCGGCCGGATCGGGACGACGGCGCAAGGCCATCACCGCTAGCACCACGGCAGCGCCCAGCATGAAACGCAGACCGGTGTAGTAGAACGGCCCCACCGTGCCGATGCTCGCGGTCTGGGCGACGAAGGCCGTGCCCCAGATGAGCGAAGCCAGCAGCATCAAGGCGCTGGCGCGGAGCGAGGCGGGGGAGGTGGACATGACAGAAAATAAAAAACCGCCGCGCAGGACAGGAAACCGAAATTGGCAACGACTCGCTGCGCAGCGGAGTGGCGAAATGATAAGTCTTACATGCTGCGCCGGTATTGGCCGCCTACCTCGAAAAGCGCGGCGGTGATCTGCCCCAGGCTGCACACCCGCACCGCGTCCATCAGCACGGCAAACACATTTTCGTTATGAATGACGGCCTGCTGCAGCCGGTGCAGCAGGGCGGGCGCCTCGGCCGCGTGGCGATGGTGAAAGTCGGCCAGACGCTGCAGTTGCGACTCTTTTTCGGCCTCGGTGGAGCGCGCCAGTTCGAGATGCGCTGGAGCGGCATCGCCGTGCGGATTGCGGAAAGTGTTCACCCCGATGATGGGCAACTCACCGGTGTGCTTGAGCATTTCGTAGTGCAGACTTTCCTCCTGGATTTTGCTGCGCTGGTAGCCAGTTTCCATCGCACCCAACACCCCGCCGCGCTCGGCAATGGCTTCAAACTCCTTCAGCACAGCCTCTTCGACCAGATCAGTCAGCTCTTCGATGACGAAAGCGCCCTGATTCGGGTTTTCGCACTTCGCCAGCCCCCACTCGCGGTTGATGATGAGCTGAATCGCCATCGCCCGGCGCACGCTTTCCTCGGTGGGCGTGGTGATGGCTTCGTCATAAGCGTTGGTGTGCAGGCTGTTGCAGTTGTCGTAAATAGCGATCAGCGCCTGCAGCGTGGTGCGGATGTCGTTGAACGCAATTTCCTGCGCGTGCAAGCTGCGGCCGCTGGTCTGCACGTGGTACTTGAGCTTCTGACTGCGTTCGTTGGCGCCGTATTTGTCGCGCATGGCGACCGCCCAGATGCGCCGCGCCACGCGGCCGAGCACGCTGTATTCCGGGTCCATGCCGTTGCTGAAAAAGAAGCTCAGGTTGGGCGCGAAATCGTCGATGTGCATGCCTCGGGCCAGATAGGCCTCCACAAAAGTGAAGCCGTTGCTCAGGGTGAAGGCGAGCTGGCTGATGGGGTTGGCCCCGGCCTCGGCGATGTGATAGCCGGAGATGCTCACCGAGTAGAAATTGCGCACCCGGTGTTGCACAAAATACTGCTGAATGTCGCCCATGACCTTGAGCGAAAACTCGGTGGAAAAGATGCAGGTGTTCTGTCCCTGGTCTTCTTTCAAGATGTCGGCCTGCACCGTGCCACGCACGTTTTCCAGCACCCATTCGCAGATTTTCTGCGCCTCGTCATCGGTGGGTTGGCGGTGGTTGTCGGCTTCGAATTTGGCCATCTGCTGGTCGATGGCGGCGTTGAGGAACATCGCCAGAATCGTGGGCGCCGGGCCGTTGATGGTCATGCTCACACTGGTGGCGGGGTCGCACAGATCGAAGCCGTCGTACAGCGCCTTCAGGTCGTCGAGGGTGGCGATGCTCACGCCGGAATTGCCCACCTTGCCGTAGATGTCCGGGCGGCGGTCGGGATCTGCACCGTAAAGCGTGACGGAGTCGAACGCGGTGGACAGGCGCTTGGCCGGCATGCCCTCGCTCAGCATCTTGAAGCGCCGGTTGGTGCGAAAGGCATCGCCCTCGCCGGCGAACATGCGGGTGGGATCTTCATTCTCGCGCTTGAAGGCGAAGGTGCCCGCGGTGTACGGAAAGCTGCCCGGCACGTTGTCGCGCATCAGCCAGCGCAGCACCTCGCCATGATCGGCATAGTGCGGCAGCACCACCTTGCGCAGCGTGGTGCCCGACAGCGTGGTGTGGGTGAGGCGAGTGCGGATTTCGCGGTCGCGAATTTTCACCACATATTCGTCACCGGCGTAGGCGCGCTGCATGTCGGGCCACATCGCCAGCAGTTTGCGCGCGGCGGGCTGCATGCGGGCTTCGCGCTGTTCGGCCAGATCGGTCACGGCCTGCACTGCGGAGATTTTGTGCGGGTTGGCCGCGTGCAGCATGCGGCCGCTTTCGCGCAACTGCTGCGCCTCGCGCGCCAGGGTCGCTTGCGTCTCGACATTGCGGTGATAGCCACGCACCGCGTCGGCGATTTCCGCCAAATAGCGGCTGCGCGCAGCCGGCACGATGGGGGTCTGGTGGGTGCTGTGGCGTGTGGTGACCGGGGGCAGTCGTCCTTCGGCAAGCTTGAGTCCATGCTCTGCCAGCCGGGGTTTGATGGCCTGATACAGCGCCGTCACGCCGTCGTCGTTGAAGCGCGCGGCCATGGTGCCGAACACGGGCAGGTCTTCGGGCTTGGTCGTCCAGGCTTCGCGGTTGCGCTGCAGTTGCTTGGCCACGTCGCGCAGCGCGTCCATCGCGCCTTTGCGGTCGAATTTGTTGATGGCGACGAAGTCGGCGAAGTCGAGCATGTCGATTTTCTCCAACTGGCTGGCCGCGCCGAATTCCGGCGTCATGACGTACAGGCTGGTGTCGGCGTGCGGCACGATGGCCGCATCGCCCTGGCCGATGCCCGAGGTTTCGACGATGATGAGATCGAAGCCCGCCGCCTTGCACGCGGAGATGACTTCGGGCAGGGCGGCGCTGAGCTCCCCGCCCGATTGCCGGGTGGCGAGACTGCGCATAAAGACTTCATTACTGTTGCGCCACGGCCCGATGGCGTTCATGCGGATGCGGTCGCCCAGCAGCGCACCGCCGCTTTTGCGGCGGGAAGGGTCGATGCTGATGACGGCAATGCGCAGCGCGTCGTCCTGATCGAGCCGGGCGCGGCGGATCAGCTCGTCCACCAGACTGCTCTTGCCCGCGCCGCCGGTGCCTGTTACCCCGAGCACCACGCCGTGCGCGCCTTCAGCCTGCTGGCGAAGGCTGTGCATCAGCGCCGCGTCGGCAGTGCCGTTTTCAATCTGCGTGATCAGGCGTGCGAGCGAGGATGGCGAAGTCGGCAGCGCGGCAGTCGCCTGTTTTGTGTCCAGCGCGGGCAGGGGACGGTCGGCGCGCTGCAGCATGTCGCCGATCATGCCTTGCAGACCCAGCCGCTGACCATCTTCCGGGCTGTAGATCCGGGCCACGCCATACTGCTGCAGCGCCTCGATTTCGTCGGCCACAATCACACCGCCGCCGCCGCCAAACACCTGAATATGCCCCGCGCCCAGTTCGCGCAACCGGTCGATCATGTAGCGGAAAAATTCCACATGCCCGCCCTGATAGCTGGAAATGGCGATGGCGTGCGCGTCCTCCTGAATCGCCGCGGTGACGATCTCGTCCACCGAACGGTTGTGGCCCAGGTGAATGACCTCGGCCCCCATGCTGATGAGGATGCGCCGCATGATGTTGATGGCGGCATCGTGGCCGTCGAACAGCGAGGCTGCCGTCACGAAACGCAGCCGCTGCTGCGGCGAATAGGCGGCCAGCACCTTGGCCTCGGACAAGTCGGTCATCGCGGTCTCCTTCGACGCAGCGTACATGGCGCAGCGGCATGATTGATTGACGTTTACGTCAATTAGAACTGTAGCCGATCTGCGACCGCACTGAGGCTCTATCTGGTTTGCGGTGCACTATCGCCAACTACGACAAAACCCTAAGTCTGTTTTCATATTTCCCCCTTACGCTTGTGGTCAGTTCAGCCAAACAGAGACAGGGGCGTCTTTGGTGCAGGCGGGCAATTGATCAGGAGACACTTATGCGCAGACTCTTTTTTCTCGCGCCGGATGTAAATAGCGCGCACGCTTTGGTCGACAGCCTGCTGCTGGCCCGTATTCCAGACAAGCATATTCACGTGTTGGCGCGGGAGGGAACGCCGATGGGCGACTTGCCCGAGGCGGGCGTGGCTCAGCGATCCGACCTGATTCCCGCCATCGAGCGCGGTGCGGCGGCGGGCGGCGCCACCGGCCTGGTGGCCGGGTTGGTGGCCGTGGCGATCCCGGGCATGGCCATCATTCCCGGTGGCGGGCTGGTCATTGCGCTGGCCGCGGCAGGAGCGCTGGTGGGCAGCTGGGCCAGCAGCCTGGTGGGGGTGAGCGTGAGCAGCACCCGGCTTGAACGCTTCAAGGAGGCGATCGCGTCGGGTCAGGTGCTGGTGATGGCCGACGTGGCGCACGAGCAGGTGGAGTCCGTCATGCATCGCATGAAAGAGTGCTGCCCGAACGTGGCCTCGGAGGGGATGGACAACGACATTCCCGCTTTTCCGTAAGCCGCTGGGTTTTCAGTCGCCCAACAGATCCTTGGCCACGCGGGTGATTCTCGCCACGCCGGGGTGAGTGATGCGCCGCTCGACCGAGATGGCGTAGAACTCCTGGTGCATGTCGGCGCAGTGACCGAGCAGCGTCACGCCAAGTTCGCGCGCGATGTCGGCTTGCAGCACGCTGGGGGCGGCAAATGCGCCCCGGCCCTCGCGGCCGAAGGCGGTCATCAGCGCGCCGTCCTCGAATTCACCGGCGATGTAGGCGGCGATTTTGTTCTGGCCCAGCCATTGATCGATCTGCGCGCGCACCGCCGACGACGTGGCGGGCAGCAGCAGCGGCAGCTCTGACAGACACTGTGGAAAAGGCTGCGTGACGCGCTCCAGCAGCGAGGCGCTGGCATAGAAACTCAAGGTGGTTCGGCCCAGCCGGTGGTTGAACGCCCGCACATTCACGTGCGCGGGCAGCGGGGCGTCGGCGATCACCAGATCGAGCCGGTGCACCGCCAGATCGGCCAGGAGGTCGTCCATTTCGCCTTCTTCGCACACCAGCCGGGGTGACTCGCCGCCTTGCAGGGCGGGCTCGATGAGGCGGTAGGCAATGGCTTTCGGCACGGCATCGGTCACGCCGATACGCAGCGGCGCGGTGGGGCGCGCGGGCTGATCGTGTTGCAGTGCGGCCTCCAGTTCTGCGCCCAGGGTGAAGATTTCCTCCGCATAGCGCAGCACCAGTTGCCCGGCTTCGGTCAGTTCCAGATTGCGGCCGCTTTTGCGCAACAGCCGTTTGTTGAAGGATTCCTCCAGCAGCTTGATCTGCCCGCTGAGCGTTTGCGGTGTGAGGTGCAGCTGCTTGCCCGCCCGCACGATGCCGCCCGTCTTGGCTGTGACCCAGAAGTAGTGCAAGTGCTTGAAATTCATTTGTACGGTCCCCAATCACTTCGAATAAGTCGAAATGAAAAATTCAAAAATACGAATTTACTCGAAGTGACAACATCTCTACAGTTCGTGCTGTCTTGATTCTTTTATGGAGTTCAACATGAACGAGAGCAATGCCTGGGGCAAGAGTGCCGTGGTGTATTCCACCGGCACGGCTGCCGCTCCTGATTCCGCTTCTATGCCGGCGCACCGTGTGCTGCGCAATACCTATGCCTTGCTGGCGCTGACCCTGACGTTCAGCGCGGCGGTGGCCGCGGTGAGCGCCGCGCTCAGGCTGCCGCATCCCGGCATCATTCTCACCTTGGTGGGCTATTTTGGCCTGCTGTTTGCCACCTACAAGCTGAGCAACAGCGTGTGGGGTCTGGGCGCGGTGTTCGCGCTGACGGGCTTCATGGGCTACACGCTGGGGCCCATCGTCAATCATTACCTGGCGATTGCCGGCGGTGGCGAGATTGTGAGCATGGCCTTCGGCGGCACGGCGCTGATTTTCTTCGGGCTGTCGGCCTGGGTGCTCACCAGCAAGCGCGATTTCAGCTTCATGGGCGGCTTTCTGTTTGCCGGCATGATCGTGGCGCTGCTGGCCGGATTGGCGGCCGTGTTCTTCCAGATGCCCGCCTTGTCGCTCGCGGTTTCGGCCGCGGTGGTGCTGCTGATGTCGGGCATGATTCTGTTCGAGACCAGCCGCATCGTGAACGGTGGCGAGACTAACTACATCCTGGCCACGGTGAGCCTGTTTGTCAGCATTTTCAACCTGTTCACCAGCTTGCTGCAGTTGCTCGGTTTCATGAGCAGCGACGACTGAAGGAGCACGCGATGAACTGCCCGCACTGCGCAGAGACCACCCTGGTGATGGCCGAGCGCCACGGCATCGAGATTGATTACTGCCCGAAGTGCCGTGGCGTGTGGCTCGATCGCGGCGAGCTCGACAAAATCATCGAGCGCGCCGCGGCGGTGGAACAGGCGGCGGCCCCGCGAGCGACCGCGCCCCAGCCCGTGGTCCCCCAGCCGGCCCGCCAGCCGAATTTCGAGGACAGCGATTTTCGCCAGCGTTCCTACGATCCGCGCTTTGGCCAGCAGCCCTACAAAAAGCGCAAGTCGCTGCTGTCCGATCTGTTTGATTTCGATTGACACACTGCGCTCCAACCGTGTCATTTCTTGGGGGGCTGCGGCCCCCCTTTTTTTGTGCCTTCCTTTACGCTTTTTTGACTCGATCATGGAATTTCTGCACGCTTCGTTTCTGGGTTATGCGCTGTGGCTCTGGCTGGTGTTTGGCGGCGTGGTTGTCACCCTGCTGGCGCTTGACCTCGGGGTGTTGCACCGCGAGGGCGGTGAAATCAGCGTGACGGAAAGCCTGTGGCTGTCGGCGGGCTATATCGCCGTGGCGGTGGCTTTTGGCGGCTGGCTGTGGTGGCAGGTGGGAGCGCAGCAGGGCATGGATTACTTCACCGCCTATGCGGTGGAAAAAAGTCTGTCGCTCGATAACGTGTTCGTGATCTCGCTGGTGTTCACCGCCTTCGCCGTGCCGCGCGCTTTGCAGCACCGCGTGCTGTTCTGGGGCATTCTGGGGGTGATCGCGCTGCGCGCCCTGCTCATCGGCGCGGGCGCCACGCTGGTGCAGGAATTCCACTGGGTGCTCTACCTGTTCGCCGCTTTCCTGATCTACACCGGCATCAAAATGCTGTGGGCCGCCGATCATGCGCCCGACCCGATGCACAACCCGGTACTGCGCCTCATTCGCCGCGTGGTGCCGGTGACGGAGCAGTTGCACGGCAAGGCTTTTTGGGTGAAACAGCCTGACGCGCACGGGCGGGTGCGGCGCATCGCCACCCCGCTGTTCATGGCCTTGGTTACGGTGGAACTGGCTGATTTGGTGTTTGCGGTGGACAGCGTGCCCGCCGTGTTCGCGGTCACGGCCGATCCCTTTGTGGTGTACACGAGCAATATCTTCGCCATTCTGGGACTGCGCGCGCTGTACTTCGCGCTGGCGGCCATTCTGCACCGCTTCGCCTATCTGAAATACGCGCTGGCGCTGGTGCTGGTGTTCATCGGTGGCAAGATTATTGCGGCCGAGTGGGTCGGCAAGATTCCCTCGGCCATCAGCCTGAGCGTGACTTTTGGCCTGCTGGCTGCGGGTGTGCTGTTCTCGTTGTGGAAAACGCACGGCGCAGCAAGCGAAGGCAGGCCTGCTGGGGGTTGACGATCAGCAAACGTGTCGCAAGCCAAGTTGGCTGTTGCGTCTGGCGTTCAAAATCTCCTGGCTGTTGCGGCCGGGTTCTGCGGCGCGTGCTGAATCAGCTCATTTCGCTGGCCTGTGCAATGACTTCGAGCAGCGCGGCGCCGTAGGTGTCGCGCTTTTTGTCGCCCACGCCGGAAATGCCGCGTAGCGCATCCAGGCTATCCGGCCGGGCCAGGGCGATGGCCTGCAGCGTGGCGTCGGGAAACACCACAAAGGCGGGCACGCCGTGCTCTTTGGCGGTGGCTGCGCGTCAGGTGCGCAGGTGGGCGAACAGCTCGGCATCGGCGCTCGACATGGCCTGCATGGTCAGCCGCGTGCCGGTCGACGTGGTGCTGCCGTTGGTGCTGCGGCGACGGCGCTGCCCGCCGGGCTCGCGGTGCTTGAGGTGGATGCGCTGCGCGCCCTTGAGCACCGCGCGACTGGCGTCGGTGAGGTGCAGCACGTTGAAATGCGCGGCGTCGACTTCGACCAGTCGTTGTGCGACGAGCTGGCGCAGCAGCAAGCGCCAGTCGGTCTCGCTCAGATCGGCGCCGATGCCGAAGGTGGACAACGCATGGTGGCCGTGACGCTCGGTCTTCTCGGTGCGTTTGCCGCGCAGCACGTCGATGAGATGGCTGGCTGCGAAGCTGGTGCCGCTGGCCTGGCGGCAGCGGTAGATGGTGGATAGCAGCTTTTGCGCGGCCTCGGTGGCGTCGACGAGTTGCGGCGGGTTCAGGCAGTTGTCGCAGTTGCCGCAGGGCGCGCTGGCTTCGCCGAAGTAGCCCAGCAGGCGCACGCGGCGGCAGTCGGCGGCTTCGGCCAGCGCGAGCATGGCGTCGAGCTTGGCGGTGGACAGGCGCTTGTAGGCGTCGTCGGCGTCCGACAGGTCGATCAGCCGACGTTGCTGCACCACGTCGGCCAGGCCGTAAGCCATCCACGCGGTGGCGGGCAGGCCGTCGCGCCCGGCGCGGCCGGTTTCCTGAAAATAGCCCTCGATGGACTTGGGCATGTCGAGGTGGGCGACGAAACGCACATCGGGCTTGTCGATGCCCATGCCGAAGGCGATGGTGGCCACCATGACGATGCCGTCTTCATCGAGAAAACGCCGCAGGTGCGCCGCGCGTGTGGCCGCGGGCAGGCCGGCGTGATAGGGCAGGGCACGCAGGCCGTGGCCCGCGAGCATCTCGGCCACTTCTTCCACGGTGTTGCGCGACAGGGCGTACACCACGCCGCAGTCATGCGGATGTTCGCTGCGGATGAACTGCAGCAGTTGCGCGCGGCCGTCGCGTTTTTCCACCACGCGGTAGCGGATGTTGGGGCGGTCGAAACTGGAGACGAACTCGGCGCCCTCGTGCAACAGGCGCTGCACGATTTCGTGGCGCGTGGGTTCGTCGGCGGTGGCGGTCAGCGCCACGCGCGGCACCTCGGGCCAGCGCTCGCGCAGCAGCGAGAGCTGGCCGTATTCCGGGCGGAAGTCGTGGCCCCACTGCGAGACGCAATGCGCCTCGTCGATGGCGAACAGGGCGATGCGCAGATCGTCGAGCAGGGTCTGGCCGGATTCGCTCAGCAGGCGTTCGGGCGCCATGTAGAGCAGGTCCAGCTCGCCCTGGCGCGCCGCACGCTGCACCGCGCGGGCCTCGCTGGCGTCGAGGGTGGAGTTGAGAAAGGCGGCGCGCAGGCCCAGCTCGCGCAGCGCGGCCACCTGGTCTTGCATCAGCGCGATCAGCGGCGACACCACGATGCCCACACCCTCGCGCAGCAGCGCCGGAATCTGGAAGCACAGCGATTTGCCGCCGCCGGTGGGCATGAGCACCAGGGCGTCGCGGCCCGCAACCACATGGTCGATGGCCTGGGCTTGCAAACTGCGGAACGCGGGGTAGCCCCAGACGTGTTGCAGCGCGTCCAGGGCAGAGGGAAACTTCTTGGGCATGGACGCTATTGTCGCTGCGCCGACAGCCTTACTTGCGCATCAGCGTGGACTTGCCGAACAGGCTCTCGATGAGATCGACCGCCACCTCGGCGGTACGGTTGCGTTCGTCGAAGGCGGGGTTGAGTTCCACCACGTCGAGCGAGGCCAGCAGGCCGGTGTCGGCGATCATTTCCATGCAAAGCTGCGCTTCGCGGTAGGTGGGGCCGCCGGGCACGGTGGTGCCCACGCCGGGGGCGATGTCGGGGTCGAGAAAATCGACGTCGAAACTCACATGCAGATGAGTGTCGTTGTCCACGCCTTCGAGTGCCCGGCGCATGGCGTCGCGCATGCCGTATTCGTCGATGTAACGCATGTCGAACACGTCGAGCCCGGCCTGATGCACCAGCCGTTTTTCCTCTGCGTCCACGCTGCGGATGCCGATCTGCCGGATGCAGGAGGGTTGCAGTTGCGGCGCCGGGCCGCCCAGGGTGGTGAGCGCTTGCGGGCCGTTGCCGCACAGGCAGGCCACGGGCATGCCGTGAATGTTGCCGGTGGGCGTGACGGTGTGGGTGTTGAAGTCGGCATGGGCGTCGAGCCACAGCACGCGCAGCTTGCGACCCTGTGCGCGGCAATGCTGCGCCACCGCGCTGAGCGAGCCGATGGCCAGGCAATGATCGCCCCCCAGCAGGATGGGCAGGGCTTGAGCCCGCAAGGCATCGCCCACGGCCTGATGTACCGCGGTGTTCCAGGAGATGACTTCGGGCAGATGGCGATAGCCGCAGGCCGGTGGTTGCCAAGGGTTGTGCGGGCCGATGAGATTGCCGGTATCGAGCACCGTCAGGCCCTGAGCGCGCAGGGCGCGGTCGATGCCGGCCACGCGCAGCGCTTCCGGCCCCATGGAGGCGCCACGGTCTGCAGCGCCGATGTCGGTGGGCGCGCCGATGAGATGAATGACGGGGCTGGCACTCATGGGGCAACAGGCTCGGATTCAGCCTCTGTGTCGCTCTCTGCACCGACATCCGCACCGTTCAGCTCGAAGGCCCGCGCCAACACGTCCCACGCCTGCTCTGCGGTTTCGACGAAGTGAAACAGATCCAGGTCTTCGGCGGCGATCATGCCGGTTTCGACCAGATAGTCGAAGTTGATCAGCTTGCGCCAGAAACTCTCGCCGAACAGCACGATGGGGCGCTGCCGCACCTTGCGCGCCTGCGTCAACGTGAGCACCTCGAACAACTCGTCGAGCGTGCCGAAGCCGCCGGGGAAGCACACCAGCGCGACCGAGCGCATGAGAAAGTGCATCTTGCGCAGCGCGAAGTAGTGGAACTGGAAGCACAGCTCCGGCGTGATGTAGGGGTTGGGCCGCTGTTCGTGCTGCAGCACGATGTTCAGGCCGATGCTTTTGCCCTGGGCTTCGAACGCGCCGCGGTTGCCCGCCTCCATGATGCCCGGGCCGCCGCCGGTGACGACCACCAGCGGCTCGTCGGCATCGCAGGTGGCGCGGGTGACGAGGGTGGCGAAGCGCCGCGCCTCTTCGTAGTAGCGCGACATATCGAGCTGCATGCGCGCCCGCGCGACGGCCTGGGCGTTGCCTTTGGCAATGGCTTCGGCCAGGCGCTGTTGCGCCACGTCGCGCGGCAGGATGCGCGCACTGCCGAAGATCACCAGGGTGGACTCGATGCCGTGCTCGGTCTGGATCAGTTCGGGCTTGAGCAGCTCGAGCTGCATGCGCACCGCGCGCATTTCTTCACGCAGGATGAACTCGGTGTCTGTGAACGCCAGTTTGTAGCTGCTGCCCGGCTGGTCGTAGGGCGAGGGCTCGACGGCGACGATGGCCGCATCTTCGCCTGCGCTGGGAAAGTTGCGGTCGGTGAGGTGGCTGCGTTTGTGGCGCAAAAGGCGTTGTTTGTTCATGCGGCAAGCATAGCGAATCGGTTTGAACGGGAAAGGGATGTTTCGCGAGATGTTTCGCAGCGCCGCAGCCGTTACGTTTTCAAACGGCATTGCGTCGCAAATGCGCCTAAAACCCTCACATCAAAAAACGATGAGGAGCACATCATGGCAAGCATTCACCTCGATACCCCCGCGGCGGCTGGCACGCCGGGGCGCAACATCCGCAAGGCTGCTGGCATCTGGAGCCTGCTGTTTGCCAGTCTGACGGCCATCATCGGCTCGGGCTGGCTGTTCGCCCCGCTCACGGCGGCCACGCAGGCCGGGC
This sequence comes from Thiomonas sp. UBA7699, assembly GCF_002482605.1. Classification (NCBI taxonomy): domain Bacteria; kingdom Pseudomonadati; phylum Pseudomonadota; class Betaproteobacteria; order Burkholderiales; genus Thiomonas; species Thiomonas sp. UBA7699. The sequence continues at coordinate 152,738 of NZ_DLGH01000005.1, read as the reverse complement.
CGGCCAGCATTCTTTCGTGGGCCATCGGCGGCGCGGCCATTCTGGTGCTGGCCTTCGTCAATGCCGAACTGACCAGCTCGTTTCCGGGCATGGGCGCGGTCATCACCTTTCCCAAGTTGAGCCACGGCCATCTGGCTGCGGCGGTGGTGAGCTGGGTGGTGTTTCTCGGCTACGTGACCGTCGCCCCGGCGGAGGTGCTGGCGGTGGTGACTTACGCCAACAACTATCTGCCGGGCATGGTCGATGCGAAAACTTCGCTGCTGACCGATACCGGCATGATCGTCAGCATCTTGCTACTCGGCGCTTTCATCCTCATCAACGCCTGGGGCGTGCGCGCCCTGCTGCGGCTGGGCAATACCTTGATGATCTGGAAGCTCATCATCCCCATTCTGACCATCGTGGCGCTGATGCTCGCCTCGTTTCATGTGGGCAATTTCACCGCGCAGGGCTTCGCCCCGTTTGGCGCCAAAGGCACGATCGCGGCCATCGCTACCTCGGGCATCGTGTTCAGCTATCTGGGCTTTCGCCAGGCCATCGAACTGTCGGGCGAGGCGACCAACCCGCAGCGTGACGTGCCCATTGCCATCATTGGCTCGGTGCTGATCGCCGGGGCGATTTTTGTCATGCTGGAAGTGGCCCTCATCGGCGCGGTCAATCCTTCCGACATCGCGCAGGGCTGGGCCAAGCTGCACTTCACCGGGGTGTCAGGCCCGTTCGCCGGTCTGGCCGTGATTCTGGGCATGAGCTGGCTGGCCATCCTGCTCTACATCGACGCTGTCGTGTCGCCTGCGGGCACCGGCCTGGTGTATGGCGGCACTACAGCGCGCGTGGTTTACGCTACCGGGCGCGACGGTCTGTCTACGCCCTGGTTCGCCAAGCTGAACAAAAACGGCGCGCCGTCCACCGGGCTGTGGATCACCTGGATCGTGGGCATTCTGTTCTTCCTGCCGTTTCCGTCGTGGCAGAAAATCGTCACCTTCATCTCGTCGGCCACCGTGCTGGGTTATGGCATCGGCCCGGTGGCGCTGATGACCCTGCGCCGCAGCATGCCGCTGGGCACTTATCCGCGCCCCTTCACCTTGAAAGGCGCAAGCCTGTGGGCGCCGCTGGCCTTCATCGTGGCCAACTTGATCATCTACTGGTCGGGCGCGAGCACGGACAACTTCCTGTTCGGCGGCCTGGCCATTATCTTTGTGCTGTTCGTGATCGGTCAGGCCATCACCCACGGCGGCAAACTCAGCCATCTGCAATGGAAGGGCGCGTGGTGGCTGGCGCCGTATTTCTTCGCCATGTGGCTGGTGACCTATCTCGGTCCGAAGGACCTCATCGGCGGCACGGGATTGCTGACCTTCTATCAGGGCATGGTCGTCGTGGTCATCATCAGCATCGCCATCATGGCCATCGCCGTAGCCAGCGGCTTGCCCGAGCCGGAAGAGGCGCGCGAACTGATCGCGATGACTGGCAGGACGCGCGGCTGATTGCTTCCGCGCAACAAAAAAGCCGCCTCGTGCGGCTTTTTTGTTGCGGCGGCGGTCAGTCCTGCCGCCGGTTGAAGCCGATCTGTTCGTAGAACGCACGCTTTTCGGCGGACAGCTGCTGATCGGCGCGGTGGATGGCGGCTAAATCCTCGACCCAGAGTGAAACCGGCGCGAGTTTGAACATATTGGCGAGCTCGTCTTGGTGCAGCGTGAGGGCGGTCATGGGCGGGTGAGGTGCGGGATATCGAGAGATGCAAATTTTAGGAAGTGTTCTTCAGGCAGGCGCGGGCTGAAACAACAGGAAACTGCAGCTGACGTGAATTTTTTCCGGTTTACCCACGGTAACAGCGCACGCCCGCGCGAACCGATAGGCTAGGTCTGAATGCCCACATGTTTGCTGGGTGAGCAGGAGGAATAGTGATGCAGTACCGACAATTGGGCGCTGATGGGCCGAATGTCTCGGCTCTTGGCCTGGGATGTATGGGGATGTCCGAGTTTTACGGGCAGGGCGACGACGCTGAATCGATCGCCACCCTTCGCCGCGCACTCGATCTCGGCGTGAATTTTCTCGATACGGCCGATATGTACGGCGTAGGACGTAACGAGCTGTTAGTCGGCCGCGCCATCAACGGGCGTCGCGATGAGGTTTTCCTAGCGACCAAATTCGGCAATATGCGCGGGCCGAATGGCGAGTTTCTGGGGGTGAACGGCCGCCCCGACTATGTGCGCCAGAGCTGCGAAGCCAGCCTGAAACGGCTGGGCGTGGACGTGATCGATCTGTATTACCAGCACCGCGTCGATCCCGAGGTGCCGATCGAGGAGACGGTGGGCGCGATGGCCGATCTGGTGCGCGCGGGCAAGGTGCGCTGGCTCGGGCTGTCCGAGGCGGCGCCAGCCACCATCCGCCGCGCGCACGCGGTGCATCCGATCTCCGCGCTGCAGTCGGAGTATTCGCTCTGGTCGCGCGACCCTGAAGGCTTGCTGCTCGACACGGTACGCGAACTGGGCATCGCTTTCGTCGCCTACAGCCCCTTGGGTCGAGGCTTTCTCACCTCGCAGATCAAGTCGCTCGACGATTTGCCCGAAGGCGACTGGCGCCGCCGCTCACCGCGTTTTCAGCCGGAGACCTTTGCGCGCAATTTGCGTCTGGCCGAAACCGTGCGGCAGATGGCCGAGGCGAAAAACTGCACCCCGGCGCAGTTCGCCCTGGCATGGCTGCTGGCGCAGGGCGATGATGTCATCGCCATTCCGGGCACCAAACGGCGGCGCTATCTGGAGGAAAACATGGGCGCATTGCGGGTGCGTCTGAGCACGGCGGATCTCATTCGCATCCATCAAGCGGTGCCGCCCGGTGCGGCCAGCGGCGAGCGCTACCCGGAAGCCGGGATGCAGGCGGTCAATCGTTGACCTAGTTTCCGATTCTTCGGCGCAACACCCGTAGATTTTCAGAGGGACGACGCTTGGGCAAGTCGGTAACATGACTTGACATTCCAAGAAAAATCGTCCCCATGCCTGCCTCACCGCTGACCGATCCCGAGATTCTTCAAGCCCTGACCGCCGAGAACCGGCTCCTGCCGTCGCCCAGCGCGGTCGCGCTTGAACTCATGCGCGCGCTGGAGCGGCGCGATCTGGGCATGCGCGACATCGCCAACATCGCGCGCAAAGACCCGGCCCTGGTGGCGCGCATGATCCAGTTGGCCAACTCGGCCATTTTCGCGGGCATGCGTCCCGCGGTGGCCATTGAAGAGGCGGTGCTGCGCATCGGCACGGGCGGGCTGGCCCGGCTGGCCATTGCGCTGTCGCTCATGCAGGCGAGCAAGGCCACGGATATCGAAGGTTTCGATCTGCGCCGGTTCTGGATGACCTCGATCCAGCGCGGTCTGGTGTTCCAGTATCTGTCGCAGCGTGTGGGCAAGATGCCCAGCGCAGAAGCCTTCAGCCTGGGCCTGCTCGCTGATGTGGGGCAACTCGCGATGGCTGTCAGTCTGGGCGCGCAGGCGGTCTATATCGGTGCCGAAGGTTCGGTGCAAGCGTTGCTGGCTCAGCAGTTGCAACAGTACGGCTACGACCAGGGCGACGCCAGTGCGGTGCTGCTCGCGCACTGGGGCTTTCCGCAGACCTTGGCGCAGGCCGTGCGTATTCGGCCGCAGACGCCGGGGGCTGCGGGCAGCCGTGAAGCGCAGCTGGGCGAGTGCGTGGCGCTCAGCCGCAGCCTGCAGCTTCGTCCGGGTAGTGTGGCGGCCGATGCCGGGCAGATGCGCAACCTGGCCGAACATCTTCAGCTCAGCGAAAGCGATCTGCAGGGTGTGCTCGCCAGCGCCGCGCAAGACATGGCGGGCATGGCAGCGGTGTTCGAGATGAAGCTCGAACAGGCCGAGGTGGATACCGAGTTCGACCGCCTGCGCCGCGCTCTGGCCACTCCGCCGCTGCTCGACGAACCCATTGCCGACGAAGTGCTGATTGTGTCGAAAGACGCCGCGCTGCGTCTTGGCCTGCGGCAGGCGCTGGAATCGGCTGGGCACGCGCTCGCCGAAGCCGCCACCCCGGCCGAGGCGTTTGAGATCGTGCAGATTCAGGGGCCGCGGGTGGTCGTGCTCGATTGGGCCGACGGCGACAGCGTGGCCGCGCTTTGCCGCAGCCTGCGCACCGAGCGCGGCCCGCGTATCTACTTGCTGGCCCTGTCCCGCGACATGGAGCAGCACGCGGTGCTGAACGCGCTGGATGCCGGCGCGAACGACGTGCTCTTTGCCCCCGTCTTGCCGCAAATGCTGATCGCCAAGGTGCAGACCGGAGCGCGCGCCACGCGGGTGCTGGCTGCTGCCGAGGCCGAGCGCAGCCACGGTTTGCGTACCCTGCGCACGCTGGAACAGCGCAACGCCGAGTTGCTGCAGGCCGCGGGTACCGACGAGCTGACCGGCGTGGGCAACCGCCGCGCGCTCGACGCTTTTTTGCCGCCGCTTTTTGCCCAGGCCGCAGCCGAGGGTCAGCCGCTGGCGTGTCTGATGTTCGACCTCGATGAATTCAAGCGCATCAACGACCGGCTGGGCCATGACGTGGGAGATCAGGCCTTGCGTGCCGTGGGGCGTGTGCTGCGCCAGCAGTCGCGCGGCATGGATTTTGTTGCGCGGGTGGGGGGCGAGGAGTTTTTGATGCTCTGCCCGCAAACGACCGAAGAGGCCGCGATGCGTGTGGCTGAGCGCATCCGCGCCGCCATTGCTGTGCCGCAAGCCGATCTGCCGCCCTTGTCGGTCAGCGTGGGGGTGGCTCTGGGCGCCGCGGGTTTCGCCGACGCCGCATCGCTCATCCGTGCCGCCGATCAGGCTTTGCTGCAGGCCAAGCGCCTGGGCCGCAACCGGGTTTGTCTGGCGCCGACTGCTTCCTCTGCGGCGGCGAGCAATTGATCTGAATGATCTGAATTTCAGACCAGCAGATGCAGGTCGGCCTGCCGGATACGCAGGCCAAGGGGGCCGCCGATCTCCAGCGCGAGTTCGCGCCAGAGTGTCGGCAGGGCGTAGGTCTCGGCTTCCAGCCCGCAGGGCAGCGCACAGCGCAGCCGCCACAGCGGGCCTTCGCATCGGGCTTCGATCAGGCGGGCCGTCAGGGTGAGGCTGTCGTCGTCTTGAGTCACTAAAGTCGAAGCCGGGCAGGGATGCACCGCCTCGGCGCGAACGGCCAGGGTGACTCGGGCGCCGGGTTGCAACTCGGTGTCAGCAGGCAGCGTGCCGCGCCAGTCCAGCACGGGCTGCGCTTCGATGCCGAGCGAGAGCACGTCCTGTGCGCCCAGCCGCGACTGTGCCAGCACTTGAAGCGGCCACAAATTGTCCACACCCGCCAGTCGCGCCGTGGGCAGATCGGCCGGGCGCTCGAACACTTGTTGTGGCGTGCCCGCCTGCAGCAGACGCCCGCCATCGAGCACGCCCACGAGGTCGCCCAGCAGGCGTGCGTCCACCGGGTCGTGCGTCACCAGCACGGTGGTGAAGGCGCGCTCGCGCAGCAGTGCAGCCAGGGTGCGTCGCAAGCCTGGACGGGCCTCGGGGTCGATGGCCGAGAAGGGTTCGTCGAGCAGCAGCAATTCGGGTGCACCGACCAGCGCCCGCGCCAGCGCAACCCGCTGCCGTTGGCCGCCGCTGAGCTGGTGCGGATACTGGTTCAACCAGGGCCGCAGATCGAGCGCGTCGAGCAGCGGATCGAGATCGGCCTGTGCGCCACGGCCGAACTGCAGATTGCGCGCAATCGTCCAGTGCGGAAACAGCGCATCGCGCTGGAACATATAGCCGATGCGGCGCTTCTCCGGCGGCTGGGCGGTGAGGTCTTGCGCGCCCAGTTGCACCTGCCCGGCGCGCGCGGGCAGAAAGCCGGCGAGGGTGTCGAGCAGGGCGCTCTTACCCGCGCCGTTGTGGCCCAGCAAAACCAGGGTCTGGCCGCGCGGAACTTGCAGATCGACGACGGCCGACTGCCAGGCGCCGATGCCCCATTGCAGCCCGCGTAAACGCAGAGAGCCAGGCACGCCATGAGCCGGGCTGGTGACTGCGGGCGTTGCCAGGACGGTGCGTTGCGTCAGTGCAGCCATGCCTTTTGCCGGTCTTGCGCGGACTGCGGCGCGCGTGCCGAGGCGAGCAGCCTCAGTCCCCAGAACAGCGCCATGACCACCAGCAGAAACAGCACCGAAGCCGCCACGGATTGCCGCAGCCCGGACTGCAGGAACAGGTCGTAGATGCGTATCGGCGCCGTCATCGGGTAATAGGCCAGCAGCACCACCGCGGCAAACTCGCCGATGGCGCGGGCGAAGCACAGCGTCAGCCCGGTGCCGATGCCCTGACGCGCCAGCGGCAGGGTGACGCGGCGAAATACCTCCCACGGCGCCGCGCCCTGAATGCGCGCGGCGCGCTCGATCTGCAGGTCCACCGCCTCGAATCCGCCGCGGGCGGCGTTCACCGCATAGGGCAGGCCGACATAACTCATCGCCAGCACGATGCCGGCAAACGTGCCCCAGAACTCCAGGCCGATGTGCGCCAATGGTGCGCCCAGCCAGCCGCCTCGGCTGAACACCAGCAGCAGCGCGATGCCCGCAATGGTGTGCGGAATGGTGAGCGGCAGATCGACCAGCGCTTCCACCGCGCTCTTGCCACGAAACTGCTGCCGCGCCAGCACATAAGCCAGCGGCACGGCGAACATCGCAGCCAGCACCGTGCTGAACAGCGCCGCGCCCAGACTCAGGCCAATGGCGCTGCGCACATCCGCCATCGCCGCCACTTGCCGCAGATCGCCCAGCGTGGGGTGCAGCAGCAGGGCCAGCAAGGGCAGGGCGATGAAGGTCAGCAGCGTCGCGCCGATCAGCCAGAACACCCAGAACATCGGGCTGCGCGCCTCACGCCTCAACATGGTTTGCGTTCCTCGGCGAGGTGATCAAAGTGACACGCCCGCCGGGCCGCCCCAAGGGCGTGTCGCCCCTTGAGGGGAGAGCCAAGCGCAGCGCAGGCTTTCGGGGCGGGCTCATCTTGGCCAGGGGACTGTGAGCTTGCGCAGGTCTGCAGGAACTTTGTCGCGGTTCATGGCGTAGGGTTGCTTGAGCGGAATGAAGCCATTGGCCGCAATGACCTTTTGCCCTTCTGGTCCGAGCAGGTAGGCGATGAACTCCTGCGCCAGCTTGGGATGCGGGGCGGTCGTTGGGATCGTGACCGCGTAAATGATGGGACGGCCGGAAAGTTCGCCGTTCTTGGTCTTGGCGCTGGCCTTGGCGTAATCGGCGTCGTATCTGGGATCGCTGAGATTGATCTGCGGCGGCAGGTCGATGGACTCCATGTGATGCTGCACGGCATCGGAGCGGTAGATGGCGAGATAGTCGATTTGACCGAGCTGCAGCGCCGAGATCAGATCGGTCTCGGTATCGCGCATATTGCTCTCGGGCGAGTTGGCCAGCACCTTGGCTTCAAGGTCGGGCTGTTTGTAGTAGCGGCCGGCCAGATCGAGCATCTGCAGAGTTTGATAGCCCGAGGGATCGGTGTTGGGGTTGGATCGCCCGATCTGCACGCCGGGTTCGGAGAGAATTTTCCACCAGTTGTCGGCGTTGATCTCCTTCGCGCCCTTGCTCTTGGGGGTGTAGATGAAGGTGATGGCGTTGCCCAAAAAGCCGATGGACCAGTCGGCCGTGGGTTTGTTGCCCTCATCGCCCTTGAACATGTACTTGGGGATGACCGAATAGTCGGCCACAGCCACTACGTCAGCCGGCTGGTGCAGAACAGTGACCTGCTTGACCATTTTGACGCTGCCGCCGAATTGCGGCTGCACGGTCACGCCCGGATGCAGCTTCTCGAAGCCGCGTGCCAGGGTGGTGAAGGTTTTGCCGAGAGTGCCCGCGGCGAACACGGTCAGGGTTTCAGCCTGGGCCGTGGTGCAGGCGGCAGCCAGCGCCAGTGCGCTCAAGGTGAGAGGGAGTGTTTTCATCGGGTGCATTGCAAGTCTCCTGTCGTTGTGCATTTTGAGCATAACGCGAAAGGCCGACGTTTGTCGTGCCCGCAGAAAGCAAGGTGGTGAGAGCGTGTTACGAAACCCGTGGCGGCCGCTGTGCCGACTTGGGGCGGAAGGCCACGCACACTGCGGGGTCGGTTTCCAGATACGGCCCGCCGATCAGATCGACGCAATACGGCACCGCGGCGAACAGGCCCGGCACGGCGCTTTGCCCGGCGGCGTCGCGCACGCCTTCGAGCGTTTCGGCAATCGACTTGGGCTGGCCCGGCAGATTGATGATCAGCGTTTTCGCGCGGATGACTGCGGTTTGCCGCGAAAGAATGGCGGTGGGCACGAAGTGCAGGCTGATGCGGCGCATCTGTTCACCGAAGCCGGGCATCTCCTTGTCGGCCACATCCAGCGTGGCCTCCGGGGTGACGTCGCGCGGAGCGGGGCCGGTGCCGCCCGTGGTCAGCACCAGGTCGCAATGCTCGGAGTCCACCAGTTCGCACAGCGTGTTGGCGATCTGCAGGCGGTCATCGGGTATCAGCCGTTCGACAAAGCTCACCGGGTTGAGCAAGGCGCGCCCGAGCCAGTCGCGCAAGGCGGGAAGGCCCTTGTCTTGGTAGATGCCGGTGCTGGCACGGTCGCTGATGGAGACCAGGCCGATGCGCACCGGATCGGCGGCGGACGTTTCAGAAACTGGGGAGGGGTTCATCGTCGGCGGGATGGTGAGGTGTGTCGTGCGCGGCGATGGCCGCTTTGACGAACTGGAAAAGTTGACGGGTGAGGCGCGGCGGCTTGTCGGCGCCGACTTCGGCGCGTGCGCCGCGCACGAGCTGGCGCAATTGTTGCGCGTCGGTGCTGGGGTATTTGTCGAGGAATTCGGTCTGCGCCTGATCGTCGGCAAGCAGAACGTCGCGCCAGCGCTCCAGCGCGTGCATGCGGGCGACGCTGGCGCGGTCGTCCTGGGTGGCTGCGGCAATGACCGCGCGCACTGCGTCGGCATCGGTCGAACGCATCAGCTTGCCCACATAAAGGGTCTGGCGCTTGCGGCCGCCATGCGCGGTGATGCGCTGTGCTTCTAGCACGGCATCTCGCAGGGCTTCGGGCAGATCGGCCTGCCGGATGGTGTGGGCAGGCAGACTGATCAGTTGTTCGCCCAGTTCTTGCAGTGCGAGCATGTCGCGTTTGACCTGGCTTTTGCTCGGCGGTCGGTCGTCGGGTGGATCAAAGGCGGGGCCGGTGGGGCGATGCGGGAATTTCATGGCTCTTATTATCCGTTGAGTTCATGCGTGCCCTGGCCACCTGCCCATCCTGGACAGTGAGCCGGGCCGCCAAAAAAGGAATGCCATATCGTGGGACGTTTCGCCTACAACAAATCGCAGTTTCAGGATCTCGCCCAGCAGGCGCTCGAACAGGCGCTCAAGGTCGGCGCCTCGGACGCTCAAGTGGAAGTCTCCGAAGGGCAGGGCATGTCGGTCGGCGTGCGCAACGGCCAGATCGAGAACGTGGAGCACAACCGCGACAAGAGCCTGTCCATCAGCGTGTTCGATGGCCAGCGCCGTGGCCATGCCAGCACGTCGGACTTTTCGGCAGAGGCCATTGCGCGCACCGCGCAGGCGGCGTTCGACATCGCCCGCTACACCGCCGAAGACGACTGCGCCGGGCTGCCCGAGGTGGAGCTGCTGGCCATCGGTCAGCAACAGCCGCAGCTCGATCTCTATCACCCCTGGGATCTGACGCCGCAGAGCGCGGCCAAGATCGCCCTGCGCGCCGAGAAGGCCGCGTTCGCCGTGGATCCGCGCATCCGCAACAGCGAAGGCGCCAGCGTATCCGCGCAAGAGTCGCACTTCGTATTGGCCAACAGCCGCGGCTTCTGCGACGGCTACGCTACCTCGTCGCATAGTCTGTCTTGTGCGCCCATTGCAGGCCGCGGCGACGATATGCAGCGCGATTACTGGTGGACGTCCGAATGCGACCCCGCCGACCTGGCTTCTCCCGAGGCGGTGGGGCGTTACGCCGCAGAGCGCGCGTTGTCGCGGCTGAAGGCGCGCAAGCTGTCCACGCGCAAGTGCCCGGTGTTGTTCGAGTCGCCGCTGGCCTCCGGCCTGATCGGCAGCTTCACCCATGCCATCAGCGGCGGCGCGCTGTATCGCAAATCCTCTTTTTTGCAAGACAGTTTGGGACAGCAGGTGTGGGCCGATCACATCGACCTGATCGAAGACCCCACCCTGCCCAAACGCCGCGGCAGCGCGCCGTTTGACAGCGAAGGTGTGGCCACGCACAAGCGCAGTTTGGTGAGCGGCGGCGTGGTGCAAGGCTATCTGCTCGGCACTTATTCGGCGCGCAAGCTCGGCATGCAGACCACCGGCAACGCCGGCGGCGCGCACAACCTGCTGCTGCAAAGCCGCCTCACGCAGGCCAAGGATGATCTGCGCGCCATGCTGCGCAAGCTCCACACCGGGCTGTTCGCCATCGAACTCATGGGCCACGGTGTCAACTATGTGACGGGCGACTATTCGCGTGGGGTCATGGGGTTTTGGGTGGAAGGCGGAAAGATCCGCTATCCCGTGCAGGAAATCACCATCGCGGGAAATCTGCGCGACATGCTGCGCAATGTGGTGGCCGTGGGCGCGGATACGCACACCTATGGCAGCAAGACCACGGGCTCCATCCTGATCGACGGCATGACGGTGGGCGGCGCGGGCTGAGTTTGCCGAGCCCCTCGCACAAGGCCGCCTTCGGGCGGCCTTGTCGTTTGCGCGTCAGCATTGTTGACTTCAAGTCAAAGCTGATTCGCGCCAGAGTCAGGAATCCTTCGCGCTTACCCGCAATGATGCGAATGGTTACAGAAGTTACGATGGTCACGTCGGGTCAAGCCGTCTCGCGACTGCAGAAGAACTCACATCCCGATCCTTTCTTATTCCCCTTCCGGAGACCCCATGGAACGTCGCTCCTTTGTCAAACACGCCGGTCTCGCCGGCATCCTCGCTGCCGGTACCGCCCCGGCCGTCATGGCCCAGCAATCGGTACGTTGGCGTCTGGCCTCCAGCTTTCCCAATTCGCTCGACACCATTTATGGCGCCGCCAATGTGTTCGCGCAGAAGGTCAAAGACCTGACCAACGGCAAGTTCGAGATCTCGGTGCACGCCGCCGGTGAACTGGTGCCGGCGTTCGGCGTGGTCGACGCCGTGCAGCAAGGCACGGTGGAGTGCTGCCACACCGCGCCGTACTACTTCTTCGGCAAAGACCCGACCTTCGCGCTGGGCGGCACGGTGCCGTTCGGCTTTAACTCGCGCCAGATGACGGCCTGGATGTTCCAGGGCAACGGTCTCAAGCTCATGCGCGAGTTCTACAGTCAGTACAACTTCCTCAACTTCCCCTGCGGCAACACCGGCGCGCAGATGGGTGGCTGGTTCCGCAAGCCGATCAAGAGCCTGGCCGACATGAAGGGCCTGAAAATGCGCATCGGCGGTTTCGCTGGCAAGGTGATCGAGCGCATCGGCGTGGTGCCGCAGAACATTCCCGGCGGTGACATCTACCCCTCGCTGGAAAAAGGCACCATCGACGCGGCGGAGTGGATCGGGCCCTATGACGACCTGAAGCTCGGGTTCTACAAAGTGGCGAAGAACTACCTGTACCCCGGCTGGTGGGAAGGCGGTCTGGAGCTTGACCTCTATGTCAACCAGAAGGCCTACAACGCGCTGCCCGCAGACTACAAGGCGGCGGTCGATGCTGCGACGGCCTATGCCCACGTCAATATGCAGGCTGCCTACGACGCCAAGAACCCCCCGGCGCTCAAGGAACTGGTGGGCAAGGGCGCCAAGCTGCAAGGCTTCCCCAAAGACGTCATGGAAGCGGCGTACAAGGCGGCCAACGATCTTTACAGCGAACTTTCCGCAAACAATCCGAATTGGCGCAAGGTCTACGCCGACTGGGTGAAATTCCGCAACGACGACATTCTGTGGTTCCGTTTTGCCGAGAACGAGTTCGACCGTTTCATGTCCACACGCAAGCTCACCTGAGCGCTGCCCCTAGCCAAAAAGCCCGCTTCGGCGGGCTTTTTTCAGGGCGTTTGGGACGGGTCAATACAATTGGAATCATCTTGATATGAAATGAATCATCTGTATCGAGAGTGACTCATTTACCCGGAGACCCTATGGAACGCCGTTCATTTGTCAAACACGCCGGCCTGGCCGGTATTCTCGCGGCGGGTAGCGCGCCCGCCGTAGTCATGGCCCAGCAGTCCGTGCGCTGGCGCCTGGCGTCAAGTTTTCCCAATTCGCTCGACACCATCTTCGGTGCGGCCAACATCTTCGCGCAGAAGGTCAAGGAAGCCTCGGGCGGCAAGTTCGAAATCAGCGTCCATGCTGCCGGTGAACTGGTTCCACCCTTCGGCGTGGTCGACGCCGTGCAACAAGGTACGGTGGAGTGCGCGCACACCGCGCCGTACTACTTCTTCGGCAAGGACCCGACCTTCGCCCTGGGCTGTGCCGTGCCCTTCGGCATGAACTCCCGCCAGATGAGCGCCTGGATGTATCAGGGCAACGGCCTCAAGCTCATGCGCGAGTTTTATGCAAACTACAACATCATCAGCTTTCCTTTGGGCAATACCGGCGCGCAGATGGGCGGCTGGTTCCGCAAGCCGATCAAGAGCCTGGCCGACATGAAGGGCCTGAAAATGCGCATTGGCGGCTTCGGCGGCAAGGTGATGGAGCGCATCGGCGTGGTGCCGCAGAATATTCCAGGCGGTGACATTTATCCCTCGCTGGAGAAGGGCACCATCGACGCGGCGGAGTGGATCGGCCCTTACGACGATCTGAAGCTGGGCTTCTACAAGGTGGCGAACAACTACCTGTATCCCGGTTGGTGGGAAGGCGGCCCGCAGCTCGACCTGTATGTGAACCAGAAGGCGTACAACGCTTTGTCGCCGGAATACAAGGCCATGGTGGAACTGGCGGCCTCGCATGCGCACATCAATATGCAGGCCATGTATGACGCCAAGAACCCTCCCGCGCTCAAGGAATTGGTGGGCAAAGGCGCCAAGCTGCAAGGCTTTCCGAAAGACGTGATGGAAGCGGCGTTCAAGGCGTCCAACGACCTTTATAACGAGCTTTCAGCGAGCAATCCCCGTTGGAAAAAGGTCTACACCGACTGGGCCAAGTTCCGCAACGACGACATTCTCTGGTTCCGTTTTGCGGACAACGAGTTCGACCGTTTCATGGCCACGCGCAAATTCACCTGATGTGCGCAGAAGTGGTCTGATGAAAACGCCCCGCAAGTCGGGGCGTTTTTTTATTCCAGGGCGGCGGCAAGATGGTCGATCAGTGCACGCAAGGTGGGCGACACAAAGCGGCTCGGCGGATAGAGTGCGTAGGCACTGCCACCATAATTTCCGAGGAAATTCCAGTCCGGCAAGACCTGGACGGCAGACCTGTTCTCCAGTGCGGGGCGCGCCACATAGTCAGGCAAGGTGCAGAGCCCCAGACCGGCCAGCATGGCCTCCAGCCGCAATGCGCTGTGATTCACGGTATAGCGACCCTGCACGACGACTTCAGTCTCAGTGTCGCCCTGCCGAAAACGCCAGCACCTGTCGTGAGCATCTTCGCCCAGGGGAAGGCAGCTGTGCGCCGCCAGATCGGACGGATGAGTAATAGCCGGGTGGGCCGCAAGATACGTGGGCGCTGCGCATAGAACGTGCTCTACCTGCATCAGCTCGCGCGCGGCAAAGCCTTCGGGCGGATGACGCGTGACGCGGATCATCAGATCGACGCCCTCGCGAAAGGGATCGACCTCATGGTCGGTCGCGATCAATTGCAGTTGTACCTGGGGCCATTGCGCCAGAAACTGCAAGAGCAAGGGATGCAGCACATGCCGGGCTAGGGCCTGTTAACGCTATTGATGCCCCCGCGTTGCCCCCAGACGGGGAGGGATGCAAGGCGGAGGTGCGAGGCAAGGCTGGTCGCCTTGCCTCGCACCGACAACGCCGCAGACGCCCCGCCTGGGGGCAACCCTTCGGGCCGGGGGTCTGGGCGGCGCACTGCCACGTTGCAGTCCGCTTGTGGTGCAAGACACCACGGCGCGGCCTGCGCCTCGCATTGCCTCCGCCCAGACCCCCGGCGCGGGGGCATCAATAGCGTTAACAGGCCCTAGTGCCTTGGGGGCGCTGATGCAGATCGATCCCTTCGGCGTTCCGGCTATTTGTTGCGGCACTTGCATGACGGCTTGCGCCGCGGCGACCAACTCGCCGCAGCGCACGCGCGCCGCGTCTCCTGCGGCGGTCAGACGGAGTTGTCGCGTAGTTCGCAGGATCAGCTGAATGCCGAGGTGTTTTTCCAGGCGAAAGACCTGACGGCTCACCGCCGAGGGCGTGGTGCCAAGCTGCCGTGCGGCTGCGGAGAAACTCCCGAACTCGGCGACTCGCAGGAAGGTCACCATTTCAGGCAGAACGCTCAAAAACGCATTTGTACTCACGGCGCAATAGTCCTGTTCCGGTGGAGGGTCTGGTTTGCCAGGGATGCACGCCCAACAATGGGACAACGCTCCATCTTATGCAGGTCTTTCGATGACAAATCCGCCTATCAAGCGCGCGGCCTCAGCGCCCGCATTTCATGCGCTCAACTTGGGTGTGCCTGAAGTGCTGCTTCTACTGGTTGCAGCGGTTTGGGGTGGCAGTTATGCGGTGACCAAATTGCTGGCTCAGCAGTGGCCGGTGCTCGACTTGCTCACCCTGCGCTTTGGTTTGACCTTTCTGATCCTGTCGCCGACCTTGCGTCCCCTGTTTACGGCGCAATGGCGAGGCGGGTTGGCGGTCGGCTCGATACTGGGACTCAACCTGCTGGCCGTGTTTCTCTGCGAAACCTACGGCGTCACGTTGACGACTGCAGCAAACGCTGCTTTGCTCATCAGTCTTTGTGTCGCGCTGACGCCACTGGTCGAATGGGCGCTATTGGGGCAGCCGCCCACCTTGCGCGTGTGGCAGGCGGCGGGTTTGTCGGTGATCGGAGCGGGTTTGCTGTCGGCAACATCGGGAATTGGCCGCCCGGGCTTGGGCGATGCGCTGGTGCTTCTCGCTGCCTTGCTGAGGGCCGTGATGGTGACTCAAACCAGACGGCTTGCAGCCCGTCATGCCTTGCCCGCACTGACTTTGACCGCCGTTCAATCGGGCGTGGTGACGGTGGGGTTGGCTGCCCTGGTGTGGGTCTGGCGCGGGCCACACTGGCCGTCCATCCCCCTGCGGGCCAGTTTCTGGGCCGGGATGGCGTTTCTGGTGTTGCTGTGCACCGTATTTGCTTTCTTTGCGCAGAACTATGCGGCGTCGCGCACGAGCCCCAGCCGGGTCTCGTTGTTGATGGGTAGCGAGCCTTTGTTTGGCGTGTTGGTTGGCGTTGCTCTGCTGGGCGAGAAGATGACGATACCGGGCTGGCTGGGAGGTGGTCTGATGGTGTTTGCAGCTTGGCATGCCACTCGCCTTCCGAATCAGACGAATGAGACCGCGTCTGCCTTATGCGGGCTTCGCACCCCGAATCCACAACCTGGCGAGCCCGTGCGCCACCAAGACGCACAGGGCGCCCACGAACGCCCCGCCGATCACGTCAGCAGGGAAGTGCGCGCCGACGGCGATGCGTGACCATGCCACCCAAAGCGCGAACAGCCACAGCACGACGCTCCAGGGGCGGGGCAGCGAAAAGGCCAGACTTGCGGCAAGCACCATGGCAAATGCCGCGTGACCCGAGGGAAAGCTGTGCGCAAACTTGGGTTCTCCAAGCACATGAACCATCTGCGGCCCGAAAACCTCAAGCGGTCGCGGAAAGTGGGCCCAGGGTTTGAGTACGCCGTAAATCGAGACAAACAACAGCAGATTGGCCCAGGCGTAGACCAGCACGCTGCGCAGAGAAATCAACCGGGGCCAGCGCATCGCGAGGGTCAGCAGCAGGCCGAGGTAGACCGGCAGCAGATGATGGTCGCCCAAGGCGGTGCCCAGGCGTGCGGCGTTGTTCCACACCGGGTTGTCTCCGGCGTGATTGATGGCGAGGAATAGGCGGGCGTTCCAGCCGTCCCATGCGTACCAGAGGGCGTGAGGGTCGAGTTTCATGGGCGGTTATCCGTTTGCGGGCACCAGGCGCGTGCCCGCGAGCACATCGTGCAGATACTGACGGTCTTTGCGCAGCAGGCTGGTGCCGGCCCACAGCAAAATGCCCGCCGCGAGCAGCCAGCCGGTCTCCTCTGGTGAAAGATGCAGGGCCGCAGCCAAGGTCAGGGCGGGGACGACCCAGAGCCAGGCCAGAACGGCGCGCCATAGTGCCCGCCCAAGGCCGAGCGGCGCCCCGCTTGGGGTGACCAGAGCGATTTTCCAGACCTTCATGGGTAGTGTTTGTCGACCTGCACTCCAGAACCCGGCGCCATAGCCGGTGAGCGCAACGAATTCTGCGGCTTGCAGGATGACTCGGTGTGTTGCCGACGCCTGCGGCAAACCCAACAAGTGCAGTAGCCCTAGCGTGACCGCCGCAGTGACCAGGGACAGGCCCAGCAGTATGAGCCCTTCATAGGACAGGCAGGCCAGGCGTCGGCGCAGTGGGGGCGCGTTTAGAGAAAGCATGGATTTGGGCGAAGACGTGCGCCCGTCGCGCGAACTTAGCGAGCCGGGCAGCGCAGCACATCTGCACAAGGCAGGGCGGCGGAAGCGGCTTTGGCGGGTATCGGCGCCGATGCCGGGAGAGGTGGCTGGGGCGCGGGTTTGACGGGGGGCTTGACAGGTGGCGCGTGGCTTGCAGCAGCCTGTTTTTCCTGCAAATATTTGCCCACCTGTCCGGGGTGGGGCTTGGGATGTCGGGCTTCTTCCTTGAGCCGCTCACGTTCGGCCTGAGGCAGTTTTTGGTAGGCCTCCCAGGCTTCGCGGCGGCTTTGCTGCGGCGTCTTGCCGGTGGAGAGAAAATTTTCGCGCGCCAGACGACGTTTTTCCGGACTGAGGTGCGCCCACTCATTCATCCGCTGCTGCAGGGTTTTTTGCTGCTGCGGACTCATTGCGGGATAGCGGGCGGCAATGTCGAGCCATTTTTTCTTGCGGTCGTGATCGAACTCGCTCCAATCGGCTTTTAGGGGGGCAAGAATGTGCTGCTGCGTCGCGCTGAGGTGTTGCCAGCTCGGCGGCGCTTCAGCCGCATGCGCCGGAGTGACGCAGAACAGCAGGGCCACGAACAGGCCCAGCAGCAAGGCGGCCTGAAACAGAGCCGACTGAAACAGGGCAGACTGAAGCAGGAGGGAGCGCTCCATCAGGCGTGGAGGACAGGGGCGCAAAGCCATTAGCGCTCCAGCTTGAGGTAGCGGGCAAATCCGGGATCGGCGTAGGCCGCTGGCGGCAAATCGCCCAGCAAAAGGGCGGTGTCGATGTCGGCCGTGACGCGGATGAACCGTTCCTGTTGATAGTCTTGCAAGACCAGCAGGCCGACGACCAGCACGATCAGCGGCAGAACGGCGCCGAAACGAAACAGCCACGACCTCCAGAGCGAGGGGCCCGCCAGCGAAAGCGCGCGGCCCTGCGCGACGGCAGCAGTTGCCGAAACGGGCTGAATCTGGGCGACCGCCATCAGCCGCAGGGCCTTGAGGCGCTCGGACTGTTCGGGCGTGATCTGCTGCTCGGCCTGTTGCAGCCGTGTGGCGAGTTGCTGCGCAAGGCGGGCTTCGACTTTGGGGCGCAGCGGATCGGTTGCGTCGTTTTTCATGAGTAGCCCTGGGCTTTCAAGACGCGTGCCAGCGAATGGATGGCGCGCGAGCAATGCGTTTTGACGCTGCCTTCCGAGCAGCCCATGGCTTGCGCGGTTTCGGCAACGTCGAGTTCCTCCCAATAACGTAACAAAAACGCTTCCCGTTGACGTGCGGGCAAACGCGAAATTTCAGTTTCGAGATGTTTCAGGATTTGCATGCGCTGAACCTGGGTTTCGGCGCTCTCGAGATGCTCGCTCAGTGCTTCGAGTTCCAGCGTTTCGAGCAGGTCAAATTCGCCCTCGCTTTCCTGAGATTCAAAATCCGACAGATTGCTGAACAGCGCGCTGCGCACCTTGCGCTTGCGATGCCAGTCGAGAATGGCATTGGTCAGAATGCGCTGGAACAGCAGTGGCAACTCCTGGCGCGGTTTATCGGCGTATTTGGTCGCCAGGCTGATCATCGCCTCCTGCACCAGATCCATCGCGGCGTCGTCGTCGCGCGTCGAGAACGCGGCGCGCAAAAAAGCGCGCTTGTCGATGCTGGCGAGGAATTCGTTTAGTTCTCGTTCGGTGGCCATCGAGTCGGACGTCGTGCGGTCCGTGAGGATGAGAGGCAACTACACATTATGCAATGGCGCATCGTTGCACCAAATAGGCCACAGGACGGGCTCATGAAGCTCAACCAGCCGACTGGTATTGGGGCGACGTTGGGGCGTCAATCCGTTCTGATGCGAGACCAAAATCCCCACGGTCATGTGCAGCAGTGCTGCGCTGCACTACACTACCCAGTTCCGTTTGGTCTGAGCCTCCGTGCAGCAACAAGGTGAGATGCGATTTGCATTGCCTGCCGCGCCCACAACGTTCCAGATCGTACGTGTATCCCAAAGGCCGGCCACAAGCGGGTGCCGAGGGAGACCTGAAGTCTTTCGTCAGAGAAATTCACAAGGTGAACTCATGGAAATGAATCGCACAGAACACAAGTCGGCCGCTACGGCCGCATCAAAGTCCGGCGCGGCAAGCGCGCAGGAACTCACCGGGGCCGAAATCCTGGTGCGATGCCTTCAGGAAGAAGGCGTCGAATTCATGTGGGGCTACCCCGGTGGGGCCGTGCTCTACATCTACGACGAACTCTACAAGCAAACCTCGATCCAGCATGTACTGGTGCGGCAGGAATCGGCTGCGGTTCATGCTGCAGACGCCTATGCCCGTGCGACGGGCGATGTTGGTGTGGCCCTGGTGACCTCCGGGCCGGGGGCGACCAATGCCATCACGGGCATCGCCACCGCGTATATGGACTCGATTCCGATGGTGATCATCACCGGGCAGGTGCCGACGACGGCCATCGGGCTGGACGCGTTTCAGGAATGCGACACCGTGGGCATCACCCGCCCGGTGGTCAAACACAATTTCCTGGTCAAGGATGTACGCGATCTGGCGGCCACGATGAAAAAGGCGTTCCACATCGCCCGTTCGGGCCGGCCGGGCCCGGTGGTGGTGGATGTGCCCAAGGACGTGTCGCGTCACACCACTCAGTTCGAGTATCCCAAGACCGTGGAGATGCGCTCGTACAACCCGGTGCGCAAGGGCCACGGCGGGCAGATCCGCAAGGCGGTGCAACTGCTGCTCTCGGCCAAGCGTCCGTATATCTACACGGGCGGTGGCGTGGTGCTGGCGAATGCGTCTCCCGAACTGCGCAAGCTGGCCGATTTGCTGAAGTATCCCTGCACCAATACGCTGATGGGGCTGGGCGCGATGCCCGGCGAAGATCCGAAGTTTCTCGGCATGCCCGGCATGCACGGCACCTTCGAGGCGAATATGGCGATGCAGCATTGCGACGTGCTGCTCGCGGTGGGCGTGCGGTTCGACGATCGGGTGATCGGCAATCCGGGGCATTTTGCGCAAAACCAGCGCAAGATCGTGCATATCGACATCGATCCTTCCTCCATCTCGAAGCGGGTGAAGGTGGACGTGCCCATCGTGGGCGATGTCGGCGAGGTGCTGCGGGAACTCATCGATCAGCTTGAACAGTCCTTCAAGGCGGGCAACAAGAACGACGGCGGCGCGCTGGCGGCCTGGTGGGCGCAGATCGAGGAATGGCGCAAGCGCGACTGTCTCGCCTATGAGCATTCGACCGAGGTCATCAAGCCGCAGGCTGTGATCGACACGCTGTACGAGCTGACCAAAGACCGCGAGACCTATATCTGCTCCGACGTTGGACAGCATCAGATGTGGGCCGCGCAGCTCTATAAGTTTCCCGAGCCGCGGCGCTGGATCAATTCGGGCGGGCTAGGCACCATGGGCGTCGGGCTGCCTTATGCTATGGGCATCAAGCTGGCCAAGCCTGAAGCCGAAGCCGTTTGCGTCACTGGTGATGGCTCCATCCAGATGAATATCCAGGAGCTCGCCACCTGCCTGCAATACGGCACGGCGGTGAAAATCATTCTGCTTAACAACCGCTATCTCGGCATGGTGCGGCAGTGGCAGGAGATCGAGTACGAAGGCCGCTATTCGCATTCCTACATGGATTCCTTGCCCGACTTCGTCAAGCTCGCCGAAGCCTATGGTCATGTGGGCATCAAGGTGGACAAGCCCGAAGACCTGCGCCCCGCCATGGAGAAGGCGTTTGCGATGAAAGACCGCACGGTCTTCCTCGACATCTCGGTGGACCCCACAGAGAACGTCTGGCCCATGGTGCAGGCGGGTCGGGGGATCACCGATATGTTGCTTGGGTCGGAGGATCTCTGAGCCATTGAACCGCGCGAGTCGTCGGGGTTTGGCCGTAGCGGCGTCTCACCGGACGCCGCGCCCTGCCAAACGCCAAGCCCGCGCTTTCGACAACCGCGTGCGCTGTTATGCACGCTTCCATCATCAATCTCGCAGCAGCCAGGCGACGCTTACCGGCGCCGCACGAAGCCTGCGTAGAGGAGTGAATTCATGAAACACATCATTGCCGTTCTGCTGGAAAACGAACCCGGTGCCCTGTCGCGTGTGGTGGGCTTGTTCTCCGCTCGGGGCTACAACATCGAATCGCTGGTCGTGGCGCCCACGGAAGATGCCTCACTGTCGCGCATGACCATCGTCACCAGCGGCTCCGAAGACGTTATCGAGCAGATCACCAAGCACCTCAATCGGCTTATCGAAGTAGTCAAGGTCGTCGATCTCACCGAGGCTTCCTTCATCGAGCGCGAGCTCATGTTGATCAAGCTGCGGGCGGTGGGCAAGGAGCGCGAAGAGATCAAGCGCATGTCCGACATTTTCCGCGGCCACATCATCGATGTGACCGACAAGTCCTACACCATCGAACTGACCGGCGACGCCGCGAAGCTCGACGCTTTTATCCAGGCGGTCGATCCCACGGCCATTCTGGAAACCGTGCGAACCGGCAGCTGCGGAATTGGCCGCGCCGAGCGTATCCTGCGCGCCTGATTCCAAGACGGCGCATTTTTTCTTTGTGGCGTGGAGCGTCCCGCCAAGAACACAAAACCTCAACTTCAGGAGCCAATATGAACGTTTATTACGACAAAGACGCCGATCTCTCCCTCATCAAAGGTAAGAAAGTCACCATCGTGGGTTACGGCTCGCAGGGTCATGCGCATGCCCAAAATCTGAATGACAGCGGCGTGAAGGTCACCGTCGGCCTGCGCAAGAACGGCGCATCCTGGGAGAAGGCCAAGAAGGCCGGCCTGAAGGTCGCCGAGGTCGAAAAGGCCGTTGAAGGCGCCGATGTGGTGATGATGCTCATGCCCGACGAGAACATCGCCGAGGTCTATCGCAATGCCGTCGAGCCGAACATGAAGAAGGGGGCTGCACTGGCCTTTGCGCACGGCTTCAACGTGCATTACGGCCAGGTTCAGCCGCGCGCCGATCTCGACGTCATCATGATCGCCCCCAAGGCGCCCGGCCATACCGTGCGCAGCACCTACACCCAGGGCGGCGGCGTGCCGCATCTGATCGCGGTGCATGCCGACAAATCGGGCAAGGCGCGCGATCTGGCGCTTTCTTACGCTGTGGCCAACGGCGGCGGCAAGGCCGGCATCATCGAAACCAACTTCCGCGAAGAGACCGAGACCGATCTGTTCGGTGAGCAAGCCGTGCTGTGCGGCGGTACGGTCGAACTGATCAAGGCCGGCTTCGAGACTCTGGTCGAGGCCGGCTATGCGCCCGAGATGGCCTATTTCGAGTGTCTGCACGAACTCAAGCTCATCGTCGATCTGATCTACGAAGGCGGCATTGCCAACATGAACTACTCGATCTCCAACAACGCGGAGTACGGCGAGTACGTCACCGGGCCGAAGGTCGTCACCGAGGACACCAAAAACGCCATGCGTCAGTGCCTCAAGGACATCCAGACAGGTGAATACGCCAAGAGCTTCATTCTGGAAAACCGCGCCGGTGCGCCCACCTTGCTCTCGCGTCGCCGTCTGACCTCCGACCATCAGATCGAACAGGTCGGTGAGAAGCTGCGTGCGATGATGCCTTGGATCAAGGCCAACAAACTGGTGGACAAATCGAAGAACTGATCTTCGGACCCTTGGACTTTCACAACACCCGGCCCCTGCCGGGTGTTGTGCTTCATGCCGGGCCTTACGGCGACTAAACTCCACCCATGACTTATCCCCATCCCATTCTGGCCCGCGAAGGCTGGCCCTTTATTGCCAGCGGCGTGCTGCTTTCCGTGATTGTTTGGGCGCTCGCCGGGTTCTGGTGGTCATTGCCGATCTGGCTGCTAACGATTTTCGTGGTGCAGTTCTTTCGTGATCCCGCCCGTCCGATCCCTCGCGATCCGCTCGCCGTTCTCAGCCCGGCCGATGGCCGCATCGTGGCCATTACGCATGCGTTCGACCCTTACGCCGGGCGCGATGCCCTCAAAATCAGCGTGTTCATGAACGTGTTCAATGTGCATTCAAACCGTGCCCCGGTGGACGGCGCCTTGCGCGATGTGCAATATTTCCCGGGTAAATTTGTGAACGCCGATCTCGACAAGGCCTCCGAGCAAAACGAGCGCAATGCGCTGGTGATCGATTGCGATGGTCGCGTGGTGACTGCCGTGCAAGTCGCCGGCTTGATTGCCCGGCGCATCCTTTGCTACGTCAAGGCGGGCGATGCCCTGCAGCGCGGGCAACGGTTTGGATTCATCCGGTTTGGTTCGCGTGTCGATGTCTATTTGCCGTTGGACACACAGTCGCGCGTTTCGATCGGAGACAAGGTTTACGCCAGCAGCACCGTGCTGGCCGATTTCGCTGCCTGAAGTCCTTTTCTTAAGACGTCTATTCGTTCAGAGAGGTTGAGTATGTCGCGAAATGTGGCCCAATTTCCCCCGCAGAACAGTTTGTCGGAACGGACAGATGCGCCTCCAGAAGCCGATACGCCCCGGTCGCCGGAAGTGACCTATCAGCCGCCTGAGCCTGACGACGATCCTGCACACCGTCGTCGGCGCGGCATTTATCTTCTGCCCAACTCCTTCACCGCTGCCGCGTTGTTCTGCGGCTTCTACGCCATCGTGATGGCGATGAGCGGGCGATACGACTCCGCGGCCACGGCCATCTTCGCCGCCATGGTGCTCGACAGCCTCGATGGCCGGGTTGCGCGGATGACCAATACCCAAAGCGAATTCGGCGCCCAGTTCGACTCGCTCGCCGACATGGTGTCGTTCGGTGCGGCCCCTGCGCTCATCATTTATGAATGGTCGCTGCGCGGTCTGGGCAAGCTGGGCTGGTTGGCCGCCTTTGTGTATTGCGCAGGGGCTGCTCTGCGGCTTGCGCGTTTCAACACCAATGTTGCGGTGATCGACAAACGCTACTTTCAAGGCCTGCCCAGTCCGGCCGCTGCCGCGCTGGTGGCCGGTTTTCTCTGGATCATGACGGATGCCGGTGTGCAGGGCGCGCATGTCGCCTGGTTCAGTTTTGTCATCACGCTTTTCGCCGGACTCACCATGGTGACCAACGTGCCGTTCTACAGCTTCAAGGACGTGAGCTTTCGCCGCAGCGTGCCGTTCATCAGCATCTTTCTCATCGTGTTGTTGATCGGTCTGATCGCGTATCAGCCTCCGCTGGTGTTGTTTGGCTTGTTTGTTCTATATGGATTGTCCGGCTACGGCGTCTATGTGTGGCATCGTCTCAAGGGCCGCCCGGTTAGCGTGATCGCCACCTCAGTGGACGAGCCTGACGAACGCGGCTTGCATTGATCAATCTTTTTACGAGCGAGTGTTGACAAGCGGTTCAGGCGCTGCGACAATAATTGTTTTACGCGGGAATAGCTCAGTTGGTAGAGCGCAACCTTGCCAAGGTTGAGGTCGCGAGTTCGAGTCTCGTTTCCCGCTCCAAATTCTCAGCAAAAAAGGGAAGCCAAGCTTCCCTTTTTTGTGTCCGGTGCATGTTGTCGCTTTCCTGTGACGACACAGGGTTTGACCAATGGCAGATCAAGTCTGGGTCAGCGCTGCAGCATCCTGCGGTTTTGCGTACGATCTCTAATCTTTACGCAGCCAAGTCGCCCGGCGGGGTGGCAGAGTGGTTATGCAGCGGCCTGCAAAGCCGTCTATGCCGGTTCGATTCCGACCCCCGCCTCCAAATATCTGTAAATCAACAGCTTACAGGATTGGCCCACACTAACGCTGTGGGCTTTTTTTCGTCTTTCGGACATCAATTTGTCCCCGCAATGACCCTGTAGTGACCAAGAATTCCCATTTTCCGGGAGTGCCCCAAGGGCCGCGTCCCATCCGCTCGACGTTACGCCTCCGCAGGTCTGTTTGGGCTTTCTTGCAGCACCATCCGGCACTGGATCAGCGTCGCTCAGTTGGGGGAGTGCAAGGCAACATTTGAGTGCAAAAATAGATACCTACTGAAATCGCAAAAGGGAGCGCAGCTTGATCAAATCGTACGCAGACTACCAAAGGTATCTCGAGGCGGACCGCATCGCTTTGGGGGTGAATTCGCGCTGGGCCTGGCTGTTTGACGAAATTTTTCAATTTCAGCGCTTGCTTAGAAAAGTCGAATTTCTCACAAACTGTGAGAAAAATTTTTTTCGGCGCCGCCTTGCAGTATATCGTTTTCGTAAGCTTTCGATCAAGCTAGGGTTCTCGATACCGATCAATGTTTTTGGCCCAGGCCTTGCAATTTTGCACTACGGCACGATCGTCGTGAATTCCGGGGCAAGAATTGGTTCGAATTGCAGAATTCATACAGGCGTGAATATTGGAGCGCAGCTTGGCAGAGGAAACGAAGTGCCAAGAATAGGACACAATTGTTATATTGCACCAGGGGCAAAAATTTTTGGTGCGATAGAGATTGGGGACAATACAGCAGTGGGCGCCAATGCGGTAGTCAATAAAAGCTTTCCCGAGGGTAATGCAACTATCGGCGGAATTCCTGCGAAGGTCATTTCACAAAAATCGACTAAAGGACTTTTTGTTCATGGAGATTCTCGATTTTGAGAGGCGGGCCGGATCGCGTCATTAAGTATCTTTTTTAAATTTTATGCAGTTTATCTAAATTGGCATTTCATTCAATATGCATGCCCCAATACGTATATTAATGGTAGTTGACGGACGCTATCCTGCAACGGGTGGTGCAGAGATGCAGGCCCGGCTACTTAGTCGGTCATTCGCCGCAGCCGGTCACGACGTGCGCGTTCTGGTGCCGCACCTGGACCGCTCGCTCCCGTTTGCCGATCAGGTCGATGGTATTCCGGTACTAAGATTGGGGTATCCGAAAATAAAGGGACTTGGTGCGATATTACTCAATCTAAATTTTGCGCTCTGGTTGTTGAGGCATCAAGGCGAATTTGATGCTATTCACATTCATATGATGCATAATCTTGCCGGGGCGGCGGGTTGGATCAATCGATGGCTGAAGCCAACTCTTATAGTCAAAGTTTCGGGTGCAGCGGAGTTTCAAGGGGGCATTCTCGACCCAAAATTAATGACAAAGCCTGTTCACCGGATTCTGCGGAGAGGTGCACAGCATCTCGATGCCTATCAATGCATCAGCAAGAGGACGGTGAAGATCATGCTGGAAGCCGGCTTCGCCAAGGAGCGCCTGCATCTTCTGCCGAATGCAGTGGATTTGGTGCGCTTTGCATACAAAGGGACTAGAGATCAGTCTTCACTTCGTGCTGTGTTTGTCGGGCGTCACGTCCCGGTAAAAGGACTGGATGTCTTGCTGGAGTCCTGGGTGAGGGTATCCTTGCAATCACCTGATGCGCACTTGACCCTTGCCGGTGATGGACCAGAGAGAGAAAGGCTGATGACGCTTTCCCGGCAGTTGGGCATTGAGAACAGTGTTTCTTTCCCTGGTTTGGTGCAGGATGTGCCGGCACTTTTGTCCACGCACAATTTGTACGTGCAGGCCTCGCATCAGGAGGGTCTGCCCAATGCGGTTCTCGAGGCGATGGCAAATGGACTACCAACGGTTGCTACCCAGATCAGTGGTCATGAAGATGTGATCGCTCACTCCGAGACGGGATTGCTTGTGCCGCCAAATCATGCCGATGAGTTGGCGGCGGCGATTAGTCATTTGGCTGAGAATCCAAACTTAAGGCAAGAGATGGGAGCAACTGCCCGGCGATTTGTTGAGCAATACTTTTCTACTGAAGCGGTCATGCAATCGCTTTTAGCTGTCTACACTCAGCCAAGTGCTCCGCTGAGCCATCCAATGACTAAGGCAAAAATCAATGCAAATCGGTAAGGATGCCGTGGTTAGGGCAAAGGGTGAAAAGCGTGGAGTACTTGCACGCCTTTTTCAGCATACTTCAAATTATTCGATTGGTAGTGTGCTGGTTATGTTGGCCAGCATCATATCTTTTCCAATTCTCACTCGGATTTTTTCGGTTGCGGAATATGGAACAATGGCATTGGTTACCTCTACGATCCTATTTTTAGTAGGAATAGGAAAACTTGGCTTGCAACACTCGGTGGTACGTTATTACAGCGAGGTTGAGGCGGGGACGAGGAATAATACTGCGACGCAGTTTTTTTCAACTGTCTTGTTTGGGATGGTTGTCGTTGGAATAGTTGTGACCTTGCTCAGTATAGTAGCAATCTATTTTATGCCCACGGCCTGGTTGTCAAATGAGCAAACAAAATACTTGATTATATTGGCGTCGCCATTGATTTTTATCCGTGTAGTGGATAGTGCAATGTACAACATGCTCCGTGCTCAACAAAAAAGCGGAATTTACAGCGCCTATTTCACGGTTAGGAAATATCTTGGGCTGTGTTTGATATTTTTTGTGCTTTTTTATGTTTCACGCACTTTAGAAGGGTTTTTTATTTCTTCCATGGTGGGTGAATTTATTGCTGTAGCAGTCATAATTTTTTACTATGCGAGGCAGCACGTTTTTGATGTGCGGCAGTTTAATAGGCCGCTTTTCATGTCGATGTTGGTGTTTGGATTACCTTTGCTTGCTAGCGAGCTTTCTATGCTGCTGCTGAACATGAGTGGGCGTTACATCATAAATTATCAACTCGGTCCAGAGCCTTTGGGCGCATTTTCTGCAGCATTTAATTTTAGTGATTATTTGCAGGGAGTGTTGACTGCTTCCTTTGCGCAGGCTGTTGTGCCGATGTACTTCAGGATGTGGGAGCAACAGGGGCGCGAAAAAACTATTGAATTCATACAACAAGCCCTTAAATATTATATTGCACTTGCACTGCCGATTTTGGGTGGCATGGCTGCTGTAGGTCCTGAATTACTCCGGCTTCTGGCCTCTTCAAAATATGACGTAAGTGCAACATTGATTGTATTTATCGTTGGGGGCATGCTTGTTTCTGGTGGGACTCCAATTTTTAGTGCCGGAATCTACATCAATAAACTAACTAAAGTAGTCATGTATTCGGTATTGACGGCCGCTGCCGTAAATATTGTATTGACAGTTGTGCTTGTTCGCCCATTCGGTATTGAAGGGGCTGCTTTTGCTGCCCTGGTCAGCTACATCTTGTACACTGTCATGGCGGCATATTATGGCCGCAAAGTTGTAAAAATAAACATCCCGTGGTTTGATGTATTAAAATATGGATCATTCACTCTAATAATGTATTTTGTGGTGGTTTACATTGATCCACCGGATCTGGCTTTTCGAATTTTTTCTCAAATTATTGTTGGCGCGCTTGTGTATGGTGCTTTGATTATTATTTTTGACCGGCAGGTGCGAAATCTATTGCGACAAGGTGTCGCAAAGTTGATGAGGGCGCGATAAGTTTTTCTATATGCTGGATGTACGATTTTAATATTCATATCGATGATATTATTTTTTCTGTTCTTTTTCTGAATTTTCTCTCTGATGCCTTCTGCGCTTTCTATTGCTCCGATGCTCGATTGGACGGATCGACATTGCCGCTATTTTCATCGTCTGATTACGCAGCGAGCTTTGCTTTACACGGAAATGGTGACGACTGGGGCGTTGCTATATGGAGACGTGGCGCGGCATCTTGATTACAGTTCGCATGAGCACCCTGTTGCGCTGCAGTTAGGCGGTAGTGAGCCAGTTGATCTGGCCTGTTGCGCGAGACTGGCACTTGAATGGGGTTATGACGAAATCAATCTGAACTGTGGGTGCCCCAGTCCTCGGGTGCAGCGTGGGGCATTTGGGGCTTGTTTGATGGCTGAACCCTCGCGGGTGCGGGATTCGGTTGCTGCCATGGTGGAGGCGGTTTCAGGCACGATCCCGGTTACGGTCAAGCACCGCATTGGTGTCGACCATGAGGATAGTTACGGTTTTGTGCGCGATTTTGTGGGAACGGTGTCGCAAGGCGGTTGTGAGACGTTTATCGTGCATGCCCGTTCCGCATGGCTTGATGGCCTCAGCCCGAAGGAAAACCGTGATATTCCACCGTTGCGGCCAGAGTTTGTTCTGCAGTTGCGGCGCGACTTTCCAGAACTTGCCTTTGTGCTCAATGGCGGCATCAAGACGGGGCAGCAGATTGGCGAGTGGTTGCCGCAGGTTTCCGGCGTGATGGTGGGGCGGGCGGCTTATCAAGACCCGTGGAGTCTGGCGACTTGGGATCAAGAATTTCTGGGGAGTGCCGATTCGGCTGCACCTGAGCGCGAAATCGTCGAAGAGCAAATGGGCGCCTACATTGCGGAGTGGAAGGCAAAGGGCTTGCATCCGCAGGCGATTACCCGGCATATGCTCAATTTGTGGAAGGGGCAACCCGGTGGACGCCGCTGGCGGCAAGTGTTGAGTGATTCGAGTTTGTTGTCCACGCTGTCGGTGCCTGAGCTATTCGCGACGGCCAGACGCGCCCGCCTGTCGGCCGAACTCGACGAAGCGATGGAGTCAAATCAACCCAGCCAACTCGGTCAACTCGGTCAACCGTTAACGGCTTCGGCTTGCGTCTGAACGCTCGCCCTGGCGTGCGATTCTGAACGGATTTCCGCGGTTGACAGCGCCACGACCTTCAGCGCGGCGTCGCGGAAAGACTCTCCGTCAATGCCCTTGAGCGCGACGACAGGCGCGGTGTCGAACGCCCGAAAATGGTTGGACATCGATCGGGTGTAGCTCGGGTCGTAGTGGTGCTGCAGGATGTCTGCAGTGAAGGCGGCAATCTCGCCTTGTGTGATGAGTTCCTGCCAGCGTTCGACGGTTTCGGCGCCTCGCAAGGCGCGCAGGCTGGCCAGGCGCTGCAGCAGCAGGGGGCGATCGGCAGACAACTGGGCGTAGTCGGCTAGCAACAGCGCAACGCGCAGGTTGGTTTCGAGCTCCAGGGTGATGCAATGCCCCTGGCGCATCTGCTCCATCAGCGCATCTGGGACGTGAAGGGCGCCAATCTTCTTGCTCTCTGCCTCGACAAATACCGGGCGGTTCGGATCGAAGCGGCGCAGATCGGCCCACACGCGGGTCTCGAACAATTTTTGCGAGGGCTGCGTTTCACCCGGCTCCAGGCCCAGCACGGAACCTCGATGCTGTGCCAGCGCCTCGAGATCGAGCACTTGCGCCCCGACCTCACGCAGTGATTGAAGCAGACGGCTCTTGCCGCAGCCGGTACGGCCGCAGATGACGTGAAATTGAAGTTGCCCGGACCGTTGCTCCAGATCGGCGCGCAGGGCGCGGCGCAAGGACCGATAACCGCCCTGCACCAGCACCACGGAAAAACCGATGCGCGCCAGAATGTGGGCCATCGCGCCCGAGCGGTTGCCGCCGCGCCAGCAGTACACCAGAGGCGTCCAGGATTTGGGCAACTCGGCCGCATGCGCCTCGATGTGGTTGGCGACGTTGCGGGCGATCAGCGTGGCACCGCGCTTATTGGCGACGAAGGGATCGACCTGGGCGTAAAGCGTGCCGACTTCGGCGCGCTCGGCGTCGTCGAGCACCGGCCAGTTTTGGGCGCCAGGCATGTGATCGAGCGCGAATTCCGACGGGCTGCGCACATCGATCACGGCGCTGAAAGACTGCAGCTTCTGCAGTGCTTCAGCCGCATCCATTACGCGGGGGTTCATGGCGCCAATCTCGCGGCAGGCAGGGCCAGCAAAGGGGCGAGGTGCGGCCAGACGGTATCGAGCATGGTGGGTTGCGCTTGTGCGGTGGGGTGAATGTTGTCGGACTGAAACCAATCGGGATGGCCGACGACGCCAGAAAGCAGAAACGGGACCAGCGCCACACGCTGCGATTTTGCAACCGCCGGAAACACGGCCGCAAAACGCGCGGTATACGCCGGGCCGTAGTTTGGCGGAATTTGCATACCGACCAGCAAAACACGCGCGCCCGCCTTTTTGCACAGTGCGACCATACGGCTCAGATTGTTCTGCGTTTGCTGCAAGGAAAGACCGCGCAGGGCATCGTTGCCGCCCAGCTCGATGATGACCACGCGCGGCTTGTCGCGCGCGAGCAGGGCGGGCAGCCGGGCCAGCCCGCCCGCTGTGGTGTCGCCGCTGATGCTGGCGTTGATCACGCTCCAGCGCGGCTCTTTGGCTTCGAGCCGCTGGCGCAGCAGATCGACCCAGCCTTTTCCCGTCTCCAGCCCGTATCCGGCAGACAGGCTGTCGCCCACCACGAGCAGAGTGGCTATGGGCGTGGATACAGGCGGTATGGCGGCCCGCGCGGCGCCGGCTAGCCCCATGTCCGCCGTCAGCGCCGACACCATAAGCCCCAAGACCTTGCGCCGCGACAGCGGGGACGGGCTTTCTACAATCAGCGGCTTTCCATTTTTCATAACAAGGCTTCCATGACGGTCGATGTGATTGTCGCGCAGGATCTGGGCAAGACCGTTTCCGATGTCGGCGACGCCCTGACCATTCTTCACGCGGTGCAACTGCGAGTTCCTGCGGGACAGAGTGTGGCCATTACTGGCGCCTCGGGCTCGGGGAAATCCACGCTGCTGGCTTTGCTCGCCGGCATGGATCGGCCCAGCACAGGTCAGGTGTGGATCGACGGCGTTGATCTCGACAGCCTCGACGAGAACGGCCGGGCCGATCTGCGGGCGCAGAAAATCGGCTTCGTGTTCCAGAATTTTCAGCTCATCGACCACTACACCGCGCTGGAAAACGTGGTGCTGCCTCTGGAAATTTCCGGGCGCGCTCACGGCGCGGTGGACGCCGCAACGACCTTGCTGCACGCCGTGGGTCTGGGCCAGCGCCTGCATCATCGCCCGGCCTTGCTGTCAGGCGGTGAGCAACAGCGCGTTGCCCTGGCCCGCGCCTTCGTGGGCCGACCCCGGCTGGTCTTGGCCGACGAGCCAACGGGCAATCTCGATGCGGCCACAGGTGAGCGCATCATGGATTTGATGTTCCGGCTGCGCGCCGAAATGGAGGCAACGCTGGTACTGGTCACACACGATCCGGCGCTGGCCGCACGCTGCGACCGCGTGTGCACCATGCACGCCGGTCACTTGACCGAACAACCCCAGGCGGTGGCTGCATGAAGCCGCTCTACGGATTTCACGCGGTGGGCGCGCGCCTGCGTGCGGCCCCTGCGTCGGTGCACGCGGTGTATGTCGATGCCAGTCGGCGCGATGCGCGCATGCAGCAGTTTCTGCGCAAAGTCGAGGCCTCGGGCGTGGAGCTGAAAACCCTCAGCGCCGAGCGCCTGACTGCGCTGGCGGGCACCGACCGTCATCAGGGCGTGGTGGCGCAGGTCGATGACTTGCCGACTGTGCACGACCTGCACGCCGTGCTCGATGCCGTGGAGGGCGCGCCGCTGGTGCTGGCGCTCGATGGCGTGACCGATCCGCACAACCTCGGCGCCATCCTTCGTACTGCCGACGCGGCGGGGGTGCATCTGGTCATTGCGCCGAAAGATCGCGCGGTCGGGCTCAACCCCACCGTGGCTCGCGTGGCCAGCGGCGCGGCGGAAACCGTGCCCTATCTCATGGTGACCAATCTGGTGCGCAGTCTGGGCGAATTGCAGGATCGTGGCCTGTGGGTGATGGGTACTGACGAGGCCGCGACCGACGATGTCTACGCCGCCAAATGGACGCAGCCCGCGGTGCTGGTGATGGGCGCCGAGGGCGCCGGCATGCGCCGTCTGGTGCGCGAGACCTGCGATCAGCTGCTGCAGATTCCCATGCTCGGCGCGGTGGAGAGCCTCAACGTCTCCGTCGCCGCCGGGGTTTGTCTTTACGAGGCCGTGCGTCAACGGCGCGCCTGAGCCTGATCTATCGGGCTTCGCTGGCGCGCTCCAAGCGGTGATGCATGCGCTGCAGCGCAATCCAGACAATCAGGGCGATGATCGGGATGGAAATGCCCTCGGCCAGCTTGGGCTTGATGTGCAGCCAGGGTTCGGCCGCTTCGAACAAATGGCCCACCAGTGACGCCATGTAGTACGTGATCGCGGCCACCGACAGGCCCTCGACCGTCTGCTGCAGACGGAGTTGCAGGAACTGCCGACGGTTCATCGACGCCAGCAAGCTGCGGTTTTGCTGCTGCATGGCCACTTCCACCCGTGTGCGCAGCAGGTTGCTGCAGCGTGAAACCCGCTCGGAAAGCGCCTGCTGTCGCCGTGCCGCCCAGGCGCAGGTTTGCATCGCGGGTGCCAGCCGACGCTCCAGGAATTGCCCGATGGTCTGCAGGCCGAAGATCGGCTTTTCGTGCAGTTCGGTCACACGCCGGTTGACCAGGTCGTAGTACGCATTCGCCGCGGTAAACCGGCCGTGAGAAGCGGCATAGACACCTTCCACGGCAGACGCCAGCAAAGTCAGACGATCCAGGGTTTTGTGGTCGCGATTCGGCTCGGCGTCTTCGGCGCCGCCGTTGCTGCCGATGGCGTCCATGATGCTCACCAGATCCTGCTCGTATCG
Organism: Thiomonas sp. UBA7699; assembly: GCF_002482605.1. Taxonomy (NCBI): domain Bacteria; kingdom Pseudomonadati; phylum Pseudomonadota; class Betaproteobacteria; order Burkholderiales; genus Thiomonas; species Thiomonas sp. UBA7699. The sequence goes on along the minus strand of NZ_DLGH01000005.1, from coordinate 119,880 downwards.
GTTGAGTTGGGGGGTGAGTTCGCGAGCGACCGGTAGCGTCAGCAAAGACAGCAGGCGATAAGTCTCGATTTCGAGCAGGCGCTGCACCAGTCGCCCGCGCCGCCGCGCCGACATGGCCTTGCTCAACACAATGAAGCGGGTAAAGCCGTCGGGCGCGATGCGCAGATCGGTGAAGACCTGTGCATGACCGTCGGCCACATCCGACCCGACCAGTGCATCGATGTCGAGAACCGCGGAAAAATCAGGCAGGGTGTCGCAGCCCAGTTCGCCCTCGGGCATGACGGCGACGTGGTTGGCGCACAGGCGTTGCCCCGGAATGCGCGCCAGCCATTCCGCCGAAACGCGGTCGCAGGCGCAGCGTTCAAACAGCGGATCTTCCGGGCCGAGGGCCTCGTGCGTAATGAAGGTGTAGCTGACGAACTCGCCGTGGCGCTCCCAGCGCAGGCGCACCGGGCCGATCTGCTCCGTGTGAAACATGCTGCCCATTGCTGGCGGCGGCAGGTGCAGATTGCCGAGCAGTTCACTGAGGTGTTCAAACGCCTGCTGCGACTCGGACGGGCTGACCAGCATCACTTGATGGCTGACCTGCGCCGGCGCACCCACACGCTCGAACGGGCGGGCGTGGATCTCGTTGTGAAGCTGCTGACGCAAAGGATGTTCGGACATGAGAGACGAGCGGTGGGCTGAAAGAAAAACTGAAAGACGCAGGACGGGGCCGAGCCCGTCAGTCGGTCTGGGTGGGCGGAAGTCTGCTATGATGCTCGGGTTTTGTGCGGTGCGGAATGAACGCATAAAAAGCGTTCAGAAAGCACCGGGCCAGCGCAACAAAAAAGTGACTGGCCCGCATCAAGCAGCACAAAACAGAAGCACAGAGCGCGCCATGCTACCAACGCGAATGAGGGAGTGATTTGACGGATCGCTCAAAATTCAGCACGAGGTCATTGTGTGGCGCAAACTGTGGCGCAAACCACCCGCAAACCGGCTCAACCAGGTGTTGAGCCGCTGCCGAAGTTACCCGGTGCTTGCACTGGAGAATTTGGGCGGCGTGCCAATCAGAGCCGGATTTCAGACCCAACTTGGATTGGAAACTTTATGTCAGTCTCAATGCGTCAAATGCTGGAAGCCGGGGTGCACTTCGGTCACCAAACCCGCTTCTGGAATCCCAAGATGGCCCCGTACATCTACGGCCATCGCAACAAAATCCATATCGTCAACCTCGAAAAGACGCTGCCGATGTACTTGGAGGCGGCGAAGTTCGCTCGCCAACTGGCTGCGCGCCGTGGCACCATTCTGTTCGTCGGCACCAAGCGTCAGGCGGGTGAAATCGTGCGTGAACAGGCCGAGCGTTGCGGCATGCCCTATGTCGACCAGCGCTGGCTCGGCGGCATGCTGACCAACTTCAAGACGGTCAAGACCTCGATCAAGAAGCTCAAGGACATGCAGGCCCAGGCGGCCGAGGGTGTGCTCGAGCAGATGAGCAAAAAAGAAGCGCTGACCTTCCAGCGCGAAATGGATAAGCTGGAAAAATCCATCGGCGGTATTCAAGATATGGCGGCTCTGCCCGATGCGATTTTTGTCATCGATGTGGGCTACCACAAGATCGCCATCGCCGAGGCGAAGACGCTGGGCATTCCGGTGATCGGCGTGGTCGATACCAACCATTCCCCGCTGGGCGTGACTCACATCATTCCGGGCAACGACGACTCGGCCAAAGCCGTGATGCTGTACGCGCAGGGCATGGCCGATGCCATCCTGGAAGGCAAGAACGACGCGGTCAATGAAGTCGTGCAAGCCGTCTCTGAGGGCGAAGAAGAATTCGTCGAAGTTCAGGAAGACGCGCCTGCCGCTTGACGGGGCCAAGATGATCCTGCTGCAACGGCCCGATTCACCGGCCTGAAACACCCCGGGGCTGCGATACACAGCCCCTTTTTTTCAACTGCGTTTCTAGTTTTCGATTTCAAGGAGTTCAACAATGGCGGCAATTACCGCAAGCATGGTGGCAGAACTGCGTGCCAAGACCGATGCCCCGATGATGGAGTGCAAAAAGGCGCTGACCGAGGCCGAAGGCGATATGGATCGCGCTGAGGAAATCCTGCGCGTCAAGCTCGGCAGCAAGGCCAGCAAGGCGGCTTCGCGCGTGACGGCCGAAGGCATCGTGGCGGCCTATATCAACGGCACGACCGGCGCGATGATCGAGCTGAACTGCGAAACCGATTTCGTGGCCAAGAATGACGATTTCCTGGCCTTCGGCAAAGACCTGACCCAGTTGATCGCGGCGCAGAACCCTGCCGACGTGGCGGCGCTGTCGGCACTGACGCTCGATGGCGAAACCATCGAAGCGCGCCGCAGCAAGCTGATCGGCAAGATCGGCGAGAACATGACCATTCGTCGCTTCAAGCGTTTTGCGGGCGATCACAAGCTGGTGAGCTATCTGCACGGTACGCGCATCGGCGTGATGGTCGAGTTCACCGGCGACGAAGTGGCCGCCAAGGATGTGGCCATGCACATCGCCGCGATGAAGCCGGTGGCGCTGTCGTCGTCGCAGGTGCCCGCCGAGCTGATCGAGAAAGAGCGCTCCATCGCCTCGCAAAAAGCGGCCGAGTCGGGCAAGCCCGCCGAGATCATCGCCAAGATGGTTGAAGGCTCGGTGCAGAAATACCTCAAGGAAGTCTCGCTGTTCGATCAGGTGTTCGTCAAGAACGACAAGCAGACGGTCGAGCAAATGCTGAAATCCGCCAACACCACGGTGCACGGCTTCACCATGTACGTGGTGGGTGAGGGCATCGAAAAAAAGTCGGAGAATTTTGCGGAAGAGGTGGCCGCGCAGATGGCTGCAGCCAAGCAAGGTTGAGCGCCGTTGCCCGGCTGACCGGGGCCGATTTGGGCCAATTGGGTCGATTGGGCCCGGTCGCCTAGCACCTTGTCGTCTCGCTTCTTTGCAGCTTCTCCAACTCGGCCTTTTCACCTTTCTACCGCTCGCCAGGAGTCACCATGTCCGGATACAAACGTGTTCTGCTCAAGCTCTCGGGCGAGGCCCTGATGGGCGATGATGCTTATGGCATCAATCGCGTCACCATCGAGGCCATGGTGCGGGACATCGCCGAGGTGGTGCATTCGGGCGTGCAGCTGGCGATAGTCATCGGTGGCGGCAACATCTTCCGCGGAGTGGCGGGGGGCGCTGTGGGCATGGACCGGGCGACGGCGGACTATATGGGCATGCTGGCGACGGTGATGAATTCACTTGCGCTGAGCGACGCCATGAAGCACGCCGGGCTGAATCCGCGCGTGATGTCAGCCATTGCCATCGACCAGGTCGTCGAGTCTTATGTGCGGCCCAAGGCGCTGCAGTACCTCGAGGAAGGCAAGTCGGTGATTTTTGCAGGCGGCACGGGCAATCCGTTCTTCACCACCGATACGGCCGCCGCGCTGCGTGCAGCCGAGGTTGGTGCCGAGGTCATGCTCAAGGCGACCAAGGTCGATGGCATCTACACCGCCGATCCGGCCAAAGACCCGCAGGCCGAGCGTTATGCGCGGATCAGCTTCGATGAGGCGATCGCGCGGCGTTTACAAGTGATGGACGCGACGGCCTTTGCGCTGTGCCGCGAGCAGAAGATGCCGATTCGCGTATTCAGCATTTTCAAGCCGGGGGCGCTGATGCGCGTGGTTCAAGGCGCAGACGAAGGCACGGACGTCTACGTCTGATTACCATCGCAGTCTTTGAGGCCCGCGCCGCGCTGCTTTTTGCGCAGCGGGTTTTGTTTTTTCCCGATCTGTTTTTGGAGTGCATCATGGGAATCGCAGAGATCAAGAAAAACACCGAAGAAAAAATGCACAAGTCGATCGAGTCGCTCAAGCTCGATCTGGCCAAGGTGCGTACCGGGCGTGCGCATACCGGCTTGCTCGATCATGTGATGGTGGACTATTACGGCACCATGATGGCGATCAATCAGGTGGCGAACATGAATCTGGTCGATGCCCGCACCATCAGCGTGCAGCCGTGGGAAAAGAAAATGGTCCAGGCCGTCGAAAAGGCGATTCGTGAGTCCGATCTGGGTCTGAATCCCCAGACGCAGGGCGACATCATTCGCGTGCCCATGCCTGCGCTGACCGAAGAGCGCCGTCGCGATCTGGTCAAGGTCATCAAGCAAGAAGGCGAGGGGGCCAAGGTGGCCGTGCGCAATTTGCGCCGCGATGCGAACCAAAGCCTGAAAGACCTCGTCAAAGCGAAAGAAGTCTCCGAAGACGACGAGCGCCGCGCGCAGGACGAGGTGCAGAAAATTACCGACCGCTGTATTGCCGAGATCGACAAACAACTGGCGCAAAAAGAAGCGGAGATCATGGCGGTCTGACGGGAGCCAGCGGATTGTTCCGCTGCTCTGATCGGCGTTCCAAGCTGTGTTTCTCATATTGATGGCATGAGCAAGAAAACCATCGCCAAGCGCGACCCCTCCACGCTGCCACGCCATGTGGCGGTGGTCATGGATGGCAACGGACGTTGGGCGCAGCGAAGGTTCTTGCCGCGTTCCTCCGGGCATAAATTCGGTGTTGACGCGCTGAAAAAAATCGTGCGTCACTGCGCGGAGATCGGTGTGAAGCACCTCACGGTGTTCGCGTTTTCTTCTGAAAACTGGGCGCGGCCGGCAGAGGAGGTGCAAACCTTGATGGACCTGTTCGTCAAGGCGCTACAGCGTGAGTCTGCGGAACTGGCCAGACAAGGCGTGCAGTTGCATGTGGTGGGCGATCTGTCGGCCTTTTCTGTCGAGATGCGCGCGCTCATCGACCAGTCCGAGGCATTGACCCGCCAAAATGACACCCTGGTGCTCAACGTGGCGCTCAACTATGGCGGGCGTTGGGACATGACGCAGGCGGCACAAGCTCTGTTAGCCGCGCAGGAGGCCCCCACGCAGCAAGCGCTAGCGCGGCATCTGGCCCTGTCGCACTCGCCCGACCCAGATCTGCTGATCCGCACCGGGGGCGAGCATCGCATCAGCAATTTCCTGCTCTGGCAACTGGCCTATACCGAGCTCTATTTCAGCGATATTCTCTGGCCCGACTTCAATGCCGAAGCCTTTGACGCAGCGCTGGCCGATTTTGCCAGCCGCCAGCGTCGTTTCGGTGGCGTCCCCGAGGCCAAATCGCCCGCCGCGGCCTGAGGCGGCGAGCGGCGCATCTGCATCATGTTGCGACAGCGCGTCCTGACCGCCCTGGTGTTGATGGCACTTTTGCTGCCTACCTTGTTCTGGCGTGATCCCCTGCCATTTGCGCTATTGGCGCTGGCGTTTTGTGCTGTGGGCATGGGCGAGTGGGCGCGGCTGGCTGGCTATCAAGGCTTTAGCGCGTTGTCCTTCTGGGCTTTGCTCTGGGCGGCGATTGCGGCGGCTTTGCTCTGGCTACTGCAACAGCAGGCCTGGCAGATGGCTTTAGCCTGGCGCTGGTTCTGGCTGGCCTGCAGCATGGCATGGTTGCTCGCGTTGGGGCTGAGTCTGCCCAAGGCCCGCCTGCCCGCGGCGCTGCGTCATCCTTTGACGCTCACTCTATTGGGCTTTTTGCTGTTGCAGGCCGCCTGGCTGGCGCTGGTCCAACTACGCGTGCAGGGCGCGCTTTTCATGCTGTCTTTGCTGGCGCTGGTTTGGGTGGCGGATATTGCGGCGTACTTTGGCGGCAGGGCCTGGGGGCGCAGCAAACTCGCGCCGTCGATCAGCCCTGGCAAGACCCGTGCCGGGGCCTGGACGGCTCTGATCGCCACGCTGTTCTACGCTGCAGTCTGCGTGAGTCTGGCGCCGACATACCCCAATTATTTTTCGCGACTCAATACGCAGTTCGGCGGATTCGGGCTCGCGATTCTGGTCGTCGTGCTGCTGGCGTTTGCCATTGCGGGCGATCTGTTCGAGTCCTTGCTCAAACGCGCGGCAGGGCTGAAAGACAGCGGCAAGTTGCTGCCGGGACATGGCGGCGTGCTGGACCGCATCGACGCGCTCTTGCCGGTGTTGCCTTTGGCCTTGCTGCTGTTGGCGTTATGAAAACGGTCACCATTCTCGGCTCTACCGGCTCGATCGGCGCCAATACGCTGGCCGTGCTGGCGCTGCACCCAGAGCAGTTTCGGGTGTTTGCCCTGGCCGCGCACAGCAATGCCGACAAACTGTTTGCGCAGTGTCTCGAATTTCGCCCGAACTACGCCGTGCTCGGTAGTGCGCAGGCGGCCAGCAGCCTGCAGCAACGTTTGCGCGCCGAGCATTGCCCGACGGAAGTATTGAGCGGCCCCCGGGCGCTCGACGACGTGGCGGCCGCGCCCGAAGTCGATCTGGTCATGGCCGCCATCGTGGGCGCCGCCGGTCTGTCGGCCAGCCTCGCCGCGGCCCGTGCTGGCAAGCGGCTGCTGCTGGCCAATAAAGAGTCGCTGGTCGTCGCCGGCGATCTACTGTTGCAGGCCTTGGCGCAAGGCGGCGGCGATCTCATTCCCATCGACAGCGAACACAGCGCCATTCAGCAAAGTCTGCCCGATGATCGCAGCCGCTGGCAGGCGGACGTGCGCAATATCGTGCTGACCGCTTCGGGCGGGCCGTTTCGCCAGCGTGCCGCGCACACCTTGCAGGCGGTCACGCCGACGGAGGCCTGCGCCCACCCGAACTGGAGCATGGGCGCGAAGATCTCGGTCGATTCCGCCACCATGATGAACAAGGCGCTGGAGGTCATCGAGGCGCACTATCTGTTCGGCATGCGGCCCGAACAGATCGAGGTGCTGATCCATCCCCAGAGCATCGTGCATTCGATGGTCAACTATCACGACGGCTCGGTGATTGCCCAACTCGGGCAGCCCGATATGCGCACCCCTATTGCCTACGGCCTGTCCTATCCCGCCCGCATGGCCTCGGGCGCGCCGTGGCTCGACCTGGCGCGCGTGGGACGGCTCGATTTCGAACAACCCGATCCCCAGCGGTTCCCGGGCCTGGCCTTGGCTTTCGAGGCACTGCGCATGCCGGTGGGCGCCTGCGCCGTGCTCAATGCGGCCAACGAAGTGGCCGTGGACGCCTTCCTTCATCAGCGCATCCGGTTTACCGATATTCACCGGATCAATGCGGATTTGCTGGCAAGTGCACAATGCGCGGGCTGTGATTCCCTGGAGGCCCTGGCTGAACTAGACGTCCAGACGCGACTCCAAGCGCAACAGCGCGTCGCGCAACTCTCTCCCTCCGGGCGGGGCGGCGCGGCGCTACTGGCCTGACGCGAAACCATGAACCTGCTCATCACCCTGCTGGCGTTTGCCTTTGCACTCGGCGTGCTCATCACCATCCACGAGTTCGGTCACTACCGTGTGGCCGTGGCGTGCGGCGTCAAGGTGCTGCGGTTTTCCATCGGTTTCGGCAGACCCTTGCTGCGCTGGACGCGAGGCGCCGACAAAACTGAATTCACCCTGGCCTGGATTCCGCTCGGCGGCTATGTGAAGATGCTCGACGAACGCGAGGGCGAAGTGGCCGAGGCCGAACTGCCGAGGGCGTTCAACCGACAAAGTCTGTCCAAGCGCGCGGCCATCGTTGCAGCAGGGCCAGCGGCTAATCTATTGCTCGCTACCCTGCTGTTTGCCGTGGTGGCGTTGGCCGGCGTGCGCGAGCCGGTTGCCGTACTGGGCGCGCCGCCGGTTCATTCGCCCGCTGCCGCAGCGGGAGTGCAGGGCGGTGAGCGTGTCTTGGCGGTCGTGCATGACGGCTCGCAGGAAGCCGTGCAGAGCTGGACGGGGCTGCGCTGGACGCTGCTGAACGCTGCGATGAACGGCGATCGCCTCGCGCTCGTTGTCGAACGAAAAACGGACGGCCCGACGCAACAAATTGCTCTCGATTTTTCTTCGAGCATGCGAGCGGCGGAGAGCGCCGGGTTTCTCACCACCTACGGTTTGCATCTGCAGAGCCCGCCGGCCGAGATTCGGGAAGTGGTCGCAGGTGGCCCGGCGCAGCGCAGCGGCCTGCTTGCCGGCGACCGGATCGTCGCAGTGGACGGCAAACCCATCGTCTCGGCAGACGCCCTGATGCGCTCCATTCAAACATCGGGTGGCAAGCCGATGCAGCTTGAGGTGCGTCGCGATGGCCGTACTTTCCAAACCCAGTTGCAGGCGAAACCGGTGCAGGTCAATGGCCAGTCAGTCTGGCGCATCGAGGCCATGCTGGGCGGCGAAATTCCCACAGTGAAAATCGAGCGCAATCCGCTGCAGGCCTTGCAGGACGGCGTACAGCGCACCTGGGATCTTTCGGCCCTGACCCTCAAGACCCTCGGGCGCATGGTGATCGGCCAGGCTTCGCTGCAAAACTTGAGCGGCCCGGTCACGATTGCCGATTACGCGGGTAAAAGCGCCGAGCTGGGCTGGATGGCGTATCTCAGCTTTCTGGCCGTGGTCAGCGTCAGCCTGGGTGTGCTCAATCTGCTTCCTTTGCCCATTCTGGACGGAGGGCATCTCCTGTATTATGCGTACGAGGGATTGACCCGTCGCAGCGTTTCGCAACGCTGGCAAGAAAGGCTGCAGCAAGGCGGTCTCGCGGTCATCGCCATGATGATGGCCATCGCCCTCTACAACGATCTGGTTCGCTTGCTCGGCCAGATGCACTAATCCAGCTCGAGGTCAATTTGAGGTTTTCTCCCGCACTTCGTTGTGCGACGGCGGTTGTGATCGCTGTTGCAGGCGTGCAAGCACACGCAGCTGAATCGTTCACTATCAAGGACATCCGCGTTGACGGTCTGCAAAGAACCGAACCCGGTACCGTGTTCAGCTATCTGCCGTTTCGGGTCGGTGAAACCTACACGCCCGAGGGTGGGGCGGCGGCCATTCGGGCCTTGTTCGCCACCGGGCTGTTCAAGAACGTTCGTATCGAAACCGACAACGATGTGGTCACCCTCATCGTCGAGGAGCGTCCGACGATTGCCGGGGTCGAGTTCGCCGGAACCAAGGAGTTCGACAAAAAGGCCTTGACGACGGCGCTCGCCTCCGTGGGGCTTGCCGAAGCCCGGCCTTACGACCAAGCGCTGATCGATCAGGCCGTGCAGGAACTCAAGCAGCAATATCTGGCCAAGGGCTTCTACGGCACCGAGGTGAATGTCACGACCACGCCGCTGCCGCGCAACCGGGTGAACGTGTTGTTCACCGTAGTCGAAGGGCAGATTGCCAAGATTCGTTCCATCCGCGTCGTGGGCAACAAGGTGTTCGGCGAAGGCACTTTGCTGGGCTTGTTTACCCTCAGCACACCGGGTTGGCTGAGCTGGTATACCAAGGACGATCAGTATTCCAAGGCCAAGCTCAATACCGATCTGGAGACCCTGCGCTCCTACTACCAAGACCGGGGCTATCTCGATTTTCGCATCGATTCCACGCAGGTGGCTCTGTCGCCCGACAAAGACGGCATCTACATCACCGTCAACGTGCACGAGGGGCCGAAGTACACCGTGTCGGGCTACCAACTCGCGGGCAACTATCTCGGGCAGGACGATGAATTCCGCGCACTGGTCAAACTCAAGCCGGGCGAGACTTACAGTGCGCAGGCGCTCAACGAGAGCGTGAAGGCCATCACCAATCAGTTCGGCGTGTATGGCTATGCCTTCGCCCGGGTCGAGGCCAAACCGGTGATCGATCGTCAGACGGATCAGGTTTCTTTCACCATCACGGCCGATCCGGGTAAGCGCATCTATGTGCGCCGCATCGATATCGCGGGCAACACCCGCACGCGCGACGAAGTGATTCGCCGTGAATTCCGGCAATTCGAAGACTCCTGGTACGACTCCGACCGCATCAAACTCTCGCGCGATCGGGTGGATCGTCTGGGCTACTTCAAGGGGGTGACGCTGCAGCCGCGTGAAGTGCCGGGCACCAACGATCAGGTCGATCTCGACATGAACGTGGAGGAGAAGCCTACGGGCAGTCTGTCTCTGGGCGTGGGCTTTTCGAGTGCGGACAAACTGTCGTTCAACGCCGGCATCAGCCAAGACAATATTTTTGGCAGCGGCAACAACCTCGCGGTCGACTTCAACACGTCGAGCTACTACCGCACGCTGTCGGTGTCGAGCACCAATCCGTACTTCACCGAAGACGGCATCAGCCGTACGGTGAATGCGTATTACCGCACCATCCAGCCATACACCAGCCAGGGTAGCAATTACAAGATCGTCACCCCGGGGTTCAACCTTCAGTTCGGCATTCCGTTCACCGAAGAAGACCGGGTGTTTTTCGGCGCCGGTTATGAGCGCTACACCCTGGACCTCTCTCCGGGTGCGCCGGCCTCCTACATCGCCTATGTCAACCAGTTCGGCAAGACATCCAGCGGCATTCCGCTGACCATCGGCTGGCAGCGCGACAGCCGCAACAGCGCCCTGGTGCCCACCGATGGCCGCTATCAGCGCCTGAGCTTCGAGATCAGTCCGTTCAGCACCCTGCGCTACGACCGCATCACTTATCAATACCAACAGTATCTGCCGCTTACGCGAACCACCAATCTCGCGTTCAACGGCTTGATCGGTTATGCCCACGGTTTGAACGGCCGCCCCTTGCCGGTCTTCAAGAATTTGTACGCCGGCGGTATCGGCACCGTGCGTGGCTTCCAGCAAAGTTCGCTGGGCCCGCAAGATGCTCAGGGCAATGCGCTGGGCGGGGCCAAAATGCTGATTGCCGATTTCGAGTATCAGTTTCCTTTCCCCGGCACTGGCGCGGACAAATCGCTTCGCATGTCGGTGTTCAATGACAACGGCTATGTGTGGGGCGAGAACCAGAAAGTCAGCCTGAGCGATATGCGCTCGTCCATTGGTATCGGCGTGTCCTGGATTTCACCCATTGGCCCGTTGAAGTTCAGTGTGGCCAAGGCGGTTCGCTACAAGTCCACCGATAAACTCCAGAGTTTCCAGTTCACGGTTGGCGCCGGTTTCTAACCTCATACGATTTCCATGAAATTCCACACTCTATCTCGCACTCTTCTGGCCGCGGTTTGTGCCACTGCGTTTTTGATCAGCACGCCTGTCATGGCGCAGACGGCAGCGCCCGCGGCTGGTACGGCGGCCAACGCACCCTTCAAGATCGGCTTCATCAACACCGAACGGGTGCTGAAAGATTCAACCCTGGCCAAGGCGGCCCAGCAGAAGCTGGAGGCCGAGTTTTCCAAGCGCGATAAGGATCTGCAGGACATGGCGGCCAAGATCAAGGCGGCCAACGAGAGCCTGGAAAAGAACGGTCCGGTCATGTCGGATGCAGATCGCATCAAGGCGCAGCAGAATCTCGTGGACATGAACCGCGAATTCCAACGCAAGCAGCGTGAGTTTTCCGAAGACCTCAATGCCCGCCGCAACGAAGCGCTGGCCTCGGTGCTCGACAAGGCCAACAAGGTCGTGCGCGACATCGCCCTGAAAGATCACTACGACATCATTTTCCAGGAAGCGGTGTACGTCAATCCGCGCATCGACATCACCGACAAGGTGCTCAAAGCGCTGGATGCTCAGTCGGGCAAGTGAGCCAGTCGGCTGTGTCGACGCCTGGCATCTTTATGGATGGCCTCACGCTTGAGCAGATTGCAGCCCGGCTTGGCGGCGAACTCATCGGAAACGGGCAAGCGGTCGTTCAGCGCCTGCGGCCTATCGGCTCGGCCTCTGAAACCGACATCACCTTCCTGAACCGGGACAAGCTGCGCCCGCAACTGGCCGAGACCGCGGCCGGTGCGGTCATCCTGCCCGAGTCGCTTCGCGGTGCGTTGCCGCGCTCGGGCAATGCGATTGTCGCCCGCGATCCTTATTTGTATTACGCACACCTGTCGCAGTGGTTTTGGGCCTTGCGGCAGCCGCCGTTTGAGCCGGGGTGTCATGCCACCGCGCAGATCGATCCTGCGGCTCAGGTTTCTCCCGCTGCACGGGTGGACGCCTTTGCGGTCATCGAGGCGGGTGCGCAAATTGGGGAAGCGGCGCATATCGGGGCAGGCTGCTTCGTGGGGCGCGATGCCGTGATCGGCGCCGGTTCGGTGCTGCATGCGCGCAGTAGCGTGGCCTGGGGGTGTCGACTCGGAGCGCGTTGCGTGTTGCAGTCGGGTGCGGTGGTCGGCAGCGATGGCTTTGGTTATGCGCGGGATGCCAACGGCGCCGGAGTGAAAATCGCCCAGGTCGGCATTGCCGTGCTCGAAGACGACGTAGAGGTGGGGGCGAACAGCACCATCGACCGCGGAGCGCTCGACAATACCGAAATCGGCTTGGGCGTGAAAATCGACAATCTGGTGCAGGTTGCCCACAACGTGCGCATCGGCGCGCATACCGCGCTGGCGGGTTGCGTGGGCATATCGGGCAGTGCGGAGATCGGCGCCTACTGCTTTATCGGCGGAGGGGTCGGCATTGCGGGGCATTTGAGCATTGCCGATGGCGTGGTCATCGGCGGCATGTCGCTGGTTTCGCGCTCCGTGCGTCAGCCGGGTATGTACACCGGCGCTTTCCCGCTGGACACCCATGCCAACTGGGAGCGCAATGCGGCGACCGTGCGACAGTTGCATCAACTGCGAGACCGCATCCGCCGTTTGGAACAACATATAGAACAACACACCGAGTCTTTGAAAACAGAACCATCGACATGACGACCACGCAAGACATCACGCAAATCCTTGAACTGCTTCCGCATCGTTACCCCATGCTGCTCGTCGATCGCGTGGTCGAGCAAGTGAATGGCAAGTACATCAAGGCCTACAAGAACGTCACTTTCAATGAGCCGTTTTTCACCGGCCATTTTCCGCAGAAGCCCATCATGCCCGGGGTGCTCATTCTTGAGGCGCTGGCGCAGGCTTCGGGCATTCTGGCGTTTGGTTCGGTGGGAAAAACACCGGCCCAGGGGTCGCTGTATTACCTGGTGGGCATCGACAATGCGCGCTTCAAACAGCCCGTTATTCCGGGCGATCGGCTCGATCTGTACGTTGAGATGACGCGCAATATGCGGGGCATCTACAAGTTCACGGCAGAGGCTTCGGTCGAGGGCCGCGTGGTCGCGCAGGCCGAATTGATGTGCACCGAGCGCAGCGTGCCCTGAAGGCCAGCATGCCCAAGATTCATTCCACGGCGCAGGTCGATCCGGGCGCGGAAATCGCCGACGATGTCGAGATCGGCCCCTACGCCCTGGTCGGCCCCAAGGTTCGCATCGGTGCGGGCACGCGCGTGGGCGCGCATGTCATCATCGAAGGGCGAACCCGCATTGGCGCCGACAACCGGCTGCATCCGTTCAGCGTGATCGGCGGCGAGCCGCAGGACAAGAAATACAAAGGCGAAGATACGGCGCTGGAAATCGGCGACCGCAATGTGATCCGCGAATACTGCACCCTGCACATCGGCACGGTACAAGATGGCGGCATCACCCGGGTCGGAGACGACAACTGGATCATGGCCTATGTGCATATCGCGCACGACTGTCAGGTGGGCCATCACACCACCTTTGCCAACAATGCGCAGCTGGCGGGCCATGTTCATGTGGGCGACTGGGCCGTGCTGGGTGGCTATACCGGCGTGCATCAGTTCGTGCGCATCGGCGCCCATGTGATGACCGGCATCAGCTCGGTCATTCTGCAGGACGTGCCGCCCTATACCCTGGTGGCAGGCAATCCCGCCAAACCGCACGGCATCAATGCCGAAGGGCTGAGGCGCAGAGGCTATTCGCCCGATCAGATCGCCGCGCTGCGCGCCGCCTACCGTTTGCTGTATCGGCAGGGGCTGTCGCTGGAGCAGGCACGCACCGCCCTGGCCGATCTGCTGGCCGAGCGGCCGCAGGCGGCCGAGGCGATTAGCGCGCTGCAGGCGTTCCTGGCCGAGGCTGGGCGTGGCATCGTCCGGCCCTAAGCGGGTGATGACCGCCCGTGCTTCGGCGACTTTGGCCTTCGTCGCTGGTGAGGCTTCCGGCGATCTGCTGGCCGGGCATTTGCTCAGCGCGCTGCATGACCGGGCGCCCGGTCTAAGCAGCGTGGGCATCGGCGGGCCGCGCATGCAGGCCGCGGGTTTCGATGCCTGGTGGCCCAGCGAACGGCTCGCGGTGAATGGCTATGCCGACGTGCTGGCGCGCCTGCCCGAACTGCTGCTGATGCGCCGACGTTTGCGCGGGCGCCTTCTGGCCGAACCGCCGGCGGTGTTCGTCGGGGTGGATGCGCCGGATTTCAATTTGCAGTTGGAACGTCGCCTGCGGCAGGCGGGTATACCGGTTGCGCATCTGGTGAGCCCGTCCATCTGGGCGTGGCGGCGCGAGCGCATCGAACTGATTCGCCAGGCTGTGGATCACATGCTCTGTATTTTTCCCTTCGAGCCCGCGCTCTATGCCGATACGGGCGTGAAGGCAACTTACATCGGCCACCCCCTGGCCGAGGTCATTCCTCTGGAGCCCGACCGCGAGGCGGCGTGCCGGGCGCTGGCTCTGCCCGCAGACGGCCGTTGTCTGGCCGTGTTGCCAGGGAGTCGTCGAGCCGAGGTGAAGCATCTCATCGCGCCGTTTTTGGCCGCCGCCGCTTTGCTGGTGCAGCGTGGCCAGATGTCACGGGTGGTTGTGCCGATTGCTCATGCGGGTCTGCGACCCATGGTGTTGCAGGCGGCGGCCGCTCACCCCGACCTTCCCTTGCACCTGATCGACGGCCAGTCGCACACCGTTCTCGCCGCCTGCCATCTCGCCCTGGTCGCCAGTGGCACCGCCACGCTGGAATGTGCCTTGTTCAAGCGGCCCATGGTGATCGGCTATCGCATGTCGGCGCTCTCTTACCGCATGATGTCGGGCCGGGGTTATCTGCCCGATGTCGGGCTGCCCAACATCCTCGCAGGCAAACGTCTGGTGCCCGAGCTGTTGCAGCACGATTGCACCCCGTTGGCCCTGGCCGATGCGGCCAGCGACTTGCTGGAGCACCCGGCGCAATTGCAACACCTGCAAGACCGCTTCGCCGATATGCACCTGAGTTTGCGGCGAGATACGGCCGCGCTGGCCTCGCAGGCCATTCTCGACATGATTCCGGCATGACGCAGGCCGCCTTATTCGCCGCAGAAGACGGTGCTCCTGTTGCCCTGATTGCCGGCTGCGACGAAGTCGGGCGCGGGCCGTGGGCGGGGCCGGTGGTGGCCGCGGCGGTGGTGCTCGATCCCGCCCATCCCATTGCGGGGTTGGCTGACTCCAAGCTGCTCAGCGCTCGCCGTCGCGAGGAACTCGATGCGCAAATCCGGGCGTACAGCCTGGGTTGGAGCATCGCCGAGAGCTCGGTCGAAGAAATCGATCAGCGCAATATCCTGCAAGCCACGCTGCTGGCCATGCAGCGCGCCGTGGCGGCGCTGCCCTGCAAGATCGACCTGTTGCTCGTCGATGGCAATCAGACGCCCCAGGTGGCCATGCCCTGTCGCGCCATCGTGGGCGGCGATGCGGTGCAGCCTGCGATCAGCGCGGCTTCCATCATCGCCAAGGTGTACCGCGATCGCCTGATGACCGAGCTGGCGCAGCGCTACCCGGGTTATGGTTTCGAGCGCCACAGCGGCTACGGCACGGCGGCGCACCGCGCGGCGTTGCTTACACTGGGGCCCTGCGCCGCACACCGCCGCAGCTTTGCCCCTATCCGCCGCCTGTTGGCTCAGTCTATCCGCCCTCCCACGTTGAAGGACGTCGTGTCGTGAAGCGTATTACCTCGGCTGAAAACCCGCTGATCAAAACCCTGCGCAGCCTGTCCACCGAACCGGGCGCGGTGCGCAAGCTCGGCCAGGTCTGGCTCGAAGGCATTCATCTCATCGAAGCCGCGCTCGCCGCAGGCCATGCCGCTGAGCCGCTGATCACCACCGATACAGGCCTGCTCGACCCGGAAATCGCGGCGCTGGTCGAGCGCGTCGGCACCACGCAGACGGTGGTCTTGCATCAGGCCCTGTTCAACTGGATCACTGCGGTGGAGAACGGCCCGCCGGTGGGGATGCTGATCGCCCGTCCGAAGTCGTCCAAGCCCCGTCCGGGCAGCGCGCTCATCCTCGATCGGGTGCAGGACGCCGGCAATGTGGGCACCATGCTGCGCACCGCCGCGGCATCGGGCTGCGGCGCGGTGTATCTGCTGCGGGGTTGCGCCGGAGTGTGGTCGCCCAAAGTGCTGCGGTCTGCCATGGGCGCGCACTTCGTCATTCCGGTGTTCGAAGATCCGCCCTGGGAGCAGGTGCTCAACATCGTGCCGCGCCCGATCTATGCCACGCACATGCAGGCTGACACGGTGTTGTACGAACTCGATTTGAAGGAACCCGTGACCTGGATCTTCGGCAACGAAGGGCAGGGGATTTCAGATGCCCTGGTCGCCAAGTGTTCCGCGCTGGTGCGCATTCCCCAGGCCGATGGCGTGGAGTCGCTCAACGTCGCCGCGTCGGCGGCGATCTGCCTCTACGAGGGCGTGCGGCAGTCTCAGTTCAGCAAGACGCTGAGCTAGGTTTTAGCCCGCGGGCTTGCGCAGCAACGCCAGCGACAGCGACTGGGCCGAGGCCCAGACCCGGCCACCCAGACTCATATGGGTGACGTGGAGCTTCACTCCATTTTCAGCGGCCATTTTTTTCAGCGCTTGCATTTCGGGCCAGTCGCGCAATTCGCGAATGCTGCCATCGAAGCTGAGCTGAATCACCGGGGCCGCAAGCGCGTTTGTCCAGATGGCTTGCGCCGCCGCGTCGATCACCCGCGACGCTGCCGATTTCCACTTGCTCGTCCGCGCTTCCAGACCGAACGCCCCGGCTTTGCAACTCAGCACCGGATAGCGGTGCATGATTTGCGTCAGCCGCGTGCTGCAGGCCTGCACCCAGGGAGACAGATCGGGATGCTCAAGCCGCCCTAGCGTGAAAGCGACATCGGCGGGATGACCCGGCGCCAGCCACACCTCGGTCTGGTCGGCCAGCGTTTGGGCAAGTCGCCGCAGACCCGGGATATCGCCCATGCGCATCTCGGGAGAGTTCAGCAGCAGGCGCGCCTGCAGGGCCGGGCCGCTTAGCAGTGAACGGGTGTTGATCACCTCCAGGGCATAGTCGGGCCGGAGGTGGCGTTCGCGGCGCAGGTGGGTGATTTCGTCCTGATGATCTTTGAACATCTGCTCCACGCTGCGGCTGGCCTCCACCAGGGCCGGATGGGTGGCCAGCAGCAGCAGCCGGTCGAAGTTGAGCGCCAGATGCGGGTGCATGCGGTAGCTCAGCGCCTCGACGGATGGCGCGCTGACCTCGGCGCTGCGGATGCGCTCGTGGCTGAGCTGGCGCGAAACGGTGCGGACTTCCGCCGTCCCTTTGTCCAGCAGCGTTCGGCCCGGCCACTGGATGGTCAGCGGCAGAATGCGCACCCGCCGGTCCGCCGCCATCGTGCCCGACAGATCGGTGCCCGCATCGACCATCAACCCGGTGAGCGGAATCTGCGCCCGGTCGGGGTCGATGGGCAGCGCTTCCTCGCGCTCGGGAATTTTTTGTTGGGTCGAGGCGAAGCCCAGTAGGTAGGCGTTTTTATCGTCGTCGTGCATGGCGGGTAGCGCTCAATATTCCAGCCGATCGGGGCGGATCTGCTGCAGGATGGTGGTGGCGATCTCTTCGATGGACTTGTGCGTGGACGACAACCAGCGGATGCCCTCGCGCCGCATGAGTTTTTCCGCCTCACTCACTTCATAACGGCAGTTGTCGAGCGCCGCGTAACGGCTGTTGGGCCGCCGCTCGGTGCGGATTTCGCTCAGACGCTCGGGCGTGATCGACAGCCCGAACAGTTTGTGCCGCAAACCGTTCAGCCCGTCGGGCAGGCGCATGCGCTCGAAATCGTCGGGAATGAGCGGATAGTTCGCCGCCCTCACGCCATGCTGCATGGCGAGATAGAGCGAAGTGGGTGTTTTGCCGCAACGCGACACGCCCACCAGAATGACTTCAGCCTCGGTCAGATTGCGGGTGGACTGGCCGTCATCGTGCATAAGCGAAAAATTGATCGCGTCGATGCGGTTGTGATACTGCGGGCTGTAGGCCGCATCGGAAAATCGTCCGATGCGATGGTTGGATTTGGCCCCGAACGCCACTTCGAGCGGTTGCACGAAGCTGTTGAACATGTCGAGCACCAGCGCGCGTGCGCCCTGAATGATTTCGAGCACGTCCGGGTGCACCAGGGTGACGAACACAATCGGCGGCTTGCCCTCGACGCGTTCGACCTCGTTGATGCGCTCGACCGCATGCACCGCTTTCTCCACCGTGTCGACAAACGGCAGGCGAATGCGGTGGGGCTGCACGTCGAATTGCGCCAGAACAGAGTTGCCGAAGGTCTCGGCAGCGATTCCGGTGCCGTCCGAGACGAAAAAGACCGAGCGGTTAGGCATGTGTCAGCGTTCAAAACCTAGAATGAGCCGCATTGTCAGTGTGACTTGCGAAGACGGCGATACCCACTCGAACAAGACCTGTCATTTTCGCCACAGATCACGCCGAGCCCAGTTTTTTCATTCTATGAAGGACTTTCATCATGACCCAGCAAAACACCGCCCACAGCGGCAATGAGCTCATTTTGCAGCTCGATGATGTGCGAATGAGCGACATCGATCAGGTCGGCGGCAAGAATGCGTCGCTTGGAGAAATGATCAGCCAGCTCTCCGGCAGCGGGGTTCGGGTTCCAGGCGGGTTCGCCACCACGGCGCACGCCTTCCGGCAATTCCTGCGTGCCGGGGGACTGGGGGAGCGCATCGAGACGATGCTCAAAGAGTTGGACGCCGACGATGTGCGCGCCCTGGAGCGCTGCGGCGCGCAAATCCGCCAATGGGTGATCGAAACGCCGTTCCCGGCCGATCTGGAGCAGGCCATCCGCGGCGCTTATGCCGATCTCACCGCGGGCAATCCAGAGGCGTCGTTCGCGGTGCGGTCTTCAGCCACGGCGGAAGATTTGCCCGACGCTTCATTCGCCGGGCAGCAGGAAAGTTATCTGAACGTGAGCGGCATCGACGCAGTGCTGGAAAAAATCAAGCACGTCTTTGCCTCGCTTTACAACGACCGCGCGATTTCCTACCGGGTGCACAAGGGCTTTGTGCACAGCGATGTGGCGCTATCGGCCGGTGTGCAGCGCATGGTGCGCAGCGACAAGGCGGTGTCCGGCGTGATGTTCACGCTCGACACCGAGTCGGGCTTTCCGGATGTGGTGTTCATCACCGCGTCCTACGGCTTGGGAGAGACGGTGGTGCAGGGGGCGGTGAATCCGGACGAGTTCTATGTATTCAAGCCCACGCTCAAGGCGGGCAAGGAGGCGGTGATCCGCCGCAATCTTGGCTCCAAACTGATCCGCATGGAGTTTGCACCCGCGGGTTCGCCGCATCTGGTGCAGACGGTCGACACTCCCTCCGAACTGCGCAACCGCTACTGCCTGACTGACGCCGAGGCGCAGGAGCTGGCGCGCTTTGCCATGACCATCGAGGCGCATTACCAGCGTCCGATGGACATCGAGTGGGGCAAGGACGGCATCGACGGCCACCTCTACATCCTGCAGGCTCGCCCCGAGACGGTGAAGTCCAACGGACACACGCGTACCGAACAGCGCTACACCCTGAAGGGCAAGGGCGCCGTGCTGGTCACGGGTCGTGCCATCGGCCAGAAAATCGGTGCCGGGCCGGTGCGGGTGGTGCATTCCATCACCGATATGCACCTCGTTCAGGCGGGTGATGTGCTGGTTACCGACATGACCGACCCGAACTGGGAGCCGGTGATGAAAAAGGCCTCGGCCATCGTCACCAACCGCGGGGGGCGCACTTGCCACGCCGCCATCATCGCCCGTGAACTCGGCATTCCCGCCGTGGTCGGCTGCGGGCATGCGACCGACGTGCTCAAAGACGACATGCTGGTCACGGTGTCCTGCGCGCAGGGCGATACCGGCCAGATCTACGACGGCCTGCTCGAAACCGAAGTGACCGAAGTCGCCCGCGGCGCCATGCCCGAGGTGCCGACGAAGATCATGATGAACGTGGGCAATCCCACCCTGGCCTTCGATTTTTCGCAGGTGCCCAATCAGGGCGTGGGTCTGGCGCGTTTGGAGTTCATCATCAACAACAACATCGGTGTGCATCCCCGCGCGGTGCTCGAGTATCCGAGTGTCGACTCCGATCTAAAAAAGGCGGTGGAGAGCGTGGCGCGCGGCCATGTCAGCCCGCGTGCGTTTTATGTGGACAAACTGGCCGAAGGAATCGCCACCATAGCCGCGGCGTTCTATCCCAAGCCCGTCATCGTGCGCTTGTCTGACTTCAAGTCCAACGAGTACAAAAAGCTCATCGGCGGCTCGCGCTATGAGCCGGACGAAGAAAACCCCATGCTGGGTTTCCGCGGGGCTTCGCGTTATGTCTCGCCCGACTTTGCGCAGAGCTTCGAGATGGAGTGCGTCGCCCTCAAACGGGTGCGCGAACAGATGGGGCTGGACAACGTCGAGATCATGGTGCCCTTCGTTCGCACACTGGGCGAAGCAGAAGGCGTTATCAATCTGCTGGGCCGTCACGGCCTCAAGCGCGGAGAAAACGGCCTGCGCATCATCATGATGTGCGAAGTGCCGTCGAACGCCGTGCTGGCCAAGGAGTTCCTGCAATATTTCGATGGCTTCTCCATCGGCTCCAACGACCTGACCCAGCTCACCCTGGGGCTGGACCGTGACTCCGGCTTGGTGGCGCAGGCTTTCGACGAACGCGATCCGGCGGTGAAGGTGCTGCTGGCGCAAGCTATTGCCGCCTGCCGCGCCGAGGGCAAGTATGTGGGCATCTGCGGTCAGGGGCCGTCCGATCACCCCGATCTGGCGCAATGGCTAATGGAGCAGGGTATCTCGTCGATCTCGCTCAATCCCGACACCGTGATTGCCACCTGGCAACAGTTGGCGAAACATTGAGAGCCTCGAATACGATTCGTCTATAATGCTTGGTTCCTTGCCGCACCGGTTGTGCCGGAATTGACGCTTTTTGCGCTCCGGGCGGCTTCTATCCACAAGGACAGCGCGTAGGCCTCACCCTAAGGGGGGCTGCGCCCTGCCGCATTTGAAGGAATCTGCATGCGTCACTATGAGATTGTGTTGATTTTCCACCCGGATCAAAGCGAGCAAGTGCCCGCGATGATCGAGCGCTACAAAAGCGCCGTGACCGCCAAGGCGGGACAGATCCACCGGGTTGAAGACTGGGGCCGCCGCCAACTGGCCTATCCCATTCAGAAGCTTGCCAAGGCGCATTACGCCTGCATGAATATCGAGTGCGACCTGGAAACCTTGCGCGAACTCGAGCACAGCTTCAAGTTCAACGATGCCGTGCTGCGCAGCCTGGTGATCAAGACGGACAAGGCCGAAACCGCGCCTTCCATCATGATGAAGCAGGTCGAGCGCGACGAGGCTCGCAAGGCCCAACAGGAGCAAACAGCCTGAAAAATGGCCTGAATAGCGGCCAGATCAATCGGCTCGAACTTCAGGGCATTTTGGCCGAGCGGGGCGAACTCCGCTACACGCCGGCCGGAATCGAAGCGCTGGATTTTGTATTGCAGCATCAATCGACCCAGTTCGAGGCGGACATGCCTTGCGAAGTGCAGCTTCAGATCGGCTGTGTCGGGTTTGGGAAGATTGCTCACGAAATGCACCGTCTCAGTCCTGGAGTCCTGTTGCAAGTTTCCGGTTTCCTGCGTGCATCGCGTCGCGGCTCGCGCCAGATGAAGTTGCACGTCACACAATACATTGAGGTTTAAATCATGGCACCACCACGCAAATTCGACAAAAAGAACGACCCGAAGCGCGCTCGTCGTAACCAGCAGTCTTCGCTGTTCAAGCGCAAGCGCTTCTGCCGTTTCACCGTCGCCAAGGTTGAGCAGATTGACTACAAGGATGTCGATGTGCTCAAGGATCTGATTGCGGAAAACGCCCGCATCATTCCCGCCCGCCTGACCGGCACCAGCGCGCACTACCAGCGCCAGCTCAACACCGCCATCAAGCGAGCGCGCTTTCTGGCGCTGCTGCCCTACACCGACCTGCACAAGGGCTAATCCGGGGACGACACCATGCAAATCATTCTTCTCGAAAAAGTTCTGAACGTCGGCAATCTGGGTGACGTGGTCAAGGTCAAGGACGGCTACGCCCGCAACTTCCTGATCCCCAAGAAAATGGCGCGCCGTGCCACGGCCGCAGCCCTGGCGGAGTTCGAGGCGCGTCGCGCCGAGATGGAAAAGCTGGCCGCTGAAAAGCTGATGCAGGCGCAAGCCGCCGGTGAGAAGCTCAATGGCTTGGTCATCACCCTGGTGCAGAAAGCCGGTGTGGATGGCCGCTTGTTCGGCTCCGTGACCCACGGCGACGTGGCCGAAGCCCTGGCCAAGCAAGGCATTGAAGTGAGCAAGTCGCAGGTTCGCTTCCCGGCGGGTCACGTCAAGACCACGGGTGAGCATCCGGTATCGATCGCCCTGCATACCGATGTCGTCACCGACATCACCCTGCAGGTCAAAGCCGAAGCGATGTAATCGCGGGTTTTCGCGCTGGACACAAGGGCCGCGAATGCGGCCCTTGTCGTCTCTGCTTTGTTTCTGGTTTGTGCCGCTGCGTGCGGCACAATGCAAAGTCGCTTTTTATTTTTGGATGGCATTTGCCGCCCACCGCCATGCAAGACCAAGCCCTAGACGCCATTCGCACGCCGCCGCACTCCATCGAGGCAGAGCAGTCGGTGCTGGGCGGGCTGTTGCTCGACAACCAGGCATTCGACAAGGTGGCCGATCTGCTGGTGGCGGCGCAGTTTTACCGCTTCGAGCACCGGGCGATTTTCCAGGCCATCGCCGACCTGATCAATCTAAGCAAACCGGCTGACGTGATCACCGTGCTGGAGGCGCTGCAATCCATCGGCAAGCACGAGGAATGCGGCGGGCTGCCCTACCTGAATTCTCTGGCGCAGTGCGTGCCCAGCGCTGCGAACATTCGCCGATATGCCGAGATCGTGCGCGAGCGCGCGGTGCTGCGCCAACTGGTGACCATCAGCGACGAGATTGCACAGAACGCGCTCAACCCGCAAGGGCGGGGCGTGCAGCAAATTCTCGACGAGGCCGAGTCGCGTATTTTCGCCATCTCGGAGGAGGGGGCCAAATCCGCCGCGGGCTTCCAGTCGATGAAGGGCCTGCTGGGTGAGTTGCTCAAGCGGGTGAGCGAGTTGGCCGAGCGCGGCGGCGCTGATACCACTGGGGTGCCCACGGGTTTTGCCGATCTGGACCGGATGACCGCGGGTTTGCAGCCTGGTGATCTGGTCATCGTTGCCGGCCGTCCTTCCATGGGCAAGACGGCGTTTTCGCTGAACATTGCCGAACATGTGGCGATCAATGAGCAACTGCCGGTGGCGGTGTTCAGTATGGAAATGGGCGCGTCGCAGTTGGTGTTGCGCGTGGTGGGTTCGATGGGGCGGATCGACCAGAGCCATCTGCGTACCGGCCAACTCACCGAAGACGAGTGGACGCGTCTGCCCGAAACCATTGAGCGCTTGCAAGACGTGCACATGCACATCGATGAAACCCCGGCGCTCAATCCGCTGGAACTGCGGGCGCGTTCGCGACGTCTGGCCCGTCAGTTCGGCGGGCGGCTGGGCTTGATCGTGGTCGATTACCTGCAGCTCATGTCGTCGTCGCGAGACGGCGAGAACCGCGCCACTGAAATCTCCGAGATTTCACGCTCGCTCAAGGCTCTGGCCAAGGAACTGCATTGCCCGGTGATCGCGCTATCGCAGCTCAATCGCGACCTCGAAAAGCGCACCGACAAACGACCGGTGATGAGCGATCTGCGTGAATCGGGCGCCATCGAGCAGGATGCCGACGTGATCCTGTTCATCTACCGCGACGAGGTATACAACAAAGACTCGAAAGACGCCGGGGTGGCTGAAGTCATTATCGGCAAACAGCGTAACGGGCCGATCGGCGTGGTGCATCTCGCCTTCCTCAAGCCGCTGACGCGGTTTGAAAATCTGACGCGCGAATTCTGATTGCGCGCCAGCTTCTCCCGCGCTTACAGCACTTCGCTGGCGTAGTCGGCCAGGCGGCTGCGTTCGCCTCTGGCCAGAGTGACGTGACCACTGTGGCCCCAGCCCTTGAAACGATCCACCACAAAAGTCATGCCTGAGCTACCTTCGGTGAGGTAGGGCGTGTCGATCTGCGCGATATTGCCCATGCATACCAGTTTGGTGCCGGGGCCCGCGCGGGTGATCAGGGTTTTCATCTGCTTGGGCGTGAGGTTCTGGGCCTCGTCGATGATGACGTATTTGTTGAGAAACGTGCGGCCCCGCATGAAGTTCATGCTCTTGATCTTGATCTTGGAGCGGATGAGATCTTGCGTGGCGGCCCGGCCCCACTCGCCGCCGGTGTTGCCCCCTTCGCTCTGATTGAGCACTTCGAGGTTGTCGTCGAGCGCGCCCATCCAAGGGCCCATTTTTTCTTCTTCGGTGCCCGGTAGGTAGCCGATGTCTTCGCCCACGGGAACGGTCACGCGGGTCACGATGATTTCGTTGTACCGCCGGGCGTCCAGCACCTGAGACAGGCCCGCGGCCAGCGCGAGCAGGGTCTTGCCGGTACCGGCCTGTCCCGCCAATGTGACGAAATCCACATCCGGGTCCATCAGCAGGTTGAGGGCGAAGTTCTGTTCGCGGTTGCGCGCCGTGACGCCCCAGATGGCGTTTTTCTGGTGCGTGTGGTCGCGCATGACCTGCAGCACGGCGGTGTTCGCGCGGATTTCCTTCACCCGCGCGTAGAGCGGCGGGGCGCTGCCGCTCTCCCAATAAACCGCCTGATTGACCAGCATCTGTGCGACGAACTTGCCCTGCACCCGGTAAAAGGTGTTGCCGCCCTGCTGCCAGCTTTCCACCGACTTGGCCTGCCGATCCCAAAAATCGGGCGGTAGCACCATCATGCCGGTGTAGAGCAGATCGGCGTCGTCGAGCGTCTTGTCGTTGGCGTAATCCTCGGCATGCAGCCCCAGGGCGCGGGCTTTCACGCGCATATTGATGTCCTTGGACACCAGCACCACAGGCCGCTCGGTATGAATGTGCGTGAGATCCTGCAGCACCGCTAGGATCTGGTTGTCCGCCTTGCCCTGAGGCAGTGCGATGGGCAGTTCGACATCGTGCGCGCGGGTCTGGAAGAACAGGCGTCCCTTGGCCTCCGCATGGCCGGTGCGATTTAGCGCGATACCCTGGTCGATGCCGCTGCCGGTATCGGCCACCAAAGCATCGAGCTCACGGCTGACCTGGCGGCCATTGCGCGCCACTTCCGACAGGCCCTTTTTGTGCGCGTCCAGTTCTTCCAGCGTGACCATCGGCAGATAGATGTCGTGCTCTTCAAAGCGGTAGAGCGACATCGGGTCGTGCAGCAGCACATTGGTGTCGAGGACGAACAGCTTGGCGGGTTGCTGGGCAATGGGTGCCCGCTTGGGCTGCACCGCCTTCTGGGCGGGGCGATCCGCAGCAGCGGGGGCGGCCTCACGCGGTATCGGCTGGCGTGTTTGGCGCGTGGATGCCGCGGGCTGCGTCGCCGCCGACGCAACTGCGACAGTCGGCGCGGTCTCCTGATGTATTGGGCGGGCCTTGTCGAGCGCCGTGGTTTTTCGCGAAGCGGAGGGCGTCTGTGTGGTCGACGGAGCAGCTTGGGTCAGCAGGCTGCCCATGGACTTGGGTGGGGGAGGCAGGGGCATGAGGCGTATGGATAGGCTTGCAGACGTGGGAAGGGGATGGAGTAGGAGAGGCTGATTCAGGGGCGGCTAGACCAGCAAACCGCAACAAAAAACCGCTGACCATCGCGAGACGGTACAGCGGCTTTCGCATGGTTGGCCACCTCAGGATGAGATCTGCGCCTGCTGTCGATGCAGAGCAAGCGCAACCCGCGATGAGTGCCCAGGGTGCTGCGGAGTCTGAGGTTCAAAACAAAGCGCCGCGTTGGGGTGATTGGGGTTCAGAGTTTCTGGATGACGTCGAGCACTTCGTCAACGTGCCCGGCGACTTTGATCCCGCGCCATTCCTGCCGCAGGACGCCGTCGGCATCGATGACGAAGGTACTGCGCTCGATGCCCTTGACCTTCTTGCCGTACATGATCTTGTTCTTCACCACACCGAACATGTGGCAGAGCTTTTCTTCCGTATCAGCGATCAGGTCGAACGGCAGTTCGAGGTGCTCCTTGAACTTTTCGTGCGACAGCAGGTTGTCGCGCGAGATGCCGAAAATCACGGCATTGGCCTGCTCGAATGCTTCGAAGTTGTCGCGAAAGTGCATGGACTCGGTGGTGCACCCGGGCGTCATGTCCTTGGGGTAGAAGTAGAGAACAATTTTTTTGCCCAGATAGTTTTTCGGGCTGAACTGCACGCCACTGGTGGCGGCGGCTTCGAAATCGGGAACCACTTTATTCAAGACCAAAGCCATGAAGTCTCCTGCTGGGCTGCTGCATCGTTTCTCCTCGTTCTGATCAGTCGTTGATACTGCTGAGGGAAACGGAAGGACGTAAAACCTTATTTTATCTTGCCGCGCGAACCAGAGCCGGTTCACGCCGTTTTGCCTCGGTTCGCGCCGGTCCGATCATTCGATCATCAGCGCGGCCAGCACATGACGGCCTTCGCCCGCCAGAATGTTGTAGGTGCGACAGGCGGCGGCGGTGTCCATGACTTCCCAGCCGATGCGGCGCGAGATGAGTTGGCGCATCAAGGCGGCGGGCAGCAGATGCTGCTCACGGCCCGTGCCTATGAGCACCACCTCGGGCAGCGGATCGAGCAACAGGGCGTCGATGTGCGCGGGCAAAAGCGCGCCGACATGCTCGGCACCCCAGGGCTTAGGCGACTGCTGCGGGGCGAACACGCAGGCGCTGGTGTGGCGCACACCGTTGACTTCGACATAGCCCGGCCCGTAGGCGGAGACCATCTGCGTATCGGGGGAGAAGTCGGGCTGGAGTTTCATTACTGGACGGGAGCGGGCCGCTACATCAGGCTCGCGCAGGGGCGGGCGTGGGGGAGAGGGCGGCGCAAACCGAGGGAAATGCAGGGGTTGAAGATGCAGATCAAGGTAAATTATAGGGTTCGCCCTCCGTTTGGCGGGCGGGCGCGGGTCTGAATCCCCTACCTTGAAGAGATGCGCTCAGGATGGGGATGAGTGGCCAGGGTGGCAGCACGCACGGTGTTTGTGCGGACGCTTTTTCTAGGCAGAGAGTGAGGTGATTGTGCGCGAATTCCGGAAGTCCGACAAATTGGCTGATGTCTGTTACGACATCCGAGGTCCCGTGCTCGACAAGGCGCGGCAGATGGAAGAGGAGGGGCAGCGGATCATCAAGCTCAACATCGGCAATCTGGCCGTGTTCGGCTTCGAGCCGCCCGATGAGATCGTGCAGGACATGATCCACAACCTGCCCAGTGCAGCGGGTTACACCGATTCCAAGGGCTTGTTCGCGCCGCGCAAGTCCATCGTGCATTACACGCAGGAAAAGGGCATTGCGGGGGTGAGCATCGACGATGTGTTCATCGGCAACGGCGCCTCCGAGCTCATCAATATGAGCATGAACGCGCTGCTCAACAATGGCGACGAAGTGCTGATTCCCGCGCCGGACTACCCGCTCTACACCGCGTCGGTGGCACTTTCGGGCGGCAAGCCGGTGCACTACATCTGCGACGAGCAGTCGGACTGGTATCCGGACATTGCCGATATCCGCAGCAAGATCACGCCCAACACCCGGGCCATCGTGGTGATCAACCCCAACAACCCGACCGGGGCGCTGTACCCGCGCGAATTGCTCGAAGAGATCGTGCAGGTGGCGCGTGAGCATGAACTCATCGTGTTCGCCGACGAGATTTACGACAAGACGCTGTACGACGGCAACACCCACACCAGCATCGCCTCGCTGGCCGACGATGTGCTGTTCATCACCTTCAACGGCCTGTCGAAAAACTACCGCTCCTGCGGCTACCGCTCGGGCTGGATGGTGGTGTCGGGCAACAAACGGTGTGCGCGCGACTACATCGAGGGGCTGACCATGCTGGCCTCGATGCGCCTGTGCGCCAATACGCCGGGGCAGTTGGCGATTCAGACCGCGCTGGGCGGTTATCAGAGCATCAAGGATCTGGTCGCGCCGCAGGGGCGCCTGACCAAGCAGCGTGATCTGGCTTACGACCTGCTCACGCAGATTCCGGGGGTCAGCGTGGTGAAACCGAAGGCGGCGCTGTATATGTTCCCGCGGCTCGATCCCGAGATTTACCCCATCGCCGACGATCAACAGTTCGCCTACGACCTGCTGGCGCAGGAAAAAGTGCTGATCGTGCAGGGTACCGGCTTCAACTGGCCGCAGCCCGACCATTTCCGGCTCGTTTTTCTGCCCAATGCCGACGATCTGACGGAAGCCATCGGCCGCATCGCGCGCTTTCTAGAAACCCTCCGCAAGCGCAGCCGCGCGGCGGCCTGACTGCCTGACTTCCACTCCCGTCCTCTATGAAACCTTTACAGATTGCCCTTCTCGGCGCGGGCACCGTCGCCAGCGGTGTGGTCAAGGTGCTGGCGCGCAACCAGGAAGAGCTGCAGCGACGCGCCGGGCGCGGCATTGCCATCGCGGCGATTGCCGCGCGCAACCCCGACAAGGCGCGCGCCGCTTTAGGGGACGCTCTGCCCATCACCACGGATTTCATGGCGTTGGCGACCCGGCCCGACATCGACATCGTGGTCGAACTCATGGGGGGCATCAGCCCGGCGCGCGAGTTGGTGCTGGCGGCCACCGCTGCGGGCAAGCATGTGGTCACCGCGAACAAGGCATTGCTGGCCATGCACGGCAACGAAATCTTCGCCGCGGCACAGGCCAAGGGCGTGATCGTGGCCTTCGAGGCGGCTGTGGCCGGCGGAATTCCCATTATCAAGGCGGTGCGCGAAGGGCTGGCGGGCAACCGCATCGAATGGGTCGCGGGCATCATTAACGGCACCACCAATTTCATCCTGTCCGAGATGCGCGACAAGGGGCTGGATTTCGCCACCGTGCTCAAGCAGGCGCAGGCGCTGGGCTATGCCGAGGCCGATCCGACCTTCGACATCGAGGGCGTGGACGCGGCGCATAAAGCGACCATTCTCTGCGCCATCGCGTTCGGCGTGCCGGTGCAATTTGACAAAGCCTATGTCGAGGGCATTACCGCGCTGCAGGCCGCCGACATTCGTTACTCCGAGCAACTCGGCTACCGCATTAAGCTGCTGGGCATCACCAAAAACACCGGTGAGGGCATCGAGTTGCGCGTGCATCCCACTCTGATACCGGCCACACGTCTGATCGCCAATGTCGAAGGCGCGATGAATGCGGTAGTGGTGCAGGGCGATGCGGTCGGCCCGACGCTGTATTACGGCAAGGGCGCGGGCTCCGAGCCGACGGCCTCTGCCGTCATCGCCGACCTGGTGGACGTGACCCGGCTGCACACCGCCGATCCCGAGCACCGCGTACCGCATCTGGCCTTCCAGCCCGATGCGATGAGCGACTTGCCCATCCTGCCGATGGATCAGGTGGTCACCGCCTACTACCTGCGCCTGCGCGTGGCCGATCAGACCGGGGTGCTGGCCGACCTCACGCGCATCCTGGCCGATGAGGGTATTTCCATCGACGGCCTCATTCAGCGCGAAGCCGGGGAGGGCGAGCATCAGACCGATCTCATCATTCTCACGCATGACACCGTCGAGGCGCGCATGAATGCGGCCATCGGCCGCATGCAGACCCTGCCCAGCGTGCACGCGCCCATCGTGCGCATTCGCAAAGAGGAGTTGCGCTGATGCGTTATCTGAGTACCCGCGGCGAGTCCGCGACCCGAGGTTTTTCCGACATCCTGCTCGAAGGGCTGGCGCCCGATGGCGGGCTCTATCTGCCCGAAAGCTATCCGCAGATCGATCGCGCCACGCTGGCGCAATGGCGCGGGCTGTCTTACGCCGATCTGGCGTATGAAATCCTGTCGCGTTTCATCACCGACATTCCGGCGGACGATCTGCGCGCCCTCATCGCCAAGACCTACACGCCCGAGGTGTTCGGCGGCCACGCCGAGATCGTGCCGCTCAAACCGCTGAAAGGCGATCCGGGCATGGCGCTGCTGGGCTTGTCCGAAGGGCCCACGCTGGCGTTCAAGGACATGGCCATGCAGTTGCTCGGTAATCTGTTCGAGTACGCGCTGGCCCGCCAGCACAGCGAGCTCAATATTTTCGGCGCGACCTCGGGCGATACCGGCAGCGCGGCCGAATATGCCATGCGCGGCAAACGCGGCATCCGCGTGTTCATGCTCTCGCCCTTTGGCAAGATGAGCGCGTTTCAGACCGCGCAGATGTATTCGCTGGCCGACGCCAATATCCACAACATCGCGGTGCAAGGCGTGTTCGACGATGCGCAGGACATGGTCAAGGCCGTCTCCAACGACCTCGACTTCAAGCGCCGCTGGCGCATCGGCACGGTCAACTCCATCAACTGGGCGCGGCTTGCGGCGCAGATCGTCTATTACTTCGCCGGTTACTTCCAGGCCACGCGCAGCAACGACGAGCAGGTGAGCTTCACGGTGCCGTCGGGCAACTTCGGCAACATCTGCGCCGGGCATGTGGCGCGCATGATGGGTCTGCCGATCCGCAAGCTGGTGCTGGCCACCAACGAAAACAACGTGCTCGACGAGTTCTTCCGCACCGGCGTCTACCGTCCGCGCAAATCGGCGGAAACACATCACACCTCCAGCCCATCGATGGATATCTCCAAAGCCTCGAACTTCGAGCGCTTCATCTTCGATTTGCTCGGGCGCGACGCTTCGCGCGTGCACGCGCTGTTCGCGGGCGAACTGTCGAGCAAGGGCTTTTTCGACCTCTCGGCCGACCCGGCGTTTGCCAGGATTGCGACCGACTACGGCTTCGCCTCGGGCAGCAGCACCCATGCCGACCGGCTCGCCACCATCCGCAGCGTGTGGCAGGGCAGCGAACGGTTGATCGACACCCATACCGCCGACGGCGTGAAGGTGGCGCGCGAGCACCTGGAGCCGGGCGTGCCCATGCTGGTGCTCGAAACGGCGCTGGCCGCCAAGTTCCCCGAAACGATTCAGGAAGCCGTGGGCACCTGCCCGCAGCGCCCGGCCGGGCTCGAAGACCTCGAACGCCGCCCGCAGCGCTTTGCCGTCATGCCGGTCGAGGTGGAGGCGGTGAAGTCCTACATTGCAATGCACTGCGGCGCGGGGCTGGCGGGCTCCTGATGAAGGTCGTCGGATTTGCCGGGTTTTCTGGCAGCGGCAAGACCACCTTGGTCGAGGCGCTGGTCAAGCGGTTCGTGCAACAGGGGTTGCGGGTGTCGGTGCTCAAACACGCGCATCACCGCTTCGAGTTCGATCATCCGGGCAAAGACACCTGGCGGCACCGCGAGGCCGGCGCGTTTGAGGTGCTGGCCGCATCCGACCGCCTGATCACGCTGCAGCGCCGTCTGCCAGAGCCGCGAGAGCTTGGGGCGCCCGAGCTTTTGCCCATGCTCGATCCAGCCGCTGACTGGGTGTTTGTCGAAGGCTTCAAGCAGGCCCGGCTCCCCAAGGTTGAAGTGTGGCGCGCCAGTACCGGGCGGCCTCTGTGCTACCCCGAGGATGCGCAGGTTCTCGCCATCGCCACCGACTCGCCGCAGCAACTCCCGCAGCCTGCCCCTGCCGCCGTCCTCGACATCAACGACCCGGCTGCCGTGGCCGACTGGTTGACGGACAATGCCCCCAAATTCGAGTACCAGCCATGACTGCACCAGCTTCGCCCCTGATCGATCCCGATGTCGCTTTGCAGCGTCTGCTGGCCGCTGCGAGCGCAATCAGCGAGACCGAGACGCTGCCGCTCTCGTCCGCTCTTGGTCGGGTGTTGGCGCAAGAGGTGCGCTCCACCATCGACGTGCCCCCGGCTGACAACACCGCGATGGACGGCTACGCCTTGCGCAGCGCCGATGTGCCTGCCGCGGGCACCTGCCTGCCGGTGAGCCAGCGCATTCCGGCCGGCGCCGTACCGCAGCCCCTGCAGCCGGGAACGGCGGCGCGTATTTTTACCGGCGGGCTCATTCCACTGGGCGCAGACGCCGTGGTGATGCAGGAACAATGCGCCGCCGAGGGTGATGCGGTGCGCATCAACGCGCAGCCCAAGGCCGGTGATTGGGTGCGGCGACGCGGCCTGGATGTGGCGGCTGGCAGTGTGGTGCTCGCAGCCGGGCAACGGCTGCGGCCGCAGGATCTCGGGCTGGCCGCTTCCGTGGGAGTGGCCTCGCTGCGAGTGCGTCGCAAGCCGCGCGTGGCGATGCTGTTCACCGGCGACGAACTCGCCATGCCTGGCGAGCCGCTGCGCCCCGGCGCCATCTACAACTCCAACCGCTTTGTCATCCGCGCCCTGCTGGAAACTGCGGGATGCGAGGTGACCGATTTCGGCATCGTGCCCGATCAGCTCGAGGCCACCCGCGCCGTGCTGCGCCAAGCCGCGCTGGGCCACGACCTCGTGGTGTCCACCGGGGGCATGTCGGTGGGCGAGGAAGACCACGTCAAACCCGCGGTGCAGGCCGAAGGCGCGCTCGATCTGTGGCAGATCGCCATGAAGCCCGGCAAGCCGCTGGCCTTCGGCCATCTGCGCCGCAGCGAAGAACAGGGCGAAGCCGCCTTCATCGGTCTGCCCGGCAATCCGGTGTCGAGCTTCGTGACCTTTCTCCTTTTTGTGCGGCCCTTTTTGCTCGCCTTGCAGGGCGCAGGGCAAACCGCCATGCAGACGCTGCCGGTGCGCGCCGCGTTCGATTGGCCCAAGCCGGACAGGCGCCGCGAATATCTGCGCGTTCGGCTCAACGCGCAAGGCGAGGCCGAGCTGTTTGCCTCGCAGAATTCCGCGGTGCTCACCTCGACCGTCTGGGCCGACGGCCTGGTGGACAACCCGCCGCAGCAGCCCATAGCCCGTGGCGATGTGCTGCGCTACCTTCCGTTTTCATCCTTGCTTCAGGGCTGACCCATGCTCGTTCAGATTCGGTATTTCGCCAGCGTGCGCGAAATCGTCGGTGTGTCACAAGAAACGCACGACCTGCCCGAAGCGGTGCTCACCGTGGGGCAGGCGCGCGACTGGCTGCGGGCGCAGGGCGGGCGCTACGCACTGGCCTTGGCAGCAGAAAAGCCGCTGCGCATGGCGTGCAATCAGCTCATGTGCGACGGTGACACAGCGCTGCAGCCCGGCTGCGAAGTCGCGTTTTTTCCGCCCGTCACCGGGGGTTGAGCCCATGGAGCCGATCACCATTCGCATCCAGACCGAGCCGTTCGACCTTGGCGCAGAACTGCAGGCGCTGCGGGCTGGGCGGCTGGACGTGGGCGCGATCGCCAGTTTTGTCGGGCTTTGCCGCGATCATCATCCGGGCGTTTGCGACCCCGGCCATGTGCAGGCGATGGAACTGGAGCATTACCCCGGCATGACCGAGCGCGCCATTGCCGACATGGTGCATGAGGCACAGGCGCGCTGGCCCTTGCTGGGTGTCACGGTGATTCACCGCGTGGGCCGCCTGCTGCCGGGCGACGACATCGTGCTGGTGCTGGTGGCCAGCGCCCACCGCGTCGCGGCCTTTGCCGCCTGCGAATTTTTGATGGATTACCTCAAAACCCAGGCGCCGTTCTGGAAGAAGGAAACCACGCCCGAGGGCGGCCAGTGGGTCGATGCCCGAGAATCCGACGACGCCGCGCTGCGCCGTTGGGGCGTCGAGTCCGACAACGCCGGCTGAGCATCCCTGGGTTGCCCTCGGGTTGACCCGCTAGGCGCTCGATGTCCCATCGATTACACCCGGATACATCGGGGTTCGCGAGGGGATGTCATGCAAGCCACAAGACGACAGGTATTGATCGCAACGCTCTGCGCGGTGTCCAGCGGCGCGGCAAACGCCGCTGGACAGCTGGTGCAAACGCCCTACAAGGCGCCGATGAAAGTGGTGTTCGAGTTTTACCTCGACGACCCCGCAACCCTTTCCAATGCACTGTTCTGGGTGCGCTCGGTGTTCAACACGGTGCAGGCCTCGCCCTATGACTTTTCGCCCGAAGATGTGCAGGCCGTCGTGGTGCTGCACGGCACCGAGATTGCCGCCACCGTTATCCGCAATCAGGACCGTTATCGTGAAGCCGTCGAGCGCATGCGCTATTACGCGCAGATGGGCGTGAAGTTCAAGGTGTGCGGACAGGCGGCGCACGATTTCGGCTACACCCCGGCGGATTTTCTGGATTTCATCGAAATCGTGCCCAACGCCATGACCGAGTTGATCTATTGGCAGCAGCAGGGTTATGCCCTGATTATTCCGCGCATCCTGATCAAACGGGAATCGACCGAACAAATCCGCTGATTTTTTTGCTCGCACTCAGTAAAAACCCTCACGAACGCTCGTTCGTTTTCTCCTGCTTGCGAATGACACATTCGGATACCCGAATTTGTAAACGGCTGGGCTAATCTCCGACAGGTCAGCGCACTGGCGATGGATGCCGGTGAAAAAACCGAAGGTTGGCCGCCCCTGGCGCGTCAGCCGAGCCTGGAGACCCGTTCCATGTCCACACCCAAAAAACTGGGGCCGCTGCAGTTCATTCTGCTGGCGATTCCCTGCGTTGCCGTGCTCGCCATTCCCTACTTCAACAAGCTGGAACCCAGCGCGTTCGGCATTCCCTTCTTCTACTGGTGGCAACTCGTCTGGGTGCCGCTGTCCGGGGTTTTCATCGCCATCGTCTACAAGATGGTCGTGCCGTCTGGAAGCGGAGACTGACGCCATGAATGTCGTTGCCACCGTTGTTTTTGTCGCGTTGTTTGTCGGTATCGCGGTTCTGGGATTCGCCTCGGCGCATTGGCGCAAGGGGGATATGAATCATCTGCATGAGTGGGGGTTGGGCGGGCGACGCTTCGGCACCTGGATCACCTGGTTCCTCATCGGGGGCGACCTCTACACCGCCTACACCTTCGTGGCCGTGCCCGCGCTGGTGTTCGGTGCCGGGGCGCTGGGTTTCTTTGCGCTGCCTTACACCGTGCTGGTGTATCCCATGGTGTTCGCCATCTTGCCGCGTCTGTGGATCGTGGCGAAAAAGCACAACTACATCACCGCGTCCGATTTCGTCGCCGGACGCTACGGCAGCCCGGCGCTGGCGCTGGCGATCGCGGTGACCGGTATCGTCGCCACCATGCCCTATATCGCGCTGCAGCTCGTGGGCATTCAGGTGGTGATCGGCGGGCTGGGTTTTTCCACGCAGGGGCTGATGGGGGATGTGCCGCTGGTCATTGCCTTCGTCATTCTGGCCGCGTTCACCTATACCAGCGGGCTGCGCGCCCCGGCGTCCATTGCGGTGGTGAAGGATCTGCTGGTCTACATCACGGTGATCGCGCTCATCATCGTGGTGCCGTACAAGCTCGGCGGTTTCGGCAACATCTTCGCCGCCATTCCGAAGGAGCATCTGCTGCTGCCGCCGGTGAAAGACGGCAACCTGGGCCTGCAGACGTTCTATCCGACTTTGGCTTTTGGTTCGGCGCTGGCGCTGATGCTGTATCCGCACGCCACCACGGCCGTGCTCTCGGCCAAGGGCCCCAACACCCTGCGCCGCAACTGGGTGTTCCTGCCCGCGTACTCCTTCATGCTCGGCCTCATCGCGCTGCTCGGTTATATGGCCTATGCCTCGGGCATTGCCAAGCTGCCTGATCTGGCGCCTTACTTCAAGCAGTACGGCCCGCAGTTCGCCATGCCGGGTTTGCTGCTGCACTACTTCCCGAGCTGGTTTGTCGGGGTGGGTTTTGCGGCGGTGGCGATTGGTGCGTTGGTGCCCGCGGCCATCATGTCGATCGCAGCGGCCAACCTGTTCACCCGCAATATCTACAAGCCTTATATCAATCCGAACTGCAGCACGCGCAAGGAAACCGAGATGGCCAAGCTGGTATCGTTGCTGGTCAAGTTCGGTGCGCTGCTGTTCATCGTGTTCCTGCCGCTGACCTATGCCATTCAGCTCCAACTGCTGGGCGGTATTCTGATTTTGCAGACCCTGCCGGCCATCGTATCGGGCATCTACACCCGCTGGTTCGACGCCAAGGCGCTGCTGCTGGGTTGGGCGGCGGGTCTGGTCTGGGGCGTCTGGGCGGCGTCGCTCAGCGGCTTCAAGGCCTCGGGCTATGGGCTGCACATTGCGGGCTTGGTGATTCCGGCTTACATCGGCTTGTACGCCCTGGTGATCAACTTCGTGGTCGCCATCGTCGCCACTCTGGTCATCGGAGCCTTGGGCATGGCCAACAAGCAGGATGCAACCGTGGCCGCAGACTACGCGGGCTAACGACATGAGACAAGTTTCTGCTCCCTGAAGATCGCACGCCGGATGGTTGATTCCGGCCGAACGCGACGGTAGCGCCAAGGGCCGACAGCAGTCGGCCCTTGGTTTTTGTATGCTGCGCACTCACCCCGGAGATCCCCCATGCTGCTCACCGCCATCCTGCTGCTCATTGCCTCGCAACTGCCCATCGTCGCGGCGGGCAAGGCCAAGTCGGGCACTTTTCGCTCCAAAGAAAACCGCTACGACAACAACGAGCCCCGGCTCTGGATGGAGCGGCAGACCGACCCACGCAGACGCCGTGCCAACGCGGCGCAGGCCAACAGCTTCGAGGCCTTGCCCTTTCTGTTTGCGGCGGCCTTGTTTGCCCTGTATCTGAAAGCGCCGCTGGAACTGATCAACGGCCTGCTGATCGCCTGGCTGGTGTTGCGCGCGATCTATTTGTGGTGCTACCTCAACGACCGCGCCTCGTTGCGCTCGGCGGTGTGGGGGCTCGCGCTGCTGGTCAACATCGCCCTGTTGTTTGCCCCGTTCTATGGATAAACCGGTCGCTTCAACACAGCCTGCGCGCAGTGCGCTCGACGGCCTGCGTGTGCTCGAACTCGGCAGCCTGATCGCCGGGCCGTTTGCCACCCGGCTGATGGCCGAGTTCGGCGCGGACGTGATCAAGATCGAGTCGCCGGCACGCGGCGATGATCCGGGCGGCGACCCGCTGCGCAGTTGGCGCAAGCTGCACAAAGGCGAGTCGCTTTGGTGGACCGCGCAGGCGCGCAACAAACGCTGCATCACAGTCAATCTCAAACACCCGCAGGGTCGCGACATCGTGCTGCAGCTCGCGGCGCGGGCCGATGTGGTGGTGGAGAACATGCGTCCCGGCGCACTCGAAAAGCTCGGCCTGGGTTGGGACGACCTGCGCGCCGTTAACCCCAGTCTGGTGATGGTGCGCATTTCCGGCTTCGGTCAGACCGGGCCGATGCGCCTGCAGCCGGGCTTCGGCGCCATTGCCGAGGCCATGGGCGGTATGCGCTATGTCACCGGCGACCCGGATCGTCCGCCCATGCGCGCCAATTTGTCGCTGGGCGACTCCATCGCTGCGTTGCACGCCACCATGGGCGCGCTCATGGCGCTGCGCCACCGCGACGCCACTGGCGGGCGGTGGAACGGGGAGCAGGGCGGCGAAGGGCAGATGGTCGATGTGGCGCTGACCGAGAGCGTGTTCAATCTGCTGGAAAGCACGCTGATGGAATACAGCTACGACGGCACGGTGCGGCAGCGCACGGGAACGAGCATTCCGGGCATCACGCCGTCCAACGTCTATCGCAGCAAGGGCGGCGAGTGGGTGCAGATTTCGGGCAATGGCGATGCGATTTTCAAGCGGTTGATGCTGGCCATCGGCCGCACCGATATGGCCGAGGATGCCGGGCTGGCGCGCAATCCAGGCCGCATGGCGCGCGCCGACGAAATCGACGCGGCCATACAGCAATGGGCGGCGGGACAAGAGCCCGAAGCCATCGTGCAGGCCATGCGTGCGGCCGAGGTGCCCGCCACCCGCATCTACAGCATTGCCGATGTGGCGGCCGATGCCCAGTTTCGCTCGCGCGGCATGATCGAGCCGCACGCTCTGGCAGACGGCACGCCGGTCGATTTGCCCGCGCCCGCGCCTCGCTTGTCAGCCACACCCGGCGCCACGCGCTGGCTCGGCCCGGCGCTGGGAGCGCATACCGATGAGGTGCTGGCCGAACTGGGTCTGGACGCCGGACAGATCGCCGCGTTGCGACAGGACGGCGCGGTCTGATCGCGTATCGCGCTTACTGCTGCGCGACGTCGATCAGTTTCTTGTCCCGCGTCTGCACGCTGTAGTGCAGTTCTTTGCGCTGACGCTCGGCGACCTTGACAGGCTGGCGCACGATGTTGCGGCGCTTGACCTGCGGTTTGCGTTCGGCCACCACGCGCCGTTTGACCACCTTACGCTCGGCCACGATGCGCCGCTCGTCCGCCTGGCGCTCAGCCACGAAAATGCGCGGGGTGTGCGTGACGTAAATGGTCACGAACTGCCCTTTGCGGAAAATGCCGCGCTCGGTCGTGCGGTTCCACTGCGCCACTTGCAGCGGGCTGAGGTGATAGCGGTGCGCTACGCCCTGCACCGAGTCGCCATATCGGCCGACGCGCAGCACCATGCGACGCCCCGGCGGGGCTTCGGGCGCAAAGGCCAGCACCGCATTTTCGGCGACGGCCGCGCTGACGTTTTTGTTGCTGCCGTCATCCGCCTTGGGAATCAGCACGGTCGAACCGGCCCGGATGAGCTGCCGCGCCGGAATGTCGTTGGTCTCGCGCAGCACGGCTTCGCTGACCTTGAGGTCGCTCGCCAGTTGCATCGGCGACTGAGTAGCTTTGACGGTGTAGGCCGTCCAGGTGGACAGCGGGCCGTTGTAAGCCTGCAGCGCTTGCGCAAAGTGCGTGGCGTTGTCGTAGGGCAAGAGAATGCGCGGGTTCGTCGCCCCCAGGATCACCGGCTTGGTGTAGGAGGGGTTGAGCGAGCGGAACTCGTCGGGCGTCAGCCCGGCCAGTTTGGCAGCCAGCGACACGTCGATATCGCGCGTGATGGTGACCGCCTTGAAGTAGGGATGATCGGGAATATCGGGCAGGGTGATGCCGTATTTGCTCGGATCGGAAATGATGTCTTTCACCGCCTGCAGCTTGGGGTAGTAGTTGCGGGTTTCGTTGGGCATGCGCAGGTCTTGGTAATCGACCGGCAGGTTGTGCGCCTTGTTGTAGGCAATGGCGCGCTGCACACTGCCTTCGCCCCAGTTGTAGGCCGCCAGGGCGAGCTGCCAGTTGCCGAACATGTTGTAGAGGTTCTGCAGATAGTCGAGCGCGGCGTTGGTCGAGGCCAGTACGCTGCGGCGATCATCCTGGAACATGTTCTGCTTGAGGTTGTAGTGCTTGCCGGTGGACGGTATGAACTGCCACATGCCCACAGCGTGGGCCACCGAGCGCGCGTCGGGGTTGTAGGCGCTCTCGATAAAAGGCAGTAGCGCCAGCTCGGTGGGCATGCCGCGCTTTTGCACTTCCTGCACGGTGTAGTAGAGGTATTTGCGCGCGCGCTCGGTCATGCGGGCGACATAGTCGGGCCGGGTGGTGTACCACTGCGCGGCCTGCGCCACCAGCGGGCTGTCCATATTGGGAATGGCGAAACCGGCGCGGATGCGTTGCCAGATGTCGTTGTACTGCGGGGTGATGTCTTTGGTGTCGTCTTGCAGCGCCGTTTGCTCTGCGGGAGTGACGGCGCTGCTGCCGACCACCTCGGCCTTGAGCGGCGTGCCGGGTTCAGCGGTTGCGGAAGCTGCGGCGGTAGAACTGCTGGGCGGTGAGGTTAGAGACAAGGCTGCGGTTTTTTCGGAGGGAGGGACGGCGGCGCATCCGGCGGCCATTGCGACCATTGCACCCAAAGCCCAAAATCGCAGTCGTCTCAGTTGCCGCATCGGTTCTCACCCCTTGAAATCGTTTTTCCACTCTCGCAGCCAGGCCAGCGCCTGCACCGCGTCCCCGGGCTTTTGGCCCTTGTGCTGCTCCAGCGCCTGCAGCACGCCGGGCTGGTCGGTGCGCAGGAACGGGTTGATCTGCTTCTCCAGGCCGATATGGCTCGGCAAGGTGGGCAGCCCTTTGGCGCGCAAGGCCAGGCACCGTTTCTGGTGCGCCACCACCGCCTCATTCAGGGGATCTGCAGCCCGTGCGAATTGTAGATTAGAGAGGGTGTACTCGTGGGCACAATTTACTGTCGCATTTTCAGGGAGTTGCGACAGTTTGTTTAAAGAATGGTGCATCTGGGCCGGAGTTCCTTCAAACAGACGACCGCAGCCTGCGGAAAACAGCGTGTCGCCGCAGAACAGCGACGGCGGCTCCTCACCCTGCAGCGCGGTGGCCACATAGGCGATATGCCCCAGGGTGTGGCCCGGCACTTCCAGCACCTCCAAACGCAGGGGCCAGCCCGTCGGCGAGCACACATCGCCCTGGCGCATGGCCTGCGTGCGTGCGGGAATGGCCTCGGCGGCTGGCCCCCAGACGGGCGGCTCAGCGGCGGGGTGCTTCGCCTGCCACCACTGCAGCAACTCGCGAATGCCGCCCACATGGTCGCTGTGATGGTGGGTGACTAGAATGCCGCGCAGTTCCAGGCCGCCCCGTTCCAGGGCGCCAATCACCGGCGCGGCGTCGCCCGGGTCGACCACCAAAGTGCGCGGATCGTTCGCGTCGGGCCTAATCAACCAGATGTAGTTATCGCGAAAGGCAGCAAGCGCTTCTGTATGCATGGTGACTCCGATCTGTGGCCGTTGATGAGCCTGCAGCACTGGTTGCAGACGCCTCCTGGTCGCTACGCCCTGGCTTGGGAACAGAGCCAGATCGACCGCGTGGTGACCGACATTTTCGGCTATCACGCGTTGCAACTCGGCAATCCGGCTTTGCAGGGGCTGGCGCACAACCGCATGCCGCATCGCTGGCTGGCGCTCGACGGCGCCGAGTCGGCCCAGCCCGATTTGCCCGGCGTGCGCCCGGCCTGCCTGTTGCCCGAGCATTACGGCGGCGAGCCGGTCTATGCCGAGCCCGGTCTGGTGGACGCAGTGGGCTTGGCGGCGGAAAACGCACAGCTACCCCCCGAGCCACAGCCCGCCGACGCCCACGCCATTCATACCGAGCATCTGCAATGCGACTTCACCGCGCTGCCGTTTCCCGCCCAATCGCTCGATCTGGTCGTGCTGCCGCACACCCTGGAGTGGGTGGACGATCCGCACGCCTGCCTGCGCGAAGTGGACCGCGTGCTGGTGCCCGGCGGGCAGATCGTCATCAGCGGCTTCAACACCTGGAGCCTGTGGGGCATGCGACAACTGGTCGGGCGCGTGGGCGGCGGCTGGTATCTGCCTCAGCACGGCGAATTTCTCGCCCCCCGCCGCGTGCGCGACTGGCTGCGGCTGCTCAGCTTTGAAGTCACCCAAGGCCGCTTCGGCTGCTACCGCCCCGCGCTGTGCTCGCCGCTGTGGCTGCACCGCTGGCGCTTCATGGACCAGGCGGGAGACCGCTGGTGGCCCGTGTTCGGCGCGGTGTATTTTCTTGCGGCGATCAAGCGCGTGCCCGCCATGCGTCTGGTCGGCAAGGTGGAAATGCGTACCCAGCGTCGCGCCGTGGCGCTGCGACCCATCGCGCAGCGCCAGGCGAAAACAAAAATCTGAACCCTATGACCAGCGAATCCGACAACGAGATCATCATCTACACCGACGGCGCCTGCAAAGGCAACCCCGGCCCTGGCGGCTGGGGCGTGGTGCTGCGCAGCGGCGCCCATGAAAAAACCCTGCACGGCGGCGAGCCGCAAACCACCAACAACCGCATGGAAC
Source organism: Thiomonas sp. UBA7699 (assembly GCF_002482605.1). Taxonomy (NCBI): domain Bacteria; kingdom Pseudomonadati; phylum Pseudomonadota; class Betaproteobacteria; order Burkholderiales; genus Thiomonas; species Thiomonas sp. UBA7699. The sequence continues at coordinate 78,290 of NZ_DLGH01000005.1, read as the reverse complement.
TGATGGCCGCCATCATGGCGCTCGAAGCCCTCAAGCGCCCCAGCCGCGTGCTGCTGCACACCGATTCGCAATACGTGCTCAAGGGTATGACGGAATGGATCGTCGGCTGGAAGCGGCGCGGATGGACCACCGCCGACAAAAAGCCGGTGAAAAACGTCGATCTGTGGCAGCGCCTGGAAAAAGCCGCCGCGCCCCACACCCTACGCTGGGTGTGGGTGCGCGGCCACACCGGCGACCCCGGCAACGAACAAGCCGACGCCCTGGCGAACCAGGGCGTGGAGGCGGCGGAGCGGGGGTAGGTCACTGCGCCGCCACGCCCATTCACTCGACTGAAAGTCGAAACTTCATCGGTGTTTCTGAGGGGTCTTTGGCGAAGTCCGGGGATGCCGGTGAAAGGGCCGACGGGAATTTGAGGCGCTTTGCCAGTAACGGTGTTGCCGTCTGCAGGTTTTCCATGGCTTGCATGACGCTGCCCGCCCCTTTGAGATAGAAGCGCTTGAGCGCCGTCTTGGCCGCCGAGTTCTTGGATCGGTCGCAGACGTCCTCCACAAAACCGGGCCAGTTGGAGCGATCCATCAAGGCCGTACAAACCGAGATGGAAATGGACAACGGCCGGGCTGCATGCCACCACAGCATGGGAATAAAAATAGTCTGCCCGGGCTTGAGCACGGCGCGGTAGGCCGTGGCTTCGGCTATGCGCGGAAAGCGGCTCAGATCCGGTGCGGCCGGGTTGTCCACCTGTGACCAGTTTTTCTGGCCGGGGCGCGGGTAGAGCTTGTCGCCGTCCTCGGGTGGAAAGAGATAGAACTCCTTGTCGCCGTAGATTTCGGTGATCTGCGCGTGGGCGTGTTCCAGGTCGTAATGCATCACCGGAAACTTGCTGCCCACGCCCCCCATGAGCAGTTTGAGAAAGCCGTCGGGACGGCGCCAGCGCTCGGGCATCAGCGGGCTCGCATGGCGACCCGCAAAGGCGTAGGCATTTTGCGGACGGAGATCGGCCAGCAGTTGCGGCAGGTGATCGTGGATGAACAGGCGATAGAGGTAAGGCCCCGGCGCATCGACGGTCGATGCCTCGACGGCATCGACGAAGTCGCGCATCGCCATGCGTTTGGTGTAGGACACCTGCACGGTTTGGTCGCCGAACTTGTCGCGGAAATATCCGGGCGTCCAACGGCCCAGCGCTGGCCACTCCCGCACCGAGTCGGCGATGACCACGGGCCGGTTCTTGCGAACGTACTCGTGCAGGAACTCGTTGTAGGGCAGGTCCTGTGCCTGCACCACGTCGATGGCGAGGGGCGGGCGGGTTTGCAGTGGCTGGGCGCGTGCGCGATCAGGTCCACCTCCAATCGGTGTGGCTTGCTGCATGGTTTGAACTCCAGGAAATGTGCATGATGGGCAGCCTTCTTTGGGCGGCGTCAGTTTGCTGAGTGTGTCGAACTGCTGGTCTCTTTCCCGAACAGGCGCTGGAAGAGACTCTTTTTGCCACTGGGTGCGGCTTGTTCTGTTTTGTCGTATTCGAGGGCGATCTGCCGCAATGAATCGAACACGTAATGACGGGGGCCGAGGCGTTTTCCCGTTAATTTTTCCATGCGCGAGACGGCCTGCATGACCAGCAGCGAGTGGCCGCCCAGATCAAAGAAGTTGTCGTCGGGCTCGATATGCGGGGTGGCGAGTAGCTCGGCCCAGAGGGCGGAGAGTTGTCGCTCCGTCTCGGTTTGCAGGCCGCCTGCCGCAGGTGCGGCTGCGGCGGGTGCCCTTGGCGAAGCGACGGGCGATGCGGTCGAAGCCGGGCTGCTGACACTCACCGTGCCCCGCAAGGCGGGCAAATCCGCGAGCGCGGTCTCGGGGTGCGCGATGGCGTCGACGAGCAACTGGCTGTACTGCGCCATCCACGCCGCCACGCGAGGGGCCTCGAACACGTCGGTGTTGTAGGTCAACCCACCCATCACGCCGTTCGGGGTGTTGAGGAACCATAAGCGAACGTCCTCGGCTGCGGCAGGTTGATACACCTTGAGATTCTCCTGCACCAGGGTTCCCCAGTGGGTGTTTCGCTGTCGCACATCCTGATACGAGAAGAAGGCCTGATAGATCGGTGTGCGACTGTCGTCTCGCGGCGGACTAACTAAGCGCAATAGCTGCTCGAACGGTACGTCAGGAGCAGCATAGGAGCTCAGCATCACCTCGCGCACTTGCCGTACCAAGGAAGCAAACGATTGCGTCGGATCGGGGCGAATCCGCAGCGGCAAGGCGTTGACGAAAAAGCCCATCACCTTCTCCAGTTCCACCGTGGGCCGCCCGCGTACCGGCGTGCCGATGACCAGATCGGTTTGGCCCGATTGCCGCCATAGCAGCGCCGCGAAGGCGCTGAGCAACACCATGTAGGGCGTGGCGTTTTGCTGCAACGCGAATTGGTGCAGGCTGGCAAACCAATCGGCCGGGTGGCTGAACCAGTAGGTGTCGCCGCCACCGGTCATGCGCTTGGGGCGGGGGCGGTCTGCGGGCAGATTCAGCGGCGCGGGCAACGGGGTGAGTTGATCGCGCCAGTAGCCAAGTTGGCGCTGAAGATCGGGCGTTTCGAGCCATCGCCGCTGCCAGGCGGCGTAGTCGCCATAGGTGACGGGAAGCGGCGCCAGATCGGGCGCGCGGCCTTCTGCAAAGGCGGGGTAAAGCGCCGCCATTTCGTCGTAAATGAGATCGAACGACCAACCGTCCCAGATGATGTGGTGCGGCATGAAAAACAGCACATGGTCGTCTTCCGCCAGACGGTACAGCCCCAGTTTGAACAGCGGCAGTTCGCCCAAATCGAAGACCTCGGCGCTGCGGGCCTGCAGCCTTTTCATCAATTCGACCTCGCGGTCGGCAGGGGGCAGGGCGGAGAGGTCGTGAATCTCGCCCAGTTGCACAGTCAGTTCGGGGGCGACGATCTGCAGCGGCGCGCCGTCTTGCTCCACGATCACTGTGCGTAGGCTGGCTTGGCGTGCCACCATGGCGTTGAGCGCGCGTTCGAGGGCGACGACATCCAACGCCCCGCGCAGACGATGCGCGGAAGGGGTGTTGTAGGTTGGCAGCCCAGGATCGAGTTGTTCGAGGAACCAGATGCGCCCCTGCTGCAGCGAGGCGGGCGCGACGGTCTGCTCGCTGCGGTGCGCAATGGCTTCGACCTTGGCGCTATCGTCTTGGGCATGGGTGTCGATCCAGCGCGACAGACCGTCGATGCTGGGCGCATCGAAGACGGTGCGCATTTGCACATCCAGACCGGTTTGCTCACGCAGTCGCGCTGCTAGCTGCGCCGCCAGCAGCGAATGCCCGCCGAGGGAGAAAAAGTCGTCGTCGAGTGCCATGCCGGGCAGGCGCAGCACCTGCTCCATCACTGCGGCCACCCGCTTTTGCGTGGGCGTCTGCGGAAGTCTGCGCTCGGCCTTGACCGGCCCGCCGCCGCTGATAGGCGATGGCAGGCGCTTGCGGTCGATCTTGCCGTTGGGCAAGAGTGGAAGCGTCTGCAGCGCAACGATGTGCTGCGGAATCATGTAGGCGGGCAGGTCTTGCTGCAGATGCTTGCGCAACTGCGCGGGGTCCAACTCCACTTGCGCGGATCGGGGGACGACATAGGCCACCAGCCGGGCATCGCCCGGGGTGTCCTCGCGCACCATCGCCACCGCCTGCGCGACTTCGGGGTGATGGGTGAGGTGGGTTTCAATGTCGCCCAGCTCGATGCGAAAGCCGCGCAGCTTCACCTGGAAGTCGAGCCGCCCGAGGTGTTCGAGCTGGCCGTCGTTGCGCCAGCGGCCACGGTCGCCAGTGCGGTACAAGCGCGCGCCGGGTTCGGTGGGAAAGGGGTCGGGAACGAAACGATCCGCCGTGAGCGCCTCACGTTGCCAGTAGCCCAGGGCAACGCTGGCCCCGCCGATGTGGATTTCGCCGGGCACGCCAATCGGGCAAAGATTGCCGCGAGGGTCGAGCACCCACACATGGGTGTTGGCCAGCGGCGTGCCGATGGCGATGCCTGCGGCGCCGTCTTGCACCCGCCAGCAAGTGGACCACACGGTGGTTTCCGTCGGGCCGTACATATTCCACACCGCATCGCAACTGCGCTGCAACTGCGCGGCGAGGTCGGCAGGCAGGGGTTCGCCGCCGACCAGGGCTTTGAGCTTGCTATGGCCCGCCCAGTCTGCGCTGAACAGCAGGCGCCAAGTGCTCGGCGTGGCTTGCAGGGCCGTGACCGGGTGGGCTTGCAGCAGGTCGCGCAGGGCGAAGCCGTCGGCGGCTTGTTCGCGGCTGGCCAGCAGCACGGTGGCGCCGACGGAGAGCGGCAGCAGGAGTTCGAGTACGGCAATGTCGAACGACAGCGTGGTGACGGCCAGCAGCATGTCGCCGGACGTCAGGCCAGGGCGTTGGGCAACCGCGAGCAGAAAGTTCACCACGGCGCGATGCGGCAGCATGACGCCCTTGGGTTTGCCGGTGGAGCCCGAGGTGTAAATCATGTAGGCCAGCGAGTCGGGCGTGGCGTCGTGCTGGGCCTCTGCGGCTGGCGGGGTGTCGGGCTGGGCGGCGATTTCAGCGGCATCGCTGTCGAGCCACAGACTTTGCGCGCGCGGCCAGGGCAGAGCGTCGGCTGTGGTGGACTTGGCGATCAGCAGGGCGAGGTCGGCGTCTTCGGCCATGTCGGCCAGGCGCGAGGTGGGAAAGCTCGGGTCCAGCGGCACATAACCCGCACCGGCACCCAGAACACCCAGCAAAGCGGGCAGCATGTCGGCGTCACGGGGCAGGCACAGGCCGACGCGCGAGCCGCGCTGCACGCCGCGTGCGCGCAGTGCGTGGGCGATGCGATGCGCCTGCGCCCAGAGTTGGGCGTAGGTCATCGGGCTAGCGCCGCAGATTTGCGCGGTGGCATCGGGCGTGCGCGTGGCCTGCGCATGCAGCAGCTGGTGCAGCAGCAGGCCGGGAGGCAGCGGCGACGACGTGGCATTGAGTTGCGCCAGTTGCTGCCGGTCGGCGTCGGTGACGATGTCGATGGCGCCGAGCGCCGCATCGGGCGCGGCACAGAGATGCGTCAGCAAGGCTTGGTAGCTCGCCAGCCAGCGGCGCACGGTGGCTTCGTCGAACAGCGCGGTGGCGTATTGGCACTCGAGCCGAAGGCCGCCGTTGACCACGGGGACGGCATTGATGGACAGTTCGAAGTTCTCGGCCTGCCGCGGGTTGTAAACCGTACTGACTTGCAGATGGCCAAAGCTGCGCAGATCCATGGCCTGGTCGAGATTGAACATGACCGGGGCGAGCGGCACCCGCGATGGATCGCGTTCGATCAACAGTTTTTGCAGCAGGGTGCCGAAGGTGTAATGCTGGTGCTCGAAGGCATCGAGCACGGCCGATTGCACGGCGGGTAGCGACTGCGCCATCGGGGCGGCGGCGTCGGGCATCAGCCGCAAAGGCAGCAGATTGACGCCGTGGCCGACGACGGTTTCGAAACCCGGCAGCGTTTGCCCCGCGGCGGGTACGCCGACCACCACTTCATCATTGCCCGAAAGACGCTGCAACAACGCACCGAAGCTGCACAGCAGGGTGGAAAACAAGCTGGCGCCGGACTTGGCGCCGAGTTGACGCACGGCGCTCACCAAATTTGCGGGCAGCACATGGTCGATGCGCTTGGAGTCGAAAGCACGCGTGGCGGGCCGGGGGTGGTCGCAAGGCAGCTCGAGCACGGCGGGAATGCTGGCGTAGCGGTTCAGCCAGTACGCCTCATCGGCCTGATGTTCGGCGCTGCCTTGTCGCGCGGAAAGCGCTTGCGCAAACGAAGCGAAGCTCGCGGGCGCCTCGGGCTCAGGGGCTTCGCCCTTGCGGGCCGAGTAAAGCGCACCGATTTCGTCCACCAGGACGCCGAACGACCAGCCGTCGCAGACGATGTGGTGCGCGCTGAGCAGCAGGGCGATGTGATCGTCGCCCAGGCGTAGCAGGCGTGCGCGAAACAACGGCCCTTGTTGCAGATCGAAAGGCATGGCGACGGCCTGCGCGGCGGCTTGCTTCAGGGCGCTATCGCTTTGCTCGGAGGTCAGGCCGCGCAGATCGTCTGTGGGGATGTCGAGGTTCAAGCGCTCGGCGATGAGCAACTGTTCCCCATCGGCGCTGAGGGTGGCGCGCAGCGCGTCGTGGCGATCCGGCAGGGCGCGCACCGCGGCGCTGAGCGCTGGCAGATCGACCGCACCGCGCAGATGCAGGGTGATGGATTCGTTGTACGCCAGCGTGGCGCTGCTGCCGAGCTGGCAGGCCAGCCAGATTTCGCGCTGGGCTTCAGTGGTGGGAGCGACGCGGGCGACGGGCGCGGCGTCGGCGAAGGGGTCGTAATCGACCGCGGTGGCGGTGGAAGTGTCCATGGCTTTTTCAGGCGTCGAGGCGCAGGTACTTGCCGGGCTGCTCGGGGTTGGGGACGAACCAGGCGGGGTTGCCGCCGGGGTCTTTGCCGATGCGTGCGCCGGGCACGGGCGGGTGGCTGGCGTCGAAAGACGCCGATGCCGATGATTTGCGCTGCGGCAGGAATTCCGCCTCCTGCAATTCGCGCACCGAGTCCTTGAACGCTTCTTTGATCAGGCGGATGTCGGCTTCGCTGTGCGCCGTAGTCAGAAAGCAGGGGAAGTTGTCGAGGATGTGTACGCCGCGGCTGCGCATCATGGCAAACAGCAGGTCTTGCAGCGGGTGATCTTCCAGCCAGCCCACGCGCCAAAGCGAGGCGAAATGACGGATTTCCAGCGGCGCACCGACTTGACGGCAGAACGCAGTCAGCTCGTCGGCCATTTGCGCGGTCTTGGCGTTGAGCGTGCCTTGCAGCGCCGGTCCTTGCGCTTTGAGGTGCAGCAGGCTGGCATGCGCGGCGGCTAGCGCCAAGGGGTGGCGCACGAAGGTGCCGGCGAAGTAGGTCACGCCGATAGTGGGAATTGAGTCATCGCCGTACTGCCAGGCGCCGCCGTCGAGCGCGTCGATGAACTCGCGCCTGCCCGCAACGACGCCAATGGGCATGCCTCCACCGATGACCTTGCCGTAAGTGGCCAGATCTGCGCGGATGCCGAAGAGCTGCTGGGTTCCCCCCAGGGCGGATCTGAATCCGGTGATGACTTCGTCGAAAATCAGGCAAGCGCCGCTGCGTTCGGTGATGGCGCGGATTTCCCTGAGGAATTCGACGGGTTGGAATTCGGGTCGGCGGCTTTGCACGGGTTCGACCAATACGGCGGCGAGTTCATCGGCATGCGCGCGGATGAACTCCAGCGATTCGGGCGTGCCGTAATCGAGCACGCGCACATCGCCGAACATGCCCCGCATGATGCCCGGCGCGCCCGGTATGCCTTTGCCGCCTTTGCCCGGACGCACGACGACCTCGTCGAAGGTGCCGTGATAAGAGCCTGAGAACAGCACCACGGTGTTGCGGCCAGTGACGGTGCGGGCAATGCGCACGGCAGCCATGACCGCCTCGGAACCGGTGTTGCACAGACCAGCACGGTCAAAGCCGGTGAGTTCGCAAATCAAATCGGCCACGGGGCCGGCCAGCGGGTGTTGCGGGCCGATGTCGTAACCGTCGTCGAGCTGGCGGCGCACAGCGTCGAGCACGAAGTCGGGCTGCCAACCGAACAAGTTCATGCCGAAACCGTTGAGCGCATCGACGTATTCATTGCCGTCCAGATCCCAAAGGCGCGCGCCCTTGCTGCGATTGACCACGATTTGATAGGTGATCTCCTTGGTCATCGGACGAAAGCCGTTAACTACCCGCGGGTCGGCCAGATGGTCGCGGTATTGCACGGTGTAGGCGCGACTCTTGACCGTGCGTTCGACGTAGCGGCGCATGAAGGCGGCAAGGCGCACCTTTTGACGTTCGGTCAGCGGGCTGGACTGAGTGTGGATGCGGGCGATGGCGCCAAAGGCTTTTTTGACGTCGTAGCGCAATGGCGCGCTGTCTTCGCCGTTTGCATCGGGCGCTGCGGGCAGGGGCTGAGCAGGGCTGGCGTTTGCTGCAGGTGGAGGCACCGTTGCGGGCGTCTGCGTGGGCGTCGGCATGGACACAGGCGGCGGCGTTTGAGGGGCGATCATCGTCTGCCCGCCTAGCAAGGCCAGTTGCTGGGACATGAGCTGCATTTGCTGCTGGATGAGCCACTGCACTGCGTCGGTCGGCGCGTGCTGCGGCAGCACGGCGGGATGAGGGGGTGTAGCAGCGAGCGGCGCGGACAGAGATACCGAAAGAGGCGCGGAAAGCGGCGCCGAAAGAGGTGACGGACTCGGCGCAGGCATCGCGGCTGGCTCGGGCTCCAGTTGGGCGTCGAGGTAATCGGCCAGCAGATCGAAACTGCGCAGGTTTTCCATCAGCTGACGGAAGGTGACCGGCACACCAAACTGCTTTTTGATTTGCAGCGCGGCTTGGGTGAGGGTGAGCGAATCGATGCCCAGTTCGACAAAGGCCATGCTCGGGTCGGCGCCACTTGCCTCATGGCCTGAGACATCCTCGAACAAATCGCGCAACTGGGCGATCAGGCGGTTCTTGCGCAGGGGGGCTGTGGGAATGGGCTGGGCGATGGACATGGCGGGTACTGGCTCGATTGACGTGGACGTCAGCGTTTGCGCGGCTGGTGCGATGGAACTCGTTGCGGCAGGACGACCCGAGGCCGGGGATGTGGCGGGACGGGAAGGGTGCTGCGCTACGGCCTCGATCCAGTAACGCTGGCGCTCGAAGGGATAGGTGGGCAGGCTGATCCGGCGGCGATTGGTGGGCGGGTGGGCGGCTGAAACTGGCAAGGCGATGCCTGCGGTCCAGAGTGCGCCTGCCGCCAGCAACATGCAGGCAGTTTCCTGTTCGGGCGCATCGGCTAGTGACGGGATGGCCACGACCGAGGCGCCATCGGCGGGGGCATGCTGACGCACCAGTGTGGAGAGCGCACGACGCGGGCCGATTTCCAGAAAAACGGCGTTGGCATGACGGTTCAGCGCGTCGCGTACGGCGGCAGAGAAGCGAACCGGCTCCCGCAGATGGCGCACCCAGTATTCGGCATCGACGGCCTCTGCCGGGGTCAACCAACGGCCTGTGAGGGTCGAGACGATGGGCAGGCGCGCAGGCGCCAAGGCGACAGTAGACACTTCGGAGCGAAAGGCTGCGAGCGCGGGCTCCATCATGGCGGAGTGAAAAGCATGGGAGGTTTGCAGCAGCCGGGTTTGCACGCCCTGCACCTGCAGAGCGGCGTCGAAGCTGCTGATCGCTGCAGTCGGCCCGGCGATGACACAGGACGTCGGGCCGTTGATGGCGGCAAGCGAGATGTCGTCCGGCAGCTGGATGCGTAAATCGTCTGCTGACAATCGCACCGACAACATGCTTCCGGGCGTGAGCGCTTGCATCAGCGCGCCGCGCCGCGCGATCAGCCGGGCCGCGTCGGCCAACGACAGAACGCCGGCCAGAACGGCCGCAGCGAATTCGCCGATGCTGTGGCCGATCAGGGCGATGGGCTTGGCGCCGCGCGCCAGCCAGGTTTGCGCCAGTGCGTATTCAATACAGAAAGTGGCGGGCTGCGTGGTTTGCGTGCTGGCCAGCGCATCTGGGTCGGCGCTGAACAGCCGCGCCCGCAAATCAAAACTCAGGTGCGGGGCGCAGGCGGCGATGGCGTCGTCGAGCGCTGCGCGGAAGTCACTTTCTGCAGCGTAGAGACCGCTTCCCATGCCGGGGTACTGTGCACCCTGGCCCGGGAAAAGCCAGATTTGAGGGGGTGGATCACCGCGCGCTGTGCGTTGTGAACGCAGGGGCCAAGCTGGTTCCGACAAGGCTCGTATCGCCTGCTCTGGCGTTTCGCAGACGAGGCAAAGACGCTGTGCAAAAGGGCTGCGGCCCACCTGCAAGGTGTAGGCCACGTCGGCCAGATTGATATCGGGATTTTTGCGCAAATGCGCGGTGAGGCGGCTGACCTGGGCGTCGAGCGCGCTTGGGCTGCTGGCCGACAGCATCAGCAGTTGCGGCCCGCTCGCTGGGCTGGATGTTGGCGTCGCGGGCGCTTCTTCGAGAATGATGTGGGCATTGGTGCCTCCCACCCCAAAGGAGCTGACCCCGGCGCGGCGCGGCTGCTCGCCGCTCGCCCATGTCGTGAGTGCATCGTTGACGATGAAGGGGCTGGACGCGAAATCGATCTTGGGGTTGGGCGTGGTGTAGTGGATCGACGGCGGGATGCACTCCTGTGCCAAAGCCAGCGCGGTTTTGATGACGCCGGTGACGCCCGCAGCAGTCAAGGTATGGCCGATGTTGCTTTTGGCGGAACCCAGTCGGCAAAAGCCGATGTCTGCGGTTTGCCTGCGGAAGGCGCGGGTGAGCGCCTCGACCTCGACGGGGTCGCCCAAAGGCGTGGCGGTGCCATGGCATTCGACATAGCTCACGCTGCGCGGGCTGACGCCGGCGTCAGCCAGTGCGGCGGTGATGACGGCGGCCTGACCGTCCAGACTTGGCGCCGTGAAGCTGGCTTTGTCGCGTCCGTCGTTGTTGATGGCCACGCCGCGAATGACCGCGTAGATCGTGTCGCCATCGTCCTGGGCGTCGCTCAGTCGCTTGAGCAACACCACGGCAGCGCCATCGGAAAACACCGTGCCCTGTGCCTGGGCATCGAAGGTACGGGTGACGCCATCGGGCGAAAGCATGGCGCCTTCTTGGTAGAGATAGCCGCTGTTGGGCGGGCAAGTCACGGCAACGCCGCCAGCCAGTGCCATGTCGCATTGACCCGCGCGCAAACTCGTGACGGCCTGCGCAACCGCCACCAACGATGTGGAACACGCGGTATGCACGCTGACTGCGGGGCCGGTGAGGTTCAAGCGGTTGGCAATTCGGGTGGCGATGTAGTCCTTTTCGTTGGCCAGCATGACGGCAAAGTCGCCGATTTTGTCGATCAGATCGGGGCGGTGCTGAACATGGTGCAGAAAATAGCTGGCGTTGTGCATGCCCGCAAAAACGCCGACGGGAGCCTGGCTCAGGTCGGGGGCGTGCCCAGCATGCTCAAGACATTCCCAGCACAGTTCCAGAAAGATGCGTTGCTGCGGATCCATCAACAGGGCTTCTCGCGGGGAGATGCCGAAAAAGACGGGATCGAAGCCGTCCACGCCGTCGATCAGCCCGCGTGCTTTGACATAGAGCGGGTCGTTCGTGAGTTCTGACGGCAAGCTGGGATCGAGTTCGTCATCACGCAAGTGCTTGATGCCGTCGGCGCCAGCCAGCAGCATGTCCCAGAAATCCTGCACGTTTTTCGCGCCGGGAAAGCGGCCCGCCATGCCGACGATGGCGATCGGCACGGAGGCGCCGGCGTGCGCAGCGCGATGATCTCGGGGGTTTGCTCCACGCGGCATGCGGCGGGCTTCGTCCCACGATGTGTCTTGGTCGCGATCCAACTGTTCGGCCAGCGCCGCGGGGGTCGGGTTGCTGAAAAACGCGCTGGCGCTCAGCGTCACGCCGTCCGCTTCGAGCAAAGAGAGAACGCGCATGACGAGCAGCGAATTGCCGCCGATATCGAAAAAATTGTCCGTGGCGGCGACGCTGCCCAAACCGAGTACGCGGGTAAATGCCGCGCGGATGCGATCTTGTGTGCTTGTGGAGGAGACGCTGTCGTCCGCTGCGGTTTTTTGCGGCCCGAATTCCGGCATGGGCAGTGCCCGCCGATTGAGCTTGCCGTTGACGCTGATCGGCATGTGCTTCAGCCAGTTGTAAACGGCTGGCAGCATGTATTGGGGCAGCGTTTGCGCCAACCAGGCGCGAATGTCGATCGGGCTTGGAACGTGGCCTGGATGCCGCGCGGTCAAATAGGCGACCAAGCCTGAGCCGAAGGGCAGATCGTTGCGCAGTGTCACGGCGGCATCGGCGATGTCGGCATGTTCTCGCAGGCGTGTTTCGATTTCACCGAGTTCGACACGATGACCGAGCACTTTCACTTGGTCGTCCGCGCGCCCGAGGCAGCGAATGTCTCCTTCGGCGTCGATGAAACCCAGATCTCCCGTCAGGTAAGCCCTTCCCACTTCAGGCAAGTCTTTGAATCGCTGTTCCGTCAGCTCGGGGCGGTTGAGATAACCGCGTGCGATGACTGGACCCGCTATCGCGATTTCGCCTTCCGCGCCTGCGGTGAGCACCTCGCCCTGGGCATTCAAAATGAGGATGCGCGCCTCTCCGATGGGTCGCCCAATACTGGGAAGCGCGGGCCAGGAGGTCGGGTCATCGGGAAGCGTCTTGACCGTCACGACATGGGATTCGCTCGGGCCGTAGTGGTTGTGCAGACGACATTGCGGGTGCCGGGAAAAGAACGATTTGATCGCGGCGTCAGCGCGCAAGGGCTCCCCCGCGGTGATGACATGCTTCAGGGATGGCAGGTCGATTCGATGCTGCTCGCAGTAATCGACCAGATGCGCCAGGGCGATGAAGGGCAGAAACAGGCGTTCGATGCGGTGGTGTTGGATCAATTGCACCAATTTCTGCACATCACGCCGCTGTTCGCGGGCCGCCAATACGAGTGAGCCTCCGCTGGCCAGCGTGGAGAACAGTTCTTGAAACGCGACATCGAAGGCGGGGGCGGAAAACTGCAAGGTGCGCAAACCGGATTGCTCGGGCGCGCAGCGCAGATGCCAGTTGATGAGATGAAGGAGCGGCCCTTGCGGCATGACCACCCCTTTGGGGGCGCCAGTCGAGCCGGAGGTGTAAATCAAATAACCCAGTGAGGCGCTCGTCAGGCCAAGTTCACATGGACGCAGCGCAGCGGCAGGCTGCGAGGCCCAGTTCTGCAGCACAGCGGGGTCGTCGATGGCGAGGGTTTGCACGCGGCAGTCTTCGAGTGCTGCGGCGGTGTCGGCCGTTGTGATCAGCAGCAGAGGTTGCGCATCGCCTAGCAGGCTCTCCAGCCTGGCGGTGGGCTGATTCGGGTCAAGCGGCAAGTAGCCGCAGCCGCATTTCAAGGTCGCCAAAATTGCTTCAACCAAGAGCGCGCCACTGTCCAGGATGATCGCAACAAGGGCGTCCGGCCTCGCGCCCTGTTCACTCAACAGATGGGCGAGTCGGTTGGTGCGCCGATCGAGTTCGTCGTAAGTGAATGAGGCCTCCGAGCTGACCAAGGCAATGGCTTGCGGGCTGAGCCTGGCCTGCCGTTCAAAAAGCTCGTGCAGCAGAAAATCGGCTCTTTGAGACGGCGAATCTGGCTCGCGCGTCTGTGCGTTTTCTGGAGGATGAGGGTCCATCATCTGCCCTTGCTGGTAAGGCCGTGAAGAGGGGATGCATCAGCGAAATGTTTCATGGCAGACCCTCAAGCCATTGACGTATGGCCGTGTCCACAGGCAGGAAGGCCCAAGCCAGCGTGAGGGCGAGACATGCCATCGTCGCCAGATGCGCTCTGGGTGACAGCAGGACAACGAAGCGGTTTGACGACGCGATTCGATAGAGGGGATAGTGCACAAGATAGAGCGGATAAGACAGCTTTCCGGCCAAGCTGGCTGTTTTGTGAAAAAAACGGCTCAAGGACAGACTTGCTGCGAGGGCGACTGTCAGGGGCGCGATCAAGAGGGCATCGAAAAAATTGATCCAGGGGTGAGCGCTGAACATGGCCCCAAAAAACAGCACGGCGGCGCCTACCGCCAGCAAGCTATGAGGACGCCAGGTCTGAGGGCGCAGTTGGTAAAGCCAGGCCCCCAAAAAAAATTCTGCGATGACACGCGGAAAACCCAGCCAGAAATTGGAAGTTCCCCAGCCTGGGTTGAAAACGTGCATCTTGGCGGTGAGCACGATGAAGACGATGAATGCCAAGGCCGAGAGAACGGATGCGCTCAGACGTCGCGCATATTTCAGCCAGGCAAAAAACAGCACATTCACCACGGCCTCGAAGAACAAAGACCACGCGGGGACTTCAAGTGGGAACAAAGGGCCGGTCAGATGCCCATGCCCGAACGGCCAGACCCCATGATTGAAAAAGGGCAGACCGAGAACGCCAAATACTGAGGCGGCTACGAGCTGATGAATCCCCGGAACCGGTGGGGTCTGCGTCTGGGCGAGCATCACGGCGGAAATGATGCCGAGGAGCGATCCCATGACGTACATGGGCCCCAGACGCGTCAGCCGTACCCTGACAAACCGACTGAAACGCATACCGGTCAAAATACGCTCGCCATAGCTGTGCATCAACACGAAGCCAGACAAGACGAAGAACAGATCAACCGCAACCCAGGCGCCTGGCAGAAAATCGTTGAGCGAGCTGTGCTCGGTGTAGTGCAAAACCACCACCGCAAAAGCGGCCAGCCCCCGTAAGGCGTCTAGGGCATCAAAGTGGCGGGCATGGGACTGTGGGCTCAACTGCCGCTCCCGTGCTCATCTTTCTGCAAGCGTCCGCCGACGCTCGATGGCGCGCATCATCGCCGCCTTGGTGCCATCCAAGACACGAGAGCGCCCTACTTTGCTCAAGCCAGGCGGGATTGCGCCGATTCGCTTGCGCACCTCGTAATTTAAGGCCAACGCCCGTCGCCAACGGATGCTCTGTTCTGTATTGAAGATGATCGACATGGAAATCGACACATCATCCGGACCATTGCGCACGTGGTGCCCCGCAATGAACGGGATGTGTAAGGTTTCCCCAGGCGAAAAATGAAACGAATGTCCGAGTGCATCGATTTCGGCAGACCAAGGCAGCTTTGTACGCGCGTAGGCGACGTAGGCCTCCCGATCAATCTGACTCACGACACGATCATCCCACTGCTCGTAGACGTGAATCGTCTTTGAGCCGCGAAATTGCATCAGTAATGTGGAGTAGCGATCAATATGAAATGGAGTGATGCTGTTCGGTGAAGCGATAAACAAATAGAGGTGGGGATCGATAGGCTCGCTTCCGAGTCCGTGGCTGCGCAGAATTCCGCGCAGGTCGTCAACCAAGGCGTTACGCAGGTCTTTGAATGAATCATCCGTCTCGGGACGGCTGACCATGATGTAGGCATTCGAGGTGCGAATTTGCTCTATCGTCTCATCAATACTGACTTCTTTGGGGCGTTTGCGGAAAGTGGCTTCAAAATCGTCACCGTTTTGCAGCTTCGAGTTGGAAAACATCACCTGTCGTTTGGGCAGTTTCGGTAAGACGGCGCCCAGGTTCTCCAAGGTCAACGCCGGGTGGCCGAGGAGTTTGTGAGATAGCTTGAAGGGCGCGCGGTCCAGCAGCATGGCTTCCAGCTCAGCGTCGAAACATTGCATAACCACGATGTTTTCCTGCGCTTGATTTAGTAGGCGTAGTACCCGTAGGGCGACCCGGCCTTTGGCCCGCGGCTCTGGTTGAGCAGGGTAAAGACCATGGGATGGTCTTGCAGCAGGCTGAGTGACTGCTGCACCGTGCCTTGATGGGTGCGCCCGGCCTGCACGACGAAAAGAATCTGCCCGGCGTGCAAAGACAGCGCGCGTGCTTCGGCGGAGGGCAGCAGCGGCGGTGCGTCGAGAATGATGACGCGGTCGCGATAGCGATGCGCCATTTCTTCGAGCAGCAGGTCCATGGTGGCGCTGGCAAACAGCTCGGTGGCTTGCGCGTTAGGTGTGCCCACGGGCAGCACGGCGAGCTTGGGGACGTTGGTTGCGAGGATGAGATCGGACAGGTCGAGTTCGGGGTTGAGCAGTTTGTCGATCAAACCCTGTGCCGGGGCAATGCCCAGGCGTTCGAGCAGGCTGCTGCGCGAAGGATCGGCATCGACCAGCAGCACCGTGTGGTTCAGCTCGGCGGCGATGCTCATGGCGAGGTTGGCCGCCACGAAGGTCTTGCCTTCGCCCGGCAGCGAACTGGTGACCATGATGAGATTGGGCCGGTCGATCTTGGCCGAGGCGGCCCCGGTGACGTTGGCAAGCAGCGGCCGCTTGACCACGCGGAACTCATCGACCAGCAGCGAGCGGGTGGCGTGCGGCACGATATAGCCCTGAGCCGCCAGCTTGTTCAAGTCGATCTCGACCTGCTTCGAGCGCGTGCCCATGTCTTGTGGCTTCGCCGTGTGTTTGGCGGCCTCGGTCGGCTGGGCTGGGGCGGTATGGGGTTGCGTACTCGCGGCGCCAGCGGGCGCGGTTGCGAAAGGTGAGGGCGAGGGCGCAGTTGGGGCGACTTCAGCGGCGGATTCGGGCTTCCAGAGGACATCGACTCCGGCGGTGCGGAGTTCCTCGAGACGCTTGACGGCTTGTTCAATGGTGCTCATGGTGTTTCCTTAAACGCCGGGCTGCCGCGTGAAATGGGCCCAGATGGCCCAGAGCAACCCGATCAGCACGAGTCCGGCGATACCCAGCGCGAGATTGATATTGTTCCGTTTGTCGTGGCTGAGAATTTCGGGCGAGTTCAGCAGGGAGATGCTGCCGAGCACGGGGCGGTCGATGGTTTCGCGCAGGTGGCGCGGGCTGTGATAGGTCGGCATGATCTGCGAGACGATGAAACTTGCCGCCACTCCGCAGGCCAGTGCAAAAAACACCAGCAGAGCGATGAGCATGGGCTTGCTCGGGAACAGCGGACGCTGCTCCACACGCGGGGGATCGACCACGCGGAACACGGCAAGCTGCGAGGAGGCATCGACGCTTTGCGTCAGCCCGGCAGACTGACGTCGCGCAACCAGATCGTCGTAGCTCTTGCGAATGACGTCGTAGCCGCGCATGAGCTCGGCATATTGCTGGTCGAGTGCGGGCATTTTTCCGGCCTGACTGCGCAGCTCGGCCAACCGTGCCTGAGCCTCGCCCACCTGGGCTTGAAGCGAGGCCACGTTGGCGTCGGCCTGTGCGACCTGCACGCGCAGTTGCTGGTAGGCCGGGTTGGCGGTGCTGATGGTATTGGCGCCGATAGACGCTGGTTCAGCGGCTTGCGCGGGATGTTCCGCGGC
Source organism: Thiomonas sp. UBA7699 (assembly GCF_002482605.1). Taxonomy (NCBI): domain Bacteria; kingdom Pseudomonadati; phylum Pseudomonadota; class Betaproteobacteria; order Burkholderiales; genus Thiomonas; species Thiomonas sp. UBA7699. The sequence continues at coordinate 61,442 of NZ_DLGH01000005.1, read as the reverse complement.
GGCCTTCAGGCGCGATTTTCTTTCCGCTTCCAGGCGGGCCAGGGTTTGGCGCGCAGAAATGACGTCGGGATAGTCGTTGGTGTAGCGCTGCAACAGATCGTCGAGCCGCGCGCGCTGCTCCTGAATGCGCCGATCCACATCGAGTACGGACGCAGGAACACCGGGCGCCGCGGGGCCAGCGGCGGCAGCCATATAGGGCGATGTCACGCTGATGGTGGGAGATTCGCCGCGCATCTGGCCGCTGATGGCATTGCGCGCGGCAATCGCGGCGCTGAGCTGACCCTGAAGCTGGGAGAGTTGGTCGGAGGCCTGGTTGACGCGGGTGTAGTAGTCGACATTCGCCGCACCGGAATAGCCGGGATGCTGGGTCTTGAAGTCTTTGAGCTTTTGCTCTGCGGCACTGAGCTGGCGGCCATAGTCGGCGACCTGGGCATCGAGAAAGTTGAGCGCCTGCTGGGTGTCTTGCTGCTTGCCGCCAATGCCCGAGGTGAGGAACATGTTCACCAGATCTTTGACGACGCCGAGCGCAACCTGCGGATCGCTGTTGACATAGCTGACGCTGTAGAGATTCTCCCGCGCGTTGATGCCGAGCTTGATGCTCTTGAGCAGTTGATCGACGGTGCGGTTGACCGATTCGGGCTGACCATCATCGACCGCGAGATGTTTTTCACGCACCAGCCGCTCCAGATTGGGGCGGGCGAGCAAGGTGCGGGCCACCATCGCGACCTGATCGTCGATATTGGGCTGCACGGTCAGGCCTTGCATCAGCGGTTTGAGCAGGGTTTGCGTGTCCACATAAACGCGCGCTGACGCCATATAGCGCTCGTGGAACATGGCCACGCCGATGCCGCCCAGCGCCATGATGACCCACGCGGTGAGCAGCCCGACCCAGCGCCTGTCCCACATGCCGGGCAGGAGGTTGAACAGGGGACGTAGTAAATCGTTCATGATGTTGCTTTTCAGAGTGAAGTGCGACTGTGGACTCGTGGCGTTATGTGCGTCATGCCTGGGTCTCCAGGGTTTCGAGCACCTGGTTTTCCCACTGTGTCATCAGCCAGGTTTCAAGCGCCTGAGCGATGCGCTCGGAGGCTTTGCCATCGTCCTCGAACGGGTTGGGACGGGCTTTTTTGTCGCCTTCCAGAATGTCACCCATGGCCTGGAAGATGCGACGAAAATCTCGTCCGACGAGCTGGTTGCTGCCCTGCTTGAGGGTTTGGGTGCGGGCGCAGTAGTCTTGCAGGGTCAGGCAGGGGATGGCGAGATAGGAGCTGGCATCCTGCAGATTGGCGCGGTCTGTCAACAGGCAGGTGGCCTTGCTGAGCAGGGCCAGCGTCTGCCCGAAAGGCTGTTCGGGCACGCAGGCCACGCGCGAACCTCGCAGGGAGTTGCCCAAACCGTATTGCAGCAGGCGGCTGTGCAGGGCGGTCGGCATCGGCCAGATGACAGGAAGAATGCGGCTCAGGCGCTTGGCGTTGGCCAGCATGTCGATCATCTTGTCGCGCGATGTGGCCCATTCGGCGTCTTCGAGCATTAGCAGCGCATAGCCCTGGGGGTTGGAGAGATAGGTCTTGGGCACCCCGATTTCCGTGGCGAACAGCTTGGGGTCTGGTGCACTGGCCAGGCCCTGCACGACGGCATCGATCCGCAGGTTGCCCACGACACGAATGGATGCGGGAGGATTGCCGTCATGCGTCAGCGTATCGGCGCAGCCTGTCCCCAGGGTCAGATGCAGATCGGTCAGTTGATCAATGACGATGCGGTCGATTTCTTGCCCATCGGCACGCTGACCATGACGCAGGCCGGACTCAATGTGCGCGTGCGAGATCTTTTGGCGCTGGGCCATCAGGCCGGCCGCAAGGGCGGCATCGCTGTCTGCGAACGTGAGCACCGCGGCGGGTCGGTAGGTGGTGAAAATCTGATCGAGCCAGTTCACCCAGACCGCAAGACTGGGCCGCTCATCCTGCGCGTCAGGCAGCAGGGCGAGATCGATTTCGGCCAGTGCCGGGTCGTTGGCGATGGCGGAAGAAGACAGTTGTTCCAGCCCGACCAGCACGGGTTGGGGCAAGCCGGAATAGGCCCGCATTTTTTGCATCAGCGGGTGCAGTGCGATGCGATCTTCCAGGGTTTGGGCGATGCAGAGCAGCGGGCCGGGCTCGCCCGGTTTGGGTGGCGCAGGTGCGCGGGTGAGGGCTTCGGCGACATCGCGCAAAACGGGCAGACTCGAAGCGGTGTCCGTCTGGAGGGGCGGCTCAGGTGCGGTGGGAGCGGTTCGCTGTACCGGCGCGGTGATGGTGGGGGCCTGCGGCTCGGTTGGATCGGCAGGGCGCAGCAGGCCGCCGATCTCCTCGCGAATTTCGCGGGCCACGGTGTCGACGCGCGCAGCGTCGATCTGGTCGGTGTTGTCGAGAAAGGCCGAGAGCAGCAGGCGGTTGCACAACATATTGATGCGCCGCGGCAACCCGCCCGTCCAGTCGTGCACCGAAGCGAAAGCGGCATCATCGAATTGCGGCCGCCCCGTCCAGCCGACTCGCTTGAGGCGGTGGATGATGTAGGCGCGGGTTTCGTCCGAGTCCATCGGGCCGATGTGGCAACTGGCGATGATGCGCTGGCGCAGTTGTTCCAGATTGGGTGCGCGCAACACCTCGCGCAGTTCAGGTTGCCCGACGAGATAGCTTTGCAGCAGCGCACGGTTGCCATACTGGAAGTTAGACAACATGCGCAACTCTTCAATGGCCGCCGCATTCAGGTTCTGCGCTTCGTCGATGACCAGCAGGGCACGACGGTTCTGCAGCATCAGGGTGGTGAAATGCGCTTCGAGCGCGGCCAGCAACTCGGCCTTGGACGCGTTTTTGGACGGCACGCCAAAGGCGTTGGCCACCGCGCGCAGTAAATCTTCGGCTTCGAGTTGCGTGCTGACGATCTGGGCCGCGGCGACCTTGGTTGGATCAAGCTCATTGAGAAGCGCGCGCACCAGGGTGGTTTTGCCCGCGCCGATTTCTCCCGTGACGATGATGAACCCTTCGCCCTGCATCGCGCCAAAGCGCAGATATTGGTGGGCGTAGTTGTGTCCCTTGCTCTCGAACAGAAAGCTGGGGTCTGGGTTGAGCTGGAAGGGGGGGGCGCTCAGGCCGAAGTGCGCTGCGTACATGAGCCTGATTCAAAACTGATGGGTGACACCGGCATAAACCGCCGATTCGTTTGCGCTGAGGATGCCGCTATTGGCGGTATCGAGCAGTTGCCTGCGTGCGCCGAGAACCAGGATGGTCTGCGGGGAAAGGCGCCGACTGAGTTGCACGATGAATGTGGTCTGGCGGGTGCTGACCCCTTCATTGGGACCAAACCCTGTGCTCAAAGCACGCAGCAGGCCGACGTTCAGACTCATCACCGGGGTGAGGCGCCGTCCGTAGCTCAGGCCGATACCGTTTTGAACATAGTCAGCCGAGGCGAGCAGCAGATTGTTCAAAGGGGGTGAGCCGGGCAGGATCAGGTCTTGCGTTTTGGTGTGAAACACCGAGACGGTGTAACTGTTGCGCTGCGCGAGCAAGACCCCGGTCAAGGTCAGGGTGTCTTGCAGGGTGGCCGACTGGGTGTAATAGTTGACAGCGTTGGGCAGGGTGGCGGGCAGACCGGTGACGGCCAGCAGGTTTTGCACCGCCTGCGCACGAGCGGCAGGGTCGGGGTACTGCGAGGCGAGCATGCCACCCAGCAGGGTGGACAAACTCACCCCCGACGGAATGGTCTGCAGCGAAGCGAGGTAGGACGAGGGCGCCCGGTTCCAGTTCAGGCGCAGACTCAGGCGCTGAATCTGCTGCGAGGCGCTTATATCCCAGCCCGTGCCGAAAAACCGCCGCTCCATCACGCCGTCGAAGCGGGTGAAGACATTGGGTCGCCAGTTGAGCTGCACGCCGTAGATGCTGTGGCCCAAGCTGGCATAGCCCGTGGAGTAATGCTCATAGCCGCCAATCAGTCCGCCTTCAAAATGCGGCGTGAAGGCATAAAGAACCCGGGCACGCGCGATTTCGTCTCGCACGGCAAGCGATCCGCTGTCGGTGTAAACCGTTTCCTCTTGCTTGGCATCGAGGCCCCAGCCCAGGGGTGTGGGACGTCGATCCAGGCGGATGCTCTGCTTCCCATAGCGACCGTTGCTCAAAGCGGCGCCGGTTTGATTGCCGCTGATGCGGGTCCAGACGTTTTCGCTGCGCGCCCGCAACCGGAGGTCATCGTTGAAACGATGGTCGATGTATGGGCTGAGGCTGTACTGGGTGGTGGTGTAGGTCGCGGTGCCGGTGGATTGGGCCGGGATGGTGAGCAACGCGTTTTGTTGCGAGTTGATGCCGGCATCGAAATACAGCCATTGATCGACCAGCCTGGCATTCAGGCCCAAAGTGCCGGAGGGCAGGACCGTGTTGCTGTAGCTACTGCGAGCGTAATACTGGGCATTGAGCGCAAAGTTGCCGAAAGTGCGCAAGTCGGGCCCGAGGGTTTGAAACGCAATGCCCGGGGTGACGCTCACGATGGTGTCGGAGCGCGCGGGGTTGTTCGAGCCGAAATAGACATTGCTGGTCTGCACGACCGACATGCCCACAGAGGGCTGGACGAAGTTGCCGCGCGCTGGGAGCGGTGCACTGGCCGTTCCCAGCGGTGTCAGCAGCCCACCCTGCGTTTCGCCGCCTTCGAGCTGCTGAGGCAGTGCCCCACCGCCGGGCACGGCGAGATTGAGCCCGGGAATGGCTTGCGCACAAGCCGATCCCGCCTGCAGAAGACAAAAGGCCAGCGGGGTCAGCGCGAACAAGACTTTGCGGCTAGAGGTCTGCATGGGGCGGGATTCGGATGGGGTGAATGAAAGGGCAGGCAAGGTCAGAACATGCTCTGCGGGATGATGATGACATCGCCCGGCTCCACCGGGACATTGGCCGACATTTCACCGCGCTTGAGCAGGTTGCCCAGCTTGATGCTGTAGGTTTTGCCATGGCGCTCCAGCACGGCGGCATTGCCATCGGCAAACTCGGTCAGGCCACCGGCGGCGATCATTACATCGAGCAAGGTCATGTTTTCGCGGTACGGAATGGCGATTGGGCGCACGGCCTGACCGACGATACGGATCTGCTGGCTGTACGGTCCATGAAACCCGGTCACGACCACGGACACCACCGGATCGCGGACATACTTGGACAACTTGTCCTTGATTTCTTCGGCAATTTCACCCGGCGTCTTGCCGGCCGCCTGAACGTCGGGCGCCAGCGGAGTGGAGATTCTGCCGTCCGGGCGAACCTGGATGGACATAGACAAATCCGGGTTACGCCAGACGTTGATATTGAGTGTGTCGCCGGCGCCCACCTTGTAGTGATAGGCGCCCTGGGTGATTTTTTCCGGCGCGGGCGGGTAGTTGTTCGCGGCGCAGGCGCCAAGCAGGAGGGCTGCCATAGAGGCTGCGGCCATGCGCCAAAGACTGAATCGGGAATTGCGGATCAACATGCTCGACCTCTGTAATGTCGGAGAAAGGATGAAAATGGCGAAATTGTGGATGGGCAGTGTAGGAGGTTCAAGCCCTCATTTGATCGGTTTTGTGGTGAGTTTGCCTGTGAAATATCTCACGTCTGCCTCGAGAATCACGGGCATCCCCCTCGAATGGGCGCACTGCGCTGAGAGGGGGGCGAATCCACCAAGCTGTTTATCCCGCCCGAACGCGGGGGATTAAAACGACGACGCCCGGGGCAGGCCCGGGCGTCGTCGTGACAGCCGCACAGGGCGGCTGGCTGCTGCTTTGCTTTACTGTGGCAGGCCGACCGTCGGATTGCCGAGGTTGGTCCACTCGATCATCGAGCCGGTGTAGAGCTTGGAGTTCTTGTTGCCCAGAATCTCGTGGGAGACGAACCAGGCACCAGAGGCCAGGTGGCCGGTGTTGCAGTAGGTGATGGTCTGCGCGTCGGGCTGGATATTGAACTCGGCGTAGATCTTCTTGTAATCGTCGGCGCTCATGAATTCATGCGCGGCGCCAACCGGCTTAACGATGGCGTCAGTCGGGAAGGAGCGCGCACCCGGCAGGTGACCGGCGGTCTTGTTGATCGGCTTTTTCACAATGCCCAGGAACTGGGCAGTCGGGCGGGCATCGATGAACTGATCCTTGCCCCCTTGCAGACCTTCCTTGACTTGCTGCATCGAGGCCAGAATGGCCTTGTCTTCAGCGCCGGCGGCCCAGTTGCCCTTGGTCGGCGTTACCTTATCGGTCGAGACGGGATAGCCGGCCTGAATCCAGGCGTTGACCCCGCCGTTGAGGATGGCGAGTTTGTCGCGCGGCTCACCGAAGTAGCGCAGCTGGAAGTACAGGCGGGTGGCCATGTCCATGGAGTCGACGCTCTCGCCGGTGGGCACGATCACGATGGGCTTGTCGGTCTTATTCAGGCCCGAGTCGTCCATGACCTTGGTGAAGTACTCGGCGGTCGGCAGCTGGGCCTTGATCTTGACGCCGTCCACCGTGCGCTCCTGGCGGATCTTGCCAAAATCCACCGGAATGGCGCCTTCGATGTGCCCGCCGGTTTTCACCAGGGTCTTGACCTTGGTCTTGGGGTCGACCTCGAATTTCGGCGCTTCGGTGAAGGTCTTGGGCTCGTCACGGATGTCGATGATGGTGACCGCGTCTTTATTGGCATTCAGCCATTGGGGGGTGACCAGCGGGCCGGGCAGCGTGGCTGCGCCGGCGGTTTGCGCCGCGGCTACAGCGATGATGCTCATGCCGATCAGGTGTTTCAGTTTCATGTTGGCTCCTCGTTTGGATTGGTGTAACTGCATTTCAGGGCGTGTACCCGCCCGCCTCTACCTACTCAGGGCGCATCTGCGCCCAACTCCTCCAACGCAAAAATCTGCGTCGAAAAATCAATACGGCACTGGCTCAGGATATGCGTGCGTCGGTCTTCGAGCAACTGGGTGCGCCCCCGCGCCTGCAGCGCCTTGACGCGCGCGTCGCGCATGTGGGCGATCAGATCGATCTGCGGTCGAAAAAAGGCGAACACGGCATCCAGCCACTGTCCGACCCTGTGCGGCTTGGCATCTTTGAGCGTGGTCTGGCGCGCCAGGGTGCAGACGCGCTCGGCATCTTCCCAGCATTCGGCCGTGACCCATTGATTGGTCGTGAACACGCGCAATGGCATGCCGCGCGCATCGACCGACAAGCCCGCGATGTGGGTGTAGCGCTGGTCGGACGGGCACTCGGCACGGTCGTTGGGTGCAAAGACATGGAAGTGACCATGCTCTGCCGACATTCGTTGGTTCGCTGCATGGGCGTGGTAATAAAACAAAGCCCCGGTGCGGCTTTTTGCATCGCGCTGCGGATAGTGCTCCCACTCGACATACGCGGCATTTCCAATGATTTCGGAGATCACCGTTTTGCCCTGTTGCAGCAGCGACTGCGTGGCTTCAAGCGCCTTGAGACCGTAGGCATACAGATCGCTTCGCTCTTGCGGAGGCAATGCCCGCAGCAGATCGGCGGTAAAGCGTCGACCTTTGGGCGCGTGGCCAGACAACAGGGAAGAGGACTGGAGCATGGATAAACATGACGCAGTGCAGAGACTGCGCCATGTGTTCAAGTCAGCTTATTTGGACGGAGCGCAAGGATTGCTACTCTTGGAAGGAGCGCAAGGATTGCTGCTCTTCTTTTCCATTTTTTTGTCCATTTTCTTGGACGGAGCGCAAGGATTGCTTGGTGCGCAGGGATTGCTCGCAGCCTGCGCAACGCCGGTGGCGGACAGGCTAGACAGGGCCTGCGGCATGGGCGCGATTACAGCCGCAGCAAGGGCCAGGGCGGGAAGGGCTTGCGAGAGTTTGATGCGGGCTTTAGCCATGTGGAACTCCTGATGAGTGGTTGAAAAAATCCAGGGCAACTGCTTGCGGCCCTGCGCACTATCAACGTGCGTGCAGGGCCATGCGCTGACAGCGCAATGCGATTTAGGTGTTTTGCGGTGCAAACGAGCCGGAAGATTTGTTGCTGGTCTTGCGCGCAGAGGCATTGGTTCGGGTGAGGTAGCCCACAACTACGAGCACGGCGAACAGCAGACCCCAGACAGCCCAGGCAGGAAGGTGCAGTAACTGCGGCAAGGTCAGTCCATCTGGGCCGACCTGCTTCCAGGCCCAGCCCTCGATGGAACTGAACACGGAGTTGAAACCCAGGGTGCCGATGCCGATGCCCAGCAGAAAAATCAAGCCGTCCAACTTGCCGGAGAACAAGGCCACGATGGACGTGCCTGGACAGTAACCGCCGACGGCCATGCCGACGCCAATCAGCACGCCGCCCAGCGAACTGCCCCAAAGGAAGACCGAGGGCACGAACATATTGTCGACAGCAATCACGCCAAGGCCTTGCAGCAGATAGAGGCCGCCGGCCGACACGAGAATGGCGGTGAACATAACCTTGAACACGGCCCAGTCCTTGAAGCGCAACTGGGCGGTGAGTTTGCAACCGCTGCCGAAGCCGGCGTTTTCAAGGATGTAGCCGAAAATCAGGCCGAGGATAATGCCCGATACGGGGCCGGTGTATCCAAGAGGGAAGCTCATTTCCAGAGTCCTTTCGTGAGTTGGCCGAACACGGCGCCAGCAATGAAAAATCCGATCAGGAACAAGAAGCCCGCAGCGGCCAGCGTTGCGGAGCCCGAGAGTCCCATGCCGCTGGTGCACCCCAAGGCGAGACGAGCGCCAAAACCTGCTGCGATGCCGCCAATGACTGCGAGGACGAGTCGCAGGCTGCGCCCTGCTTGAGTGGGGCCGTCGATTTGCAGCTTGAAGCGGCCAGCCAATACGCTGCCAATCAAGCCGCCGATGGCCAAGCCAACGACTTCCCAGACGACCCAGCGATCCAAACCGACTTCAAACAGATTGTGGAGATAGGTGTGGGCGGCAACGGTATTGGGATCGACCTTGCCCGCTACGGCTGCAGTCGCCAGGGTGGTTGCACCGGTCACGCCATAACCATTTCCGGTGACAAGAAATGTGGCCAGTAGTCCCAAACCCAACAAAACCCCGGCAACGTAGGGGTTCCAGAGTGGACGAGGTGTATTGCGCATGAGTAGGCTTCCTCCAGGGGTGATGCGGCGACATCCGTGCGTGTGGCCGCGTGCTGATCGAACGATCAGCTTGTCTCAAATCAAGTATAGGAAAGATTTCATTATGCTTCCGGGAGTATTAGGGTTTTTCCAGACTAGGACTAACACTGATGCGGTCTCATTGAATTTGCGTTTAATCAAGCTTTTTTGGTGGGTGTGACAGGAATCCCCGAGATGAAAGGGGCTGTATAGATATGCTTGAATACCTAGGCAAAGACTCGCTGGCGAAGCGGTGACGTTCAGTACCGCTGCGGGTTCTCATCCTCAACCAACAGGCTGACTGTTTTGCAGGAGTCGAACCCTCGCTTGCCGCTGGATGGGGCCGAATTTGTTGAACGCCGCCCGAGCGCATTCGGGCACTCACTTGCACATCAGGAGACCAGGGTATGGCACATATCGTTGTATTGGGCGCCGGCATTGGCGGCATGCCCGCCGCCTATGAAGCGCGTGAAGCGCTCGGCAAAGCACACAAGATCACGGTCATCAATGCCGTGGACTATTTCCAGTTTGTGCCCTCCAACCCCTGGGTGGCCGTGGGCTGGCGCAGTCGAGACGAGGTGATCTTTGCGATCAAGCCGTATCTGGAGCGAAAGGGGATCGACTTCATCGCCAAGTCGGTAACCAAGATCGAGCCGGAGAGCAATACCTTGACCCTGCAGGATGGCGCCAAGGTGAACTACGACTATCTCATCATCACCACCGGGCCGAAGCTGTCTTTCGAGGAGGTGCCGGGTTCCGGCCCGCACGGCGGGTATACCAACTCGATCTGCAGTATCGACCATGCTGAAAAGTGCTACGCCGACTATGAAAAGCTGGTGGCCAATCCGGGGCCGGTGATTGTGGGCGCAATGCCGGGAGCGAGCTGCTTCGGCCCGGCCTACGAATACACCATGGTGCTCGACACCGCGCTGCGCAAGAAAAAAATCCGCAACAAGGTGCCCATCACTTACGTGACTTCCGAGCCCTACATCGGCCATCTGGGGTTGGATGGCGTGGGTGACTCCAAGGGCATCATGGAAAGCGCCTTCCGCAGCCATGACATCCGCTGGATCACCAATGCCAAGACCACCAAGGTGGAAGACGGCAAGATGTTCGTGGATGAACTCGACATGCAGGGCAATCTGGTCAAACAGCATGAACTGCCGTTCAAGCACTCCATGATGTTGCCTGCGTTCAAGGGTGTGGACGCGGTGGCTGCGGTGGAGGGGCTGTGCAACCCGCGCGGCTTTGTCATCGTTGATCAACATCAGCGCAGCCCGAAATACAAGAACATCTACTCTGCTGGCGTGTGCATCGCCATTCCACCGACCGGCCCGACGCCGGTTGCCTGCGGCGTGCCCAAAACGGGCTACATGATCGAGTCGATGGTCACGGCCATCGTGCACAACCTCGAGGAGGAACTCGCGGGCAAACAACCCTCGCACCGCGGCACCTGGCAGGCCATCTGCCTGGCCGACTTCGGCAATACCGGCGCGGCGTTCGTGGCCATTCCGCAGATTCCGCCGCGCAACGTCAACTGGTTCGGCGAAGGCAAGTGGGTGCACCTAGCGAAGATTGCATTTGAAAAATACTTCATCCGCAAGATGAAGAAGGGCAACTCCGAGCCGATTTACGAAAAATACATGATGAAGCTCATCGGCATGGAGCGTCTGCTGCATCCCGAACGCAAAGACTGATCCCTCTCGCATCATTCGAGCCCGCAGGCTGTACGGTCTGCGGGCTTTTTTGTGGGGATTATGGCGGTCGCTTTGCGGCAGAACCCGGCCTGAGCAGTTAGGCTGCCAGGGATTATTGGCGCTCGAAGAGAAATGATGATGTGGCTTTCCATTGCGATTTTTCTGTTGGCCGGAGCCTCTGCGGGTTTTCTGGGTGGGCTGTTGGGCATCGGGGGCGGCTTGCTGCTGGTGGCGGCACTCAGCTTCGCGCTGCCTGCGTTGGGCATTCCGGCCGATGAGGTCATTCATGTGGCCGTGGCGACGTCGATGGCCAGTATCGTGCTCACCTTTATTTCCTCTGCCACGGCGCATATCCGACGCGGCGGCGTGCTGTGGCCGAGTTGGCGCTGGCTGGCGCCAGGTATGGTGATCGGGGGTTTCATCGGAGCGCATTTGGCGCAGATGCTCAGCGGCCCAGCCCTGCGCTATGTCATTGCCGGGTTCTGTGCCGTTATGGCGGTACAGATGGCAGCTGGTAAACGCAAAAAGACAGTGCCAGGTCAGGAGCACATTCCGCGTTCACCCTGGTTGTTGCCGGCAGGTGTGGGCATCGGGGCTGTGTCCTCCGTCGTGGGGATCGGCGGCGGGTCGATGACGGTGCCCTTGTTGGTGGCTCTGGGCGTTCAGCCGGTCAAGGCGGTGGCGACGAGTACGGTTTGCGGCTTGGCCATCGCCCTGTCCAGCGCGCTGAGTTACATGATCTCGGTTCATGCGCCCGCCCATCCCCTTCCTCCAGGGGCGTTTGGCTACGTTTTCTTGCCCGCGGCTGCGGCGACCGCAGTCGCTTCGATGGTGCTTGCGCCGTATGGGGTACGCGTGGCGCATCGCATTTCGGGCGACGCACTCAAACGGGTGTTCTCGATTTTTCTGATTTTTATCGGCGCATTGATTGCGTTCGGTGGGTAATCGACGCGGCGGCGATTAAACTTGAGCGCCTGCCAACATTCCCAGTTTCCGGGCGGTTGAGTCTGGAAAATTTCACTTATTGAAAGGGCCGACGAATGTTTCCTTCTCGTATTTCCCGTCAATTCCTGGTGGCTGCATTGGGCGTGAGTCTGATGGCCGCTGCACCCGCCGCGCGTGCCGAACTGATTGGTACGCAGCAGCTCACCCAGCCGCAGTCCGGCCAGGACGCGGCAACGCTGGCCGCGGATCGGTCGACGCTTGACCATTTCATGGCGCGGGCCGATGTGCAGGCCAAGCTGGAGCAAATGGGGTTGAGCCAAGAGGTGACGCAGCAACGCCTTGCGGCGCTGAGCAATGCCGAAGTGGCGCAGCTGGCTGGCAGGATCAACAGCATGCCGGCCGCAGGCGCGCTCGGTTTTCAGGAAATGGTGATCATTCTGCTGGTGGCGATTCTGGTCGTGCTAGCGCTTTGATGGGGTGTGCATGACGGGTCGTCGCCTGCGCGTCGCATCGCAACTGACTCTTGCGCTCAGTCTGTTGCTGGGCGGTTGCGCCGCCTTGCCGCCTGGGGTCTTTTCGACGGCGCCGCTGCAATTTCAGCAGGGGCGTTTGGTGGATGAGCCCGCTGGCTTGCCAGCTTCTGCGACTGTGGCTGGAGTGCCGTTTTTTTCGGATGACAGTCACTACTGCGGACCGGCTTCGCTGGCCTCTGTGCTGGTCTTCAGCGGGGTGCGCACCACGCCGAAGCAGTTGATCCCGCAGGTGTTCACGCCGGGTCTGGAAGGAAGCCTGCAATTCGATCTGCTCGGGGCGTCGCGCCGGGCAGGGCGCATTCCTGTGGTTCTACCTCCCAAGCTCGGCGCTGTGTTCGAGCAGGTGGCTGCCGGCTTTCCGGTGGTGGTGCTGCAGAAGGTCGGGCTGGGTGCGCGCGATTGGCACTATGCCGTGCTGGTGGCGTATGACTTGCCGGGCGATCGCGTGACTCTGCGTTCCAGTACGGCCCGTGATCTGCAGCTTTCCATCGAGCAGTTTGATCGGTCTTGGGCTGCAGGCGGGAGATGGGCGTTCATTGCCGTCAAGCCGGGGCAGTTTCCGCCTGGAATTGATGAATTGACGTATTTGCGCGCCGTGGCCCCGCTCGAAGGCGTGGCGCCTGAGGCGGCACGCACCGCTTACGAGGCGGCGCTCAAGCGCTGGCCCAAGGCGTGGATTGCCATGATGGGGCTGGGCAATCTGGCTTATGCGCGCAAGGACTATCCGCGGGCTGCGATTCATTTCGCCGAGGCAGCAAGAGCGAACCCTTCCGATGGCGATCCCATGAACAACCTCGCGCAGGCCTTGCTCGCTGCGGGAGACTGGAAGGCGGCGCAGGGGGCGATCGAGGTCGCATTGCGCCTCGGCCAGCCGCACCCCGAGGCGTATCGCAGCACGGCGGCTGAAATCGCCAAGGCGCGCGCCGCGGCCCTGGACCCTACCCAGGCGCCGTGAATCGGCGGCGGCCTGAGCGGTATTACCAGCTCGGTCCGCTCGTCAATCCGCTTTCGCGGTTTGGCTTTGCCCCTGGCTGGCGTAGTAGCGCGCAATGAGCAAGGTATCGGCGTCGCTCAGGCGCTGGCTGAACTGGCTCATGCCTTTGTACACATCGTTTTGACGCTCGCCGTTGTGATACAGGCGCATGGTGCGGATGAAGTAGTCGGTCGTCTGACCCGCGATGGCTGGCGTCGTGCCCTTGCCTTCGCCGTGCAGGCCGTGGCACGACGCGCAGGCGGTGATGAGGCGGTTGGCATCGCCTTTGCGCACGAGTTGCTCCACCCGCTTGTGCTCTGCGGCGGTTAGCGGCGCAGCGAGGGCGGCCTGGGCCTGCGGCGCCACGGGCTTGGGCAGGCTGGCGTAGTAGGCGGAGACATCCGCGATCTGTTGCGGGGTCATCAGGCGGGCGATGCTGGTCATCAGCCCCGCGCGTTCGTCCTCAGAGCGCAGGCCGCTGCGATAGTCGAGCAGCATCTTGGCGGTGTAGTCGTAGCGCTGGCCGGCGACGCTGGGCCAATTCATCGTTGCGGCATTGCCAGCGGCGCCGTGGCAGGAGGCGCACATCATGGAATCGTGCACGGCCTTGCCCGCGGCGGCATTGCCTTTGGGCAGATCGCCCAACGCGGTTTGCAGGGTGACGGGGCTCCAGGGCTTGGGCGCGGGTTTGCCGTGTTCGCTGGCTTGCGCAAGGGAGCTGGCGAAAAGCGGGCTGGCAAACAGCGGGCTGGCGAGAAGCGCGGCGGCCAGGGCGAGTGTGCGCCACGCAGTGGGGAATGCGGCGGTGATCATGCGAAGATGTCCTGAGTGAAGGCCTGAATCCAGGCTTGCTGATAGACGGCGGACAGGCGGATTTGCGCGGGCGTGGCATCGAGCGGCAGGTAGCGCGCTTTGTTGATGCGGCCGATCTTGCCGTCTTCCTTGATCTTGAATACGTCGGCGACGAACAGACCGTAGTCTTTGCCGGCCAGGGCGTAGCAGGTGTTCTCCCAGACGGGCGTGCCGGGGTCTCGTCCCGCCAGACCGTCGGTAATGACCCGGGCCACCCATTTGGCCTGGGTGTTGGCCGAGAAGCCCGACTTGGGCATGACATCGGCGATGCTGGAATCGCCGATCACGTACACGTCTTTGTGCAAGGTCGATTCAAACGTGGCGCGGTGCACAGGGCAAAAGCCGCTGTCGTTGGTGAGGCCGAAGTCGAAGGCGATCTGCCCGGCGACCATGGCCGGGATGATGTTGATCACGTCGGCTTTGATGGCGCCGCCCGCGGTGTGCAGGGTCATGGTCTTGGCGTCCAGACGCTGCGGGGTGCCGCCGGCCTTGGCCTGAATCCACTCCAGCGCGCAGGGTTGGGTGGAGGGCTGGAGTTTGGCCGCGAGCTTGGTGCGGTATTCGGCCGGCGGCTGGAAACCATAGAGCCGGTTCCAGCCGAGCAAGGCGGTTTCGTCGGTGACGAAGCTGTCCTTCGGGTCGGCGATGATGACCTTGGCGCGCGGGTTGTGTTTGCTGAACCACTCCGTCATCAGCGCGGCGCGCTCGTAGGGGCCGGGCGGGCAGCGGTAGGGGTTGGGCGGTGCGGCCAGCACGAAGGTGCCGCCGTCGCGCATGCTCTGCAACTGCTTGGCCAGCAGGGCGGTCTGCGCCCCGGCAATCCAGCCGCTGGGCACTTGGCTGTCGGCCAACTGTTCGCTGTAGCCGGGCAGGCTGTCGTAGCGCAGCTTGATGCCGGGCGAGACGATGAGTTTGTCGTAGCCCAAAACCTTGCCGCTGGCCGTGGTGACGGTTTTGTTCACCGGGTCGAGGCTTTTGGCGGCATCGAACACGAAGGCCACGCCATGCTTGTGCCGCAGCGCGTCATAGCTCACCCGCAGGTCTTGCATCGTGACGTGCGCGTTGAGCACTTCGCTCGATCCGTAAGGGCGGATATAGACCGGGTTTTTTTCGATCACCGTGACCCGCAGGCTGGGATCGGCCAGCTTGAGGTATTTGGCCGCCGTGGCGCCACCCACGCCACCGCCGACGATGACGATGCGAGCAGACGCCTGACCGGCGCGGGCGATGGCGGGGAAGGCAACAGCGCCCAATGCCGTGGCACTGGCGAGCAGAAATTGACGACGAGAGTTCATGGTGTGCCTTTTATTCGGGTTTGACGGCGGCGAAGTAGCTGGCGATGGCGTCGATTTCGCCATTGCTGAAGCCCTGAGCCACATGGCCCATCAGCGTGGAGGGGCGCTTACCATCGCGGAAATCGCGCATGGCCTGCGCCAACTGCGCTTTGGGCATGCCAGCCAGGGGCATGAAGGCGGCGGCGTGTAGCCGTCCGTCCGTGCCGTGGCAACCGGCGCAGGTTTGCGCCATGGCGGCGCCGCTGGGCGGTGCTTTGGGCCCGGGCGGCAGGGTTGCGGCGGCTGGTGTGCCGACCGCTGCGGGTGCGGCAGGCGCGGCAAAAGCGGGAGCATTCGCGCCGAGCAGGCCGATGGCGAACACGAGCCCGATCAGGACGAGGGTGAGGTGTTGAAGTCGCATACGAAATCCTTATTGCGCCCAGACGACGAAGCCGACTACGAAGAACTGAACGATCCAGAGGCCCACCAGCCACATGGAAACCGTGCCGATGCGGTCGATGGCGGCCGATGGGGTGTAGATCTGACCCTTGGGCGTCTGCCCCACCTTCCAGGCAATGGTGAGAAAGTAAGCCAGGGTGCTGCCGCCAATGAGGGCGAAGGTAGAGAAGAACAGCACGTTGCTGTACCAGTCGAGGTGCACGGGGTAGGTGAACACGTCATAGCCGTGTATGCCCTTGAGCACCGTCCAGCGCAGCACTTCGCGCAGCGCGGCCACGGCAATCAGCGCCACTGCGCCGAGGGCGAAGGGGGCGTAGCCGAGCGAGGTGTGCAGCGTGCGCTGGCCGAGCACCGTGGGCAGCGCCACGGTGAGCAGCAGCAACGCCACGCTGAGCAGAACGATGGGCGAGGAGGCAAACCCGGCGATGTTGGCAGGCAGGGTAGCCATCCAGCCGCCGAGAAACACCAGGGCGATCACCCCGCCGACATTGAGCATCTTGCTGGCGAGGGCGCCGACCCACTGGAGGTAGTTCGCCTCGGCCAGTTGCCCCGCGCTGAGGTAGCGGCGATAGGCGAACAACCAAGCCCCCGTCACCGGTGCGGCCAGGGCGATGAAAAAGCCGAAGCGCCACAGGTTGTAGTCGTGCAGCGTGCGGCCGCGCGGCTCGATCACCCCGCCCGGTGCGTACCAGCTCATCCACTTCTCGGGGCTGAGCATTTGCTGGGTGAGCACATGCATGATGAAGCCCACGACCAGAAACAGCGCCAGCGCGGCCACCAAGCTCCAGCCCGAGCGCGTGTCGTGCTGAGGGTCGTCGAGGTGATGGTTGCGACTGTAGAAAAAGTACAGCGCCATATAGCCGGCAATGAGCAGCACGATAAAGCCCACCACCCACCAGGCCGACAGCACATTGCTGGTGTACCAGAACGGGTCATAGGTCACCTGTACGAACAGCAGCGGTGCCACGCCGAGCACCACGGCCACCGAGACGGCGATCTTGGCGGTGGTGGTCATGGCCGCAGCCAGGCGGCGGCGCATGGGGTTGCGGCTGAAGGCGTTGGCGAGCACCAGCGCTGTGCCGCCGAGCATGACCTGTACCGCTGCGATGTGCAGCGCAAAGGTCAGCACGCCCAGCACCAGAAAGACGATGGGGTGAGACGGAACCCCGGCGACGTCGCGCAGGGCATAGAGCATTTCAGAATTCATGTCAGCGCACCTCTTGGGTCAGGGTTGCGGGCAGCGCAGCGGTTTGGTCGGCCTGCGCCAGTGCCGCCTTGTGCTGGATGTGGGCGATGGCGGCCTGCGGCTGCTTCATGTTGACGATGAATACCGCAAGCGCCTCGGCTTCTTCGGGCTTGAGCGGAATCATCGGCATATACAGCGTGGCCCCGGTGGACAGCGCGCCGCGCAGGTAGTTTTCAACCTCGGTCACGTTGGTCGTTCCGCCGAAGTAGCGATGCAGCGGTCGCATGCCGGTATCGCTCAGCGAGTGGCAGTTGGAGCAGGTCGTCAGCGCCAGTGACTCGCCCACTTTGAGCATGTTGTCCGGCGTGACCACGCGCAGCTCGTTGGGAACGAACACCTGCGTCTTGAGAAAGCCGTGCGTCTCCAGCAGCGGAATTTCGCTCTTGATGTTCATGCCCGGCACATCGCGGCCGACGACCTGGTTGGAATAGATGTACTGCCCGGCCACCCAGGGCTTGCGGATGGACTCGCGCGCCACTTCCTCCGGCCACAGCCCGAACAGCAAAATGCTCACGGTGGCCACCGACGCCCCCCACACCACCAGGGTGCGCGAGGAAATCAGCGTCATCACGAAGTAAGCCAGAATGCCCAGCAGCACGGTGATGATGGCTGGCTGGAAGTAGGACGGCAGGCGGTTGTCCATCACCAGATGCGCGGTTTCCGGCAGGGTGCGGATATACCACTGGAACAGCGCCGCGCCGGTGATCGACGACACGATGCCCAGCCAGGCCAGCTTGCGCGAAATCTCACGCTTGAACGCCGGATCGGTGATGCGCGCCGCGACGATGCCGCCGACTACCGCCGTCATAGTGAACATGAACGCGGTGCGCATGGCGAGCTGGGCGAAGGTGTTGCTGCCGTAGAAGCCGTTGAGGTAGCCCCCTTCAGTGAACCAGACTTCCTTGCCCGGCACCATCATGAACGACAGGATGCCCAGGATGATGAGCATGGTGGTGTAAGACGCCATGCCGAAGATCACGGCGATACGCATATGCGTGCGCTGATCGACCCGGCCGACCAGGTAGATCACCAGATAGACGCCGACCACCTCGATGACGAAAAACACCCATTCGGTGGCCCATTTCCACACAAAGCTGTGGATCAGCGCCGAAATGCCGCGCGGACTGGCCACAGTGGTGGTGAACCAGATGCCCGGCCCGGTGATTGAGCCGATGACATACGAGAACACCAGCAGGAACATGCCGTATTTGCGGATGTAATCCAGCAACTGCGGCTGATTGCGCCGGTAGGCGAGCACCGCCAGATACGCAAACAAAATGGCCGCGCCCACCGAAGTGTGCGAAGCCAGCACATGAATGGTGGCCATGATGCCGACGACCCAGCCACTGCCCACACCCGGTTCATACCAAGTGGGATAAAGCCCGACCCAATCCATCTCGACTCCTAGTCTCGGTGCGACCTGCACCGCAATGTTGCAAAAGACAACACTTTGTTACTGGTCGGAGTATCGAGAGAGGAGCTCAGTAGGGATTTGATCTACCGCAAATTGCAAATTGAGACTTGCAGGTTTATCTATGTGTGAGTGACTGGGGTCACAAACAGCCCGCAAGTCGCAGAAATTCAGGGTTTACGCGAATTGCGTTCGCTGGGGCGGACCGTTGATCCGCGCCGGGGTCTGTGTCTTTCGGCGCGGTTTCATTTGATTTCGCGCAGACGGGCTGCCGTCGCGGGCGCCAAAGGCGAGGCCGCAGCTCAGCGTTGCCCGATGGCGGCGTTGGCAAACACGCCGCGGGCGTCCCGCGGCTCGCTGCGCCAGTATTGCGGCGGTACCTTGACCTGCGCGCCCAAGGCGGCTGCGGCGTGCCAGGGCCAATGCGGATTCCACAGCAGGGCGCGGGCCAGCGCGACCAGATCGGCCCGGCCTTCAGCCACGATGGCTTCGGCCTGTTGCGCTTCGGTAATGAGGCCAACGGCCATCGTGGGCAGCCCGGTCGCCTCTCGCATCGCCTGAGCCAATGGCACCTGATAGCCGGGGCCGATGGGGATTTGCTGCTTGGGGGACAAACCGCCGGAAGACACGTCGATCCAGTCGCAACCTCGCGCCTTGAGCGCTTGCGCGAAGGCAAGGGTTTGCTCCAGATCCCAGCCGCCCTCCACCCAGTCGGTTGCCGAGACCCGCACGCCCAGCGGAATGCTCGCGGGCAAGGCTGCGCGCACGGCATCGAACACTTCCAGCGGATAGCGCATGCGCTGGGTCAGGCTGCCGCCGTAGCCGTCGTCGCGCTGATTGGACAGCGGCGACAAAAACTGGTGCAGCAGATAGCCGTGCGCGCAGTGCAGCTCCACCGCTTGCAGGCCCAGGCTGGCGGCGTGTCGCGCGGCTTGGACGAAGGCGTTGCGGATGCGCTCCAGGCCGCTGGCGTCCAGCGTTTGCGGTGCAGCCTCCTGCGCGCCGTGCGGCACCGCGGAAGGGGCCACGGTGGGCCAGCCGCCTTGCGATGCCGGTAGGAGTTGACCGCCGTCCCAGGGCCGTGCGCTCGATGCCTTGCGCCCCGCGTGCCCGAGTTGAATGCCGATGGGCATGTCGCTAAAGCTGCGCACCTCGTCAAGAACAGCGCGCAGCGCCGCTACGTTGTCGGCTGAATACAGCCCCAGGCAGCCGGGGGTGATGCGGCCGATGGCTTCGACCGCGGTGGCCTCGATGAACAGCAGGCCGGCGCCGCTTTGCGCCAGCTGGCCAAGATGCACGCGGTGCCAGGGCATGGCATTACCCTCCACGGCGCTGTATTGGCACATCGGACTGACCACGATGCGGTTGCGCAGGCTGAGGGCGCCGAGTGAAAACGGGGAGAAGAGTTGAGACGACATAGGCAATGAACGAAAGAATCTGACAAGCAGCTGCAACGGGCGGCTGGCGTGGAATAAAACATCTCGTTCCATTGTCCCCGCGTCAGCCGTTTTCTGCAGGGCAGGGCGGTGCGATCAATCGGCGACTTCGTTCCAGCGATGGATGGCGGCGTCTTGCAGCCCGCAAAGATCCGCCATGCGACGCAGCACGGCGAGATCGCCATTGGTGTAGATCTGCGGCAGTTCGGGCCTCTGTGCGCTTGTTTGTTGCCAGAGACGCGCGGCTTGCCGCGCCACTGGCTCGGCGGTGTCGAGCAGGTGCACTTGGGGGCCGAGTTCGGCCTGAATCTGCTCGGCCAGCAGGGGGTAATGCGTGCAACCCAGCACCACGGTGTCGCAACCGGCAGTGCGCAGCGGCGCGCAGAACTGACGGATCAACTGCTGCACTTGCGGCGCCTGCAGATCGCCACGCTCCACCGCATCGGCCAGACCGGGGCAGGGCTGCAGCACCGGCTCGGCAGCGCCGGCATGGGTGTGTAACAACGCGCGGAACTTGGCGCTGCGCAGGGTGGACGGGGTGGCCAGCACGCCGACGCGCCGCGCGTCGCTGCGGGCCAGCGCGGGCTTGATGCCGGGCTCGATGCCCACGAAGGGCAGATCGAATTCCGCGCGCAAAGCGGCGATGGCTGCCGCGGTGGCGGTGTTGCAGGCCACGACGATGAGGCGCGCGCCTTGCCCGATCAGAAAGCGGGTGATCTGGCGTGCTCGTTGCTGAAGAAAATCGTCAGGTCGGTCGCCGTAGGGCGCGTGGGCCGAGTCGGCGACGTAGATCAGGCTGGCTTGCGGCAACTGCGCCCGCAGCGCGCGCAGCACGGTGAGGCCGCCCACGCCGGAATCGAAGACGCCGATCTTCGGGGTTGGGCTCATGCGCGACGGCTTGGCTGAGCGGGCTCGGCATCCGCGCATTGCGGGCAGATACAGGCCAAGTCGATGCACGCGGGCGGAATGCGTGCCAGGGTTTGCGGCGCAAAGCGCACGCTGACGCACCAGCAAGTGGCCGATTCATCCCCCGCGGCCCGCATGCACGCATTGGGCTGACCGCACAGCGGACAGCGCGCGGGGTCGCAGGCGGGGCGGTCAGCGGACATCGAGGGCGTTCAGGCGGCAGTGATGGGAATTTGCGGCATTTGCGCGATGCGCGCTTTCCACTGTGCCGGGCCGGTCTGATGCACCGAGATGCCCTGCGCGTCCACCGCCACGGTCACGGGCATGTCCTGCACGGTGAAGGCATAGATCGCCTCCATGCCCAGGTCTTCAAACGCCACGACGCGCGCCGCCTTGATGGCTTTGGCCACCAGATACGCTGCGCCGCCCACGGCCATGAGCGAGGCGCTGCGGTGCTTTTTGATCGCCTCGATCGCCACCGGGCCGCGTTCGCCCTTGCCGATCATGGCGATCAGCCCGGTTTGCGCGAGCATGGTCTCGGTGAATTTGTCCATGCGGGTGGCGGTGGTCGGGCCGGCCGGGCCCATGACTTCGTCGCGCACCGGATCGACCGGGCCGACGTAATAGATCACCCGGTTGGTGAAATCGACGGGCAGTGTTTCGCCACGCGCGAGCATGTCGGCAATGCGCTTGTGCGCGGCATCGCGCCCGGTGAGCAGTTCGCCCGAGAGCAGCAGGGTGTCGCCCGGCTTCCAGCTCGCCACTTCTTCTCGGGTCAGGGTGTCGAGATTGACCCGGCGACTGCGTGCGGCATCGGGCTGCCAGTGCACTTGGGGCCAGAGGTCGAGACTGGGCGGATCGAGAAAGGCCGGGCCGCTGCCATCGAGCACGAAGTGGGCATGGCGGGTGGCGGCGCAGTTGGGGATCATGGCCACCGGCTTGCTGGCCGCGTGGCACGGGTAGGTCTTGATCTTCACGTCCAGCACGGTGGACAGGCCGCCGAGACCCTGAGCGCCGATGCCCAGCGCGTTGACCTTTTCAAACAACTCGATGCGCAGTTCTTCCAGCTTGTTTTGCGGGCCGCGTGCCAGCAGATCGGACATGTCGATATCGTCCATCAACGCTTCCTTGGCCATGAGCATGGCCTTCTCGGCCGTGCCGCCTACCCCGATGCCCAGCATGCCCGGCGGGCACCAACCAGCGCCCATGGTCGGCAGGGTGGCGAGCACCCAATCGACCAGGTTGTCGCTGGGGTTCATCATGATGAACTTGCTCTTGTTCTCGCTGCCGCCGCCTTTGGCAGCGACCTTCACCGACACGGTATTGCCGGGCACGAGGTTGACGTTGATGACGGCCGGAGTGTTGTCGCGCGTGTTCTTGCGGGCGAAAATCGGATCGTCCACGATCGAAGCTCGCAGCACGTTGTCGGGGTCGAGATAACCCTGCCGTACCCCGGCGTTGACCACTGC
Source organism: Thiomonas sp. UBA7699 (assembly GCF_002482605.1). Taxonomy (NCBI): domain Bacteria; kingdom Pseudomonadati; phylum Pseudomonadota; class Betaproteobacteria; order Burkholderiales; genus Thiomonas; species Thiomonas sp. UBA7699. The sequence goes on along the minus strand of NZ_DLGH01000005.1, from coordinate 39,170 downwards.
ATCGATGCCGTCGTCGAAGCCTTCCAGGCGCACGTTCAGGCCGATGTCGAGAAAGACATTGACGATGCCCGTGTCCTGACAGATCGGGCGATGCCCTTCGGCGCACATGCGGCTATTGGTCAGGATCTGCGCCATGGCGTCCTTGGCCGAAGGCGACTGCTCGCGCTCATACGCTTTAGCCAGATGGCTGATGTAGTCGGCCGGGTGGTAGTAACTGATGAACTGCAGCGCTGCGGCGATGCTGTCGCGCAAATCGGCGGCGCGGATAACGGTGGTCATGGTGTGAACGGTTTGTTGTGGATGAAACAGGTGGTGCCGGGATTGACAGGCGGCGGGCCTAATGAGCCTCGTCCGCCTTGACATGGCCCAGCAGCATGGTGCGGGTCATCATGCGGTCGGTGTAGGCGATCGCCATGGCCGAAAGCAGGAACACGACATGGATAGTGGTCTGCGCCACCAACGCTTTCACGCTATAGGCGTCGGCGTTGATGAAGGTGCGCAGCAGGTGGATGGAAGAAATGCCGATGATGGCCATCGCCAGCTTGACCTTGAGCACCGAGGCGTTGACATGCGACAGCCATTCCGGCTGATCGGGATGGTCTTCGAGGTACATGCGCGATACGAAAGTTTCGTATCCGCCCACGATGACCATGATGAGCAGATTGGCGATCATCACCACGTCGATCAGGCTGAGCACCACCAGCATGATGGTCGTCTCGGTGAGTTTGGGCGCGGCGCCATGCGCCAGAGCCTGCGCATCCTCCACGGGCAGAGGATTGCGCACGGCGATGGCTTCGAGCAGGTGTGCCAGCGAGGCCTGATTGCCGAATGCCGCGCCGACCAGATCGCTGAGTTCCACCCAGAAGTGAAAGACATACACCCCGAGTGCCAGGATCAGCCCCACATAAAGCGGCAACTGCAACCAGCGGCTCATAAACAGCAGGCGGGGGATGAAGGGGACGTGCGGCAGGTCGGGCGGACGAGGCATGGCGGTTCCGGTGACGGGGATTGAATTGCGATTCTAGAAGGGCACCGTCTCGCTCCAATTCATCCCCACGCCAGCGCTGCGCACTATGCTCGATGTGCAGCGTCAGGGCTGCCGTCAGGGCTACGTAAGGGCGCAAAATTCAGATAGCAATGTTTTTTCCTGCGCCTTTGCGCTGAGATTTCACAAAACGAAGGAGACTGTCATGAGCGACACCGCCACACACCCGCACGAACGCAAGGTTTATTACCCCTCCCAGCAAGCCGTGCAGTCCGCCCGCATTTCCGGCATGGACGCCTATCGCGCCCTCTGCGCCGAGGCCGAGGCCGATTACACCGGCTTCTGGGGGCGCATGGCGCGGGAAAATCTGCAATGGCAGCATCCCTTCACCCACGCACTCGACGACAGCCAGGCCCCGTTCTACAAATGGTTCGATGATGGTCGGCTCAATGTGTCCTTCAACTGCCTGGATGTGCACGTGCAGGCCGGCAAGGGCGACAAGACGGCGATCGTGTTCGAGACCGATGACGGCGCCGTCACCCGCGTGAGTTACGCCGAATTGCTCGACAAGGTGGGCCGCTTTGCCAACGCACTCAAATCGCTCGGGGTGAACAAGGGCGACCGCGTGGTGATCTACATGCCCATGTCGGTTGAGGGCGTGGTGGCCATGCAGGCCTGCGCCCGAATCGGGGCCACGCACTCGGTCGTGTTCGGCGGTTTTTCGGCGCAGTCGCTGCGCGACCGTATCGAAGATGCAGGCGCCGTGCTGGTGATCACCGCCGACGAACAGCGACGCGGCGGCAAATCGCTGCCGCTCAAAGCCATCGTCGACGAGGCGCTGGCGCTCGGCGGCTGCGACACCATCCGACATGTCGTGGTCTATCAGCGAACCGGCGGTAACGTGGCCTTCACCGCCCCCCGCGATCTCTGGATGCACGAACTGTCCGCAGCCCACAGCCCGGATTGCCCGCCTGTTTGGGTCGAGGCCGAACATCCCCTGTTTCTGCTCTACACCTCCGGCTCCACCGGCAAACCCAAGGGCGTGCAGCATTCCAGCGCGGGTTATCTGCTCTGGGCCAAGCTGACCATGCTCTGGACTTTCGACATCCGCCCGGACGACCTGTTCTGGTGTACCGCCGATATCGGCTGGGTGACCGGGCACAGCTACATCGCCTACGGCCCGCTGGCTTGCGGCGCCACCGAAATCATGTTCGAGGGTGTGCCGACCTTTCCAGACGCCGGACGCTTCTGGAAAATGATCGAGCAACACAAGGTCACCATTTTCTACACCGCGCCCACGGCCATCCGCTCACTCATTAAGGCGGCAGAGACCAACCCCGCCGTGCACCCGCGCAACTACAAGCTCGACAGCCTGCGCTTGCTCGGCACCGTCGGCGAACCCATCAACCCCGCGGCCTGGGAGTGGTATTACGAGCACATCGGCGGCGGTCGCTGCCCCATTGTCGACACTTGGTGGCAGACCGAGACCGGCGGCCACATGATTACCCCGTTGCCTGGCGCGACGCCCATGGTGCCCGGTTCCTGCACTCTGCCACTGCCCGGCATTACCGCCGAAGTGGTGGACGAAACCGGCCACGACGTACCTTGGGGCACCGGCGGCATTCTGGTCATCAAAAAGCCCTGGCCAGCCATGATCCGCAACATCTGGGGCGATCCCGAACGCTTCAAGAAAAGCTATTACCCCGAAGAACTGGGCGGCTACTACCTGGCAGGCGATGGCGCCATTCGCGACGCCAATGACGGCTACTTCACCATCACCGGCCGCATCGACGACGTGCTCAACGTCTCCGGCCACCGCATGGGCACGATGGAGATCGAATCCGCCCTGGTTTCGCACCCGCTGGTGGCCGAAGCCGCCGTGGTCGGCCGCCCGGATGACATCACTGGCGAAGCCATCTGCGCGTTCGTCGTGCTCAAACGCCCCCGGCCTGAGGGCGAGGAAGCCCTGAAAATCGCGGCCGAACTGCGCAACCATGTGGGCGTGGAAATCGGCCCCATTGCCAAGCCGAAGGACATTCGCTTCGGCGACAACCTGCCCAAGACGCGCTCCGGCAAGATCATGCGTCGCCTCTTGCGTTCTCTGGCCAAGGGAGAGGCTGTCACCCAGGACACGTCTACGCTCGAAAATCCCGCCATCCTCGACCAACTCGGCAAAACGCATTGACCCTGAAGCCCCCAAGCCGGGAGCCCTCGTCTGCTATAGTCGTGGGTTACCGGAGAGATGGATGAGCGGTTTAAGTCGCACGCCTGGAAAGCGTGTAAGGGTCAATAGCCCTTCGGGGGTTCGAATCCCCCTCTCTCCGCCAGAATTGATCCAAAGTAGTCCCCAAGAGCCCCGCGCAGTTTCTGTGACGGGGCTTTTTCATAGGAGAGCGCGTCCATAATCGTCCCGTTGCATCCGGGGCGATACCACGCCAGCCAGCCCCCAATCGTGGTATCGTTCATGGCATCCAGAGGGCGATACCATGAGTCTCACCGTGAAGGCTGTCGAGGCAGCCAAGCCGCAGGAGCGGCCCTACAAACTCACCGACGGCGGCGGCCTGTACCTCTTTGTGGCGCCCACCGGGCTGAAGAGCTGGCGCGCCAACTATGCGCAGACCGGCAAACAACGCACGCGGACCTATGGCCGCTACCCGACCATGTCTCTGGCGCAGGCCCGCGTTGCGCATGCGCAAGCCAAGAGTGCGCCGACCGACGCAGCGACCGCCCCGCCACCCGCGAAGGTCGCACCGACGTTCAAGGCGATCGCTGAGCAGTGGCTCAAGATCAAACTTCCCTCCCTCTCCAACGGCAAGCATCAGGGGCAGGTCGCCGGGACGCTGGAGCGCTTCGCGTTCCCCGCGATTGGTTCACTGCCGATCGACCAGATCCCGCGCACGAAGCTCGTCGAGGTGGTGCAGGCCGTGCAGAAAGGTGGCCGTGTGGAAACCGCGCACCGAGTGGCCGGGCGCATCGCCGCGGTGTTCGACTACGCTCAGGACGTGGGCTACATCGAGAGCCACGGTGCTGCCGGTCTGGTGCGGGTGCTGCAGCCGCGCAAGGTGAAAAAGCCGATGGCCAGTATCCCGCCAGGCGAGGCCGGTGCGCTGCTCGCGGCGATCGACGGCTATGAGGAACCGGTTACCCGACTGGGGTTGCAGTTGCTGGCTTTGACCTTCGTGCGCGTCGGCGAGATGCGCGGCATGCGGTGGGCTGAGCTGCGCGAGGACGGCGCGGTCTGGGTGGTTCCTGAGGACCGCATGAAGGCGGGATTGCCGCACGTCGTGCCGCTGTCACAGCAGGCGCGCGCGGTGCTCGAACAACTCCGGGTGTTTACCGGTGACCGCGATCTGGTGCTGGATTCGCCCCTGCGCCCGGGTCATCCGCTTTCTGAGAACACCTTCCTGTTCGCGCTTTACCGACTGGGCTATCGCGGCCGGATGACGGCGCATGGATTCCGGGCGCTGGCGTCCACCGTGCTCAATGAGCAGTCTGGCTTCGCGCATGATGTCATCGAACGCCAGCTCGCGCACCGTGAGACTGACGCGGTTCGCGCGGCGTACAACCGAGCGCAGTATCTCGATCAGCGCAGGGATCTGATGCAGTGGTGGGCGGATTGGTTGGATCGACAGTGGGAATCCGATAAGCCAACCTAAAGTGCTTGAGGTCGCCGAGCCGCACGGGCTGCGGCAGCGTGCCGGGCGCAGCTCATTTCAGACCCCTTCCATAACCGGCAAAACCATGAGCAGCCGTTCGATCGCTTGCCATGGCGCAGGCGAGACGGAAAAACTACAAGCCAACATCAAATTGGTAGGCAGTCCAAAGTCCTCCACCAGTCCGCCGTCGAGCTTGTCGCGCACCCGGCCATCCGCATCACGCCAGACTTTGCGCAGCACGGCAGAGCGTTCTTGGGTGTTCCAGTGGTCACCGATCCAGGCGGCCACGGGCTTGCCGATAGCGGTGGCGAAAGCCGCCTCAAAGACAGACCCGCTATCCGGTTCCACACCCCGGAATGGGCTGAGATTCACCAGCATCCCGTCGCAATCGCGCAGCAGATGCAAGTTGTGCTGATAAATCTGCTCGGCCACCGAAAGCGGCCCTTCCGTATGCACTTCGAGGCCGTCAGTCGGAGCCACCGCTTCCAGCCCCGCATCTGCACAAGCCGCCCGCAGGTGCGCATAGCGCGCATCACGATCCTCAAAGAACAAGTCTGGCCCAGCCAGATAGATCCGTGGTTTTGTCATCGCCGCTTCCCTCCAAACATTCTTGCTGCCAGCCACAGGCCAGCGATCACCACAACCGCCAGCCCAGTCGTCTGCATGACCGTCAGATTCCGCGTGGCCTTGAAAATCACGTCGTAGACCAGCCCATGCACCAGAGAGCTGACGGCCATGTGTCCGATGTCCAGGTGCATCACGTTTCCTCCACCGACTCACCGAGGACCATCACAGCGCCCAGGCTCGACACCGCAGAAATGCAGACATCCCGATGCGGCAGGTGCCCCCAGCGCAAAGAGGCCAGCGCAGCACGGGCGGGGTGCAACGCGACCGCGCTCTGTCCGGCGCTGCGCATGCTGTTCTGCGCCTGATCGAGGCAGCGGATCGCCGCCTCAATGTCAGCAGGAGAAGTCCGCAGGCCGATGCGCGCGAACGCGATCACCCGTTGGGGAAGTTCGAGCAAATCGTTGAGCACGGGGCATCCTCCTGTTCAATCACAGACGCTGAGAGCGCGTGGCCATGCGACGGCGTTTGATCTCCCAGCCCAGCCGCTTGTAGACCGCCCACAACAGACGCCCCAGCGACCAGAGGAGGGGAGACAAGACGATCAGTTTGGCCCAGATCGGCGCCATCCAGAACAGGTGGAAGAGGGCGTAGAGAACAATCATCGCGATGATGAACGTCATTCCGGCGGATTGCATCTGAGTGACCTCGATGGTTAGAACGCGCCCGGCTGGGTTTTCGCATTCATCATTCGCTTGTAGTAAGCGCTGGCGGCTACGTCGCACGCCGGGTCATAGGTTTTGGCCTGTTCTTTGACTGTTGGGTTGAGGTAGCCGATGTTTGTTTTGCACCAGACGTTTTCGGTCTCGTTTTCTTTCGGGTACGCCATGAACCAGGCCTCATCGCGGCCGCTAAACGGGCTAGGGCCTGCGGCAGTCGAGGCCGCGGTGATTGGGGAGGACTTCCCACACCCCGCCAAGACCCCCGCGCACAGCAGCACAGCCAACAGCACAGATCGTTTCATCGAAAAACCCCTTCAAGTTGAGATGCAAGTACGAGCCTCGCAAGCCTCCTGAAGCCACGCAAATCGCTCCAGAAAGGCCTCGGCCCAATGGCGACAGTCGCCCCATCCGACCGCCGTCCGTTGCGGGAATGGTTCGACTCCGCGGAGTATCGGCCACGGCAGGTTGGTTTTTATGTCAAAAATCAACAAATCCCGCCGTTCCGTCGCCAGCGCAATACGATCTGCATGTTTCACAAGGTCGTGCCAGTCATTCATCGAATTGCGCAGTCCGAAAGCATCCAGTACGGCAGACTCCGCCTGGTGTTCCAGATCGTTCCAGGATGTGCCCAGCATCGCTTTGATTGGCGTCGGCACGTCGCCAACATAAGCTTCGTGCGCGTCATGCAGCAGCCCGCAGAGCAGGGCTTCTGGCGGTGCTTCCATTGCCTCCAGAATGCGCACGACCAACAGACTGTGCTGCGCGACCGAGTAATGCTCGGCGCTGTGTCCCCCGAAGCGGCAGATCAGCGATAGAGCATGCGCAATGTCCTCAATCCGCACGTCCTGCACCCGCAACGCTCCTGGCGCATAGTCGATGCCCGAACAGGTCAACATATGCGCCATGGCTGCTGCGGCCTCTTTGGGTCGGCTGTCTAGCCAGGCCGAGGCGTCGGCCAAGGCGTCTTCATAGGCGAAGAGGACGGCTTCATCTGCATTTTCTGTGGCGTACTCCGCCAGCGGAAACACCCCGCCGCCAACTTCCCGCTTCTCCTCCAGCAGCCGCAGCCGCCAGCCGCCGCCAAGGTCGGCAGGCCGAGGAACGATTTCATAGTGATAGCGCGTCACAGCCGCACCTCTGCTGTTGGGCTCACAATCACCGTCTGCTGCAGCGCACCCTGTGCGATGCGCTCGGCGCGCGTCAGCAACCCTTGCGCATAGCCGCGCCGGTAGGCTTCACGTCGCCACAAAGCAGCATCCGGCGCGCGCCCGGCGAACCCATCGCGCTCACCGACAAAAACGTAGTCCACAGGGAAGCGGTTGAACATCATGGCGCATCCCCGGCCTGCGCCGCATCCAGATCAGGCCATGCCAGCCCGGCGTCAACCGACGACGCCTGAGCGGTCGCAGGTTTTTCCATCTCCCGCTTGCTCAGCAACAGCAACTCATCGGCAACGACCTCGGTCGTGTACCTTTCCACCCCATCTTTATCGGCCCATTTGCGCGTGCGCAACTGACCCTCGACATAGGCCTGTGTGCCCTTGGAAAGAAAGTCCGCGGCAATCTCGGCAAGCCGTCCGAACAGCACGACCCGCGTCCATTCGGTTTCCTCACGGCGCTCGCCGCCCTTGTCTTTCCAGGTGCGGGACGTAGCAAGTGCGAGGGTGGCAACGGCCACTCCGTCCGCGGTATAGCGCACCTCGGGGTCGCGTCCGAGGTGGCCGATCAGCTGAACCTTGTTGAGAGAGGACATGCTTCACTCCATCGAGGGGATGGCGTGGAATTACATCAAATGATGCATAAAAAAGCAACACCAAATAGTGTACTTTTCTGAGATTAAGGAAAAACCCCTACCCGTGTCGGCTGGTGTGCGTGGCGTAGCGGCGTCAGTGGAGGGGAGAGACGACATGAAAAAACCGCCCGAAGGCGGTTGTCGATGCGGCTGGGAGGATCAGAAAAGTGGGGGGCCTTCAAGCCTTTACCCAACTGGCCCTTGCCCTTAGTTGATCGTCTATGCCGCGAACGCCCAGTCAATGACACGTGCGGTCAGGGTCTGGACAGAGGATTCAATGTCGACGTGAAGACTTGGGGGAGCGCGAAAGAGCACGGTGTCCAGAGTACGGTCGATTTGCCGAGCCTCTTTCTCGTTCTTCATCGGCGGGCGAAGAATGAAGAGTCCCTGAGACTCCTTTTTGCCCAATCGCGCGGCGAATTCCATGTCGAGCACGGCGTCCATCAAATGCGTGCGCAGAGTGTCCGGGCTATAGTCCGCGCTCTTGAGCGTGCCCACGCCGTTCCTGGTGATGAATGGCGCGTACACGGACCTTTTACCGCGTGACGTCTGGAAACTCAGATAGGGGACGCTGGCGAGAATTCTTTCGGCATCCGGCGTTGCCATGCGAATGCTGTCACGCACCAGGCGCAAGGCCCCGTCATCATCGATGCGTTCGCGGCTGGGGGCCTCTTTGACGGCAAGCGCGGCGGTCACTTGTTGAGCGTACGCCGCTTCGAGAAAATCAAGCAGCTCGGCGTTGTAAAACGGAAGAGGGTCTGTGAACTCGATCTGCGCTGATGGAGAGGGATCGCCAGTGAGCGCGCACATCTTTGCCACGTCCGCAAGGGCCACAATGTTGGACGCCGATTCGCCATAAAAGCATTTGAGGCGCCCAGGCTCTTCGATTACCTTGGCGTGACGCGCACCATTCGCGTCCACACCGGCAACACCAACATTGAAGCGCTCTCTGGTGTACACGTCAGGCATGCAGCGGATGATGAACCACTGTCCAGCCTGTTCCATGCGGGAGGCACATGGCAAATCGAGCAATGATTCAAAGGTATTCATATCAGCAGTCCCAGTCGCTGATGAAACCACTCGACCAGATCGAGAGAACGCCACCAAATGGCATCTGCGCTGGCACAGGATCGCCCATTCGCTTTCACTTGGATCGCCTCCCGAAAGTCAGGCTGGATTTGATAAAAGCGCTCAAGGAGGACTTCCGCCGCCGCCATGATGCTAGTTTTTACCCTTTTAGGCAATGTGTGGATCGGATTGAGGTCTTCGATGAGCTTGCTACGCGACCAGCCAAGGGGTTCATAGAGGCGCTCCGTCGGCAAACTGGGGCCGCCGAGAATGGCGTCGTGGTCGAATATCTCAAGGGTGTGAGGCCCGACGAACGCAATGTTTCCAAGGTTTCGGTCGCTATTGGCAAGAAGCTGATCGGCAGCGACGATGGACGCGAACGCGCCGCAGGCGTGCAATCTTCTGGTGAGTTCCGCCACCCCAGCAGCGTGAACTTTATAGATTTGCTTGGCCGTCCCTTCGAATTTTAGGGGGGATTCCAGGCTTGCAAACGCGGGACGAACGGGTCCTGCCCCCATGACTGGGGCATAAATGACGGCTCCCGCCGCGCATGGCACACCCAGGCCGGTCAGAATGGTGCAGGCTAAAGCTTCGTTGAACAGGCCAAACGGCTCATGGTCTGGGAAGTGCTTGATGTAGGCCCTACGCGTTCCGCCTTCGTACCGGATGAGTGCAAGGTGCGTGTCCCGAATACCGCCACCTGGAGGGCGAAGCTCAGCACCCGGCACCGGGCCCAAATAAGCATTTTGCTGCAACAGGGGCGGCACGCGAAGGGTCATTTTTTTAGGAAAGCAGGAACCTCTTGCGGTTGCGGCGCAGACTGATGTGGCGCAGCAAAGTCACGAGTTGAGACGGCACTTCGGGGGATGGGCGCGCCGTCAGACTCCATCAGCTTCTCCAGCGCTTCGCGCATGGCGGCCTCTTCTGGGTGGAGCGCCAGCGCATGGAGTTGCGCGGCGACCGCGGCGCGTTTGTCAGGGGACAGCAGTTTGAGCGCCGACGCCAGCGCAACAAGAAGTGTGGCGATGGTTAGTGGGGGGGCTTCGGCGTTGGATGTGAACTGGCCTGTGCTTGCGGAAAGAACCGTCTGCACAGTCCGATCTTCGTCCAACCAATAACGAGGAAGCCCAAGGCGTTCCTCAATGTCCCGGGCAAGCTTGGCACCTATGTTGTGCCTGCCGGTAATGCGATCACTCCAAAAACTTGGCGTTCGACCCATTGCACGAACGCAATCGACCGGCCCCCACCCGCGTAGATCGGTAATCAGCTTTAAGTTGACATTCGCGATGCCCATACCGTATTAAAGCAGGGCGAGTACATCAAATGATGTTGACAAGCCATTACATCTTTTGATGTAATGGCTCACTATGGAACTTCGGAAATTCTGGTTTGACCTACCTCCGGGAATGCGGGTGGAGCTTGCGCGATCGGTTGGAAGCACCGTCGGCCATCTGACAAACGTTGCGTATCGCTACCGCCCGTGTGCGCCGACCCTCTGCGTCAAGATCGAAGCAGAAACCGAGGCCGCCGTCAAGCGTTGGGATCTCCGTCCCGGCGATTGGCACCTGATCTGGCCTGAACTTGTAGGCACGGAGGGTGCGCCTTCCATCACCCAATCAGCGCCTGGCGCCGTACAACCGCAAGAGGACGGCCATGAATGAACCTCTGAAACTACTCGTGACCGCGGAGGAAGCGGCCCGCATGCTCTCGATAGGCCGATCGACCTTTTGGCGCAACGTCAGCGCGGGTGTCTTTCCGCAGCCCGTGCGCATCGGCGGCCTCACGCGCTGGCGGGTCGCCGATCTGGTACGCATGGTGGACGCCGGTGCGCAAGCCATGGCGGAGCAGGGGAGGGCAGCATGAACGTGCGCCCGCCTGCCTTGATTGTTTCCTCACCACTACACGGGGTTTGCGCCCGCCCGCCGGTTGATCCTGGCCGGCGGGCATTTCATTTTTTCGTGTCCCAATTTTTAGAGCGCATCCATGCACATGTCACCGCCAGCTGAACTATCGGCACTCGACGATGCCGCGCGCAATTTGTCTGAACCGTTGACCCCACCGGATTGCGACCTGCGTAGCAGTAGCATGATTTTCATGCCGCTCGATGTCGGCAGGATGATGGACTCTGACCTGTTCGCGATGGCCACAGGCGATGAGTTCAAGGCTGCCATGGCTCTTTACGCCAAGGCCTGGCTGCAAGTGCCTGCGGCCAGCCTGCCCAACGATGATCGTGTCCTCGCGCACTTGGCCGGCGGCTATACGCTGCGCCGATGGGACAAGATCAAAGACGTTGCCCTGCGAGGATGGATCCTGTGCACCGATGGCCGCTTGTATCACCCGGTGATCGCGGAATTTGCTCACGATGCTTGGGAAAAGAGCAAGCACACCATCAGTGATGCCACCCCGACCCGGCGCGTCAGCAGCAATGCAGAGCGGCAGCGGCGATATCGTGAGCGGCAAAAGATGGCGAAATCGCCTGCTACTACCGCGCCAGCGTCGGCTGTTACGGGGGGCGTTACGCCATTCTCCGTAACGCCAAACGTAACGCCAAACGTAACGGAAGCCGTAACGGAAGCCGTAACGCCCGTAACGCCAGTAGTAACGCCTTCTTTTAAAAGTGAAACGAAAAAAGAAGGGGAAAACGTGACGGAGAGCGTGACGCGTCACGGCGCATCGACCGTGACGGACGTCACGCGTGACGCCGTGACGGCGCCGCAGCGGCAGCTTCCCATCCTTCAAGCCATGCCTGCGGCTCCAGGCGCTCACGCGCCTTCGCCGCCCCCCCTCTCTCAGACAAAGGGCGCGACACCCAGCCCGGCGCCGATGGACGCAAAGGTCAAAGGCAAACACCCGGTGCTGGCCCCCGGTGAAAAACACCTCGCCGAGCAACTCTGGCAGAGCTATGCGCAGGCCTTCCAGTCCCGTTACGACGCCCCACCTCTACGTGACGGCCGAGTGAACTACCAGCTCGCCAGCCTTGCCCGCAGTCTCGGTCAGCAGGCCCCGGCCGTCGCCGTCCACTACCTGCAGAGCAACCACGACTGGTACGTCAAGAAGGGGCACGACCTCGGCACCCTGCTGGCCGACGCCAGCAAGGTGCGAGCCGACTGGATGGCAGCCAGTAAACGCGCCGCCCAGCTTGATGCCGTGCGAGCCCGCAACCACCAGCCGCCGCAGTCAACCCCGCCAAAGGAGTCTCCACCCGCCCCAGAAACCATTCGAGCCCAGCTCGCCGCCCTTCAAGAGAAATTCACCCGTCGCGCCGCAAGCGCCTGACCCTTTTCAACACATCCACCCTGCAAGCGACCGTCATGACCTCCACGACAGCCCTTCCTTTGGACTTCGGCACCCCTGGCGCCGACCCGCAGCAACTGCGCTCCATTCCGCTCGATGCCCTCCGCATCGACAGCGATTTCCCGGTGCGCAAACACGATCCCGAAGCGCTGGATGCTCTGGCGAAGAGTCTGGAAATCGTCGGCCAGCTCCAACCCATCGGCGTTCGCGCTGCAGGAAGGAACTGGACGCTGGTCTATGGCGAACGGCGCGTGCGCGCCGCACGCCTGCTGGGCAGGAGCACGCTGCTGGCCCGCATCTACTCCCCCATCGGCGCAGCGCCTGTGGTACTGCGTGCCACCGAGAACATGCACCGGCAGGAGTACAGCCTGGAAGATGCGGCTGACACGGTGCTGCGCCTGATCGAAGCCGGCATGACAGCGCCAAGCATCGCCAAGGCCCTTGCCCGGCGTGAGGCCTGGGTCAACAGCATGCTGTCCTTCTCCCGCAATCCCCTGGCGCGCGAACTGGCCAGCCTGGGGCGGTTGCAGTCGGTTTCTGCCTGGGAGTCCTTTGCAACGCTCGACCAGGCCGAGCAGCGCGTCGTGCTGGACTCTAGCGACACCATCACCGTGGCGCGTTGCGATGAAGCCCGCCAAGCGTCCCGACAAAAGGAAGCGCGCCGACAACGGCTTCTGGCGCCTGCTGCACCCGAAGCGCCCCCCTCTGCGCCGCCTGCGGAGGGCGATGCGGAACAACTCCGCGCGCAGGCCTGCGTATCAGCCGAACCGGACATCGGCTGGCGAAAAGAAAACCCGGCAACGCCGGACGATTCCATCACCGTCACCCTGCGGCACGGCCAAAAGCAAGCCCTGCAGCGCATCATGGCCGAAGACAACCGCGAGCTGGGTGAGATATTGCAGGAAGCAGTCGATGTCTATCTCACCCATCGGCAGGGAGCGGGCCATGAATGAAGAACAGAGAACGACTTCACAGGTCGCCGAGGCGCTCTTCACGCGTCTTCTCAATGAGAATGCCCAGATGTTTGCGGGCGTCAGCACCCTGAGCATGGACGATGTGCGGCAGAGTCTGTATCTCTTTTGTCTGGAACACGCCGCAGGCCTGGACGCCTTCAATCCCTTGCTGGGCACGTCCAAGAACTACATCATGGGCCGCATGTGGGGCCTGATCGAGCGTTGGCGGCCGATGTCCTCGCTTGATGAGATCGTGGACGGTGACCACGACAAACCTATCTGCCAGAGGCTTCCCGATACCCTGCAGGCGCCGGGGGTGGATGCCGCGCTCATCGCCGACGCGCAGCGTCTGGTCGAAGAGCAGATCAGGGACGATCTCGAACTTTCCAGCCGCAAATCCTTGTACGGCCTGCCGACCACTGTCGCCCTGGTCACCCATTGCAACCGGCCCGTCAGCGAAGTCGCTCGTTTGTATGGCAAGAACAGGGGGCGCTTGCGCCAGGCCGTACGTCAGCAACGCAGCGGCTTGGCGCAGGGCGGAGGTCTCGCGGGATAATGCGGTTTATGAAAACCGTCGGACGCCGGAATCCCTACCCGATCACCCTGCACGCCAGAGCCGGAGCGCTGGAGGAGTTCGGGCGTTTCAACGATACCTTTCACAGCCTCGCCCACACACGCATCATCCTTCCCAAAGGAGTGTTCAGACTGTCCCATGAGGAAGCCGACAGGCAGATGACCGAGGGCATTGCCCGCGGCATGGCCCTGCTGGCAGTGGAGCGGAATGGTGGATGAAGACGAATCACAATCGCAGACCAGGGCTGCGACACTCGACGATCTGCGAATCCTCATCCGCGCCCTGAACGAGCGCAACGCGCCCTACCTGCTGATCGGTGGCTATGCGCTGGCGGCTCACGGTTACGTGCGCGCAACGACGGACATCGACATTCTGGTACTCGGCGAGCCCAGCGCGGCGGCCAATGTCATTTCTGCGTTGATGATCCTTCCCGACCAGGCGGCAAAAGACATCGATCCGGCCTGGTTTTCAGAAGGCGAAAACATCCGCGTGAATGACGCCATCACCATTGATGTGATGTTCAACGCGGCGGGGCAGACCTATGAGACGCTGCTGCCCTATGCCGAAGTCGTCATGCTCGGCGATCTGCCCGTGCACACCGTCAACCTTCAAGGGCTGCTGCTGACCAAACAGACTGTGCGTGAAAAGGATCAGATCGACCGCCGTGTTCTTGAACGAGCCATTGAAATCGCCGAGGCCGGAGCCATCACCCAAGATCGCCCCCGAGCAAGCCAGCCTACCCGCCACCGGAAAGATCACGGCAACGAGCGGTGAGTCACCACTTCGCGGCCAGCCCATCACCCTTTGGCGCCAGCGGGCTCGCCTGCGGCGTCCAGGTGACGACAGGCCGCACCGGCGGCAGCGCGGCGCCAACAGCGGCCCATGATGCGATCTGCCCGCCGGGAATGGCTGGGACGACAACGCCCGCTTTCCCAAACACCTTCTCCCCATATGCCATTCCCACCGGGCTGCGAAGCCTGCCGGTGTTGTACGCCGACAAGGTGGCGCGCAGATCGCCCGAGCGCATCCACCCCTCCATCAGAACCGTCTGCGCGGCGTGCAGATTCGCGCAGGGATCGAGAACCTGATCGACGCCCAGCCACAGTCGGGGCAGGTTCCTGCTGTTGATCTGCGCCAGTCCGATGTCCACCGAGTGGCCCTGGCCGATCAATTCCCTCGTCAACCGCGCGGCCTCGGCCACAGTCGTCGGTGCATAGCGTTTGCCAGTGGTGTTGTCGTGCACGGCCAGCGGGTTGCCGCCGCTTTCCTGCTGCACGATCGCCGCCAGAGTCACTGGCGCGATCTGGGGTGCGCATTGCTCCATCAAGACGACAGCGTTCATTAGCCTCCGGTCAGGGTTGCGGCGCCAGATGTTGGCGCCTGATCCTGACTCTGCCGACGTAGGACAAACGCCTCATGACCCCATCCCGCGGAGTCTTCAGAGAACCCTCATCCCTTCCTGGAGGCACGATATGCGCCTCATCATTGCCGAAAAACCCTCCGTTGCCCAAGCCATCGCTGGTGTCATCGGTGGGGCTAAGCGCGGCGACGGCTTCATTGACTGCCCGAGCCTCAAGACCCGCGTCACCTGGTGCTTCGGCCACCTGCTGGAGCAGGCCAAGCCCGAAGACTATGTTGCGGGCGGCAAGGTGCTGGCGGCGCATCTGCCCGTCATCCCCACGGCCTGGAAGCTGTCGCCACGCGACGGCGGCGCAGGCAAGCAGATCAAGGTGATCCGCGACCTGCTCAAAGAGGCCACCGAAGTCGTCAACGCGGGTGACGCCGACCGCGAAGGCCAACTACTGGTTGATGAGGTCTTGCTGTTCCTGAACTGGAAGGGCAAGACCTCGCGCCTGTGGCTGTCCAGCCTGGACGACGAAAGCGTCCAGCGCGCCCTGGTCACCGTCAAGAGCAATGACGCCATGCGTCCGCTCTATGAATCCGCCCTGGCGCGTCAGCGCGCCGACTGGCTCATGGGTATGAACTGCTCCATCGCCTTGAGCCGCAACCTGCAAGCCTGTGGCGTGCAGGGCGCCTGGAGCATCGGTCGCGTGCAGACGCCGACCTTGGCCCTTCTGGTCGACCGCAAGCGCGAGATCGACCACTTCAAGCCCCGCGAGCACTACCAGGTGGAAACGACCCTGGACGGCGACACCCGTGCGCTGTGGCAGACACCAGAGGATTTGCTCATTGATGGCCTGCTTCTGGACAAGGCCGCGGCCGAGGCGGTCGCCAAGGCCGTGCAGGGCCAGAAGGCGACGGTGGAAAAATTCACCCGCAAGACCGGTGAGCGTGCCGCCCCGCTGCCATACACCCTGGGCGCCCTGCAGAAGGCGGCCAGCAGTCGCCTGGGCCTGTCTGCCAAGGACACGCTGGCGGCGGCGCAGGAACTCTATGAGGCCAAGGTCGCCACCTACCCTCGCACTGACTGCCCCTACCTGCCAATGGAGATGCATGGTGCAGCGGCAGGCATTCTGAATGTCATCGGCGGCGCGGACGTTGCGGGGATCGACCCTGAGCGCAAGCATACGGCCTGGAACACCGGCAAGGTCGAGGCGCATCACGGCCTCATCCCGACTGGGCAGAACCCGGATGCTGCCAGTCTGTCGGCCAATGCCAACCGCGTGTTCGATTTGATCCGCGAGTCTTACATCCGCCTGTTCATGCCGCCCGAGAAATTCGAGGCTCGGGAAGCGATCTTCGTCTTCTCGACCGGTGAGCGTTTCAGGGCCGCGGAGCGCATCGTATTGGAGCCGGGCTGGACGAAGCTCGGCGCGCAGGACGAAGGAGAGGGCGAATCAGCCGAAGCGAACGGCAAGCTGCCGATCCTGGCGGAGGGGCAGGTGCTGCGCTGCTCGACCGCACAGATCCTGTCCAAGCGCACTGCGCCGCCGAAGCCCTACACCGACGGCGCACTCATCGCCGCCATGACGGGCGTGCACAAGCTGGTCACCGACCCGAAGCTCAAGGCACGCCTGAAGGAGACGTCAGGGCTGGGCACCGAGGCGACGCGGGCGTCGATTATCGAGGTGCTGATCACGCGCGAGTACGCCGAGCGCCGCAAGAAGGAAATCCACCCGACCGACCGGGGTGTGCAGCTGATCGACATGCTGCGCAAGGTGACGCCTGATCTGGCCGATCCAGGCACCACCGCATTGCAGGAGGATGCGCTGGCGGACATCGCGGCAGGTCGTGCAGCGCTGGCCGCGTTCATGCAGGCGCAGGTGGATGCAACGCGGGAGTTTTCGCGGACGCTGCTGGAGGGCAAGCTGACGGACGCGCAGCTGGTCCTGCATGCCTGCCCGGCCTGTGGCGGTGCACGCTGCGTGCAGCGCACCAGCAAGGCTGGGAGTGCGTACCACCGGTGCCTGGACTGCGAGGCGGCCTTCGGCGATGACGGCGGCAAGCCAGGAAAGCGGTTCGAGGACAGGCCGACGGGCAAGGGCGGACAGAAGGAGTCGAGCGCCGCTGCCACCGGCCCGAAATGCCCGAGCTGCAAGAAGCCGACGTTCAAGAACGAAACCAAGACCGGCAAGGCGTACTACCGGTGCGGCGGATGCAAGGGCGCCTGGTGGCCGGATCGGAAGGATGAAGGCAAGCTTGGGGGGAAGTGGGAGGAGCG
Source organism: Thiomonas sp. UBA7699 (assembly GCF_002482605.1). Taxonomy (NCBI): domain Bacteria; kingdom Pseudomonadati; phylum Pseudomonadota; class Betaproteobacteria; order Burkholderiales; genus Thiomonas; species Thiomonas sp. UBA7699. The sequence continues at coordinate 21,941 of NZ_DLGH01000005.1, read as the reverse complement.
GAAGTGAGGCCTTGAGCAATTCGTAGGCCTTGCGAACGCGCTGGCTTGCGCATAGACTGTAATTATATACAGCATCATTCAAATGGACTTGCAAGCTACGATGCTTGAATTTGCGAGGAGAAATCCAAAAATGGCCGGCGAACGCAAATCTGTGACGATTCACTATCGCAAATTCAACCGCCCCGCGACAGTTCAGCAGACGCTAGAGACATTGGTTCGTGGTGCTATGGACAGTTCGAGTGATGAAGGTGTTCCGCTAAAGAGCCGGTATCTGGCAAGACTCAACACCGCTGGTAGCGACAATTATTTTGTCAACACCTACCACGACGGATCCGGAGCTACTTCATTGGTTTTCGGCGACATCCTTCATTTCACGAAAGGTCACCTACAAGCGCTCTGTCGCACTGCTGACCAGAGCGCAGCTTCGGTTCCGGTTCAGCAAATGAAGGCGCCAGAGCAAAGCGAATATGTTCACTCCCAAATGTTTTGGATGGTGAAGAACGATCATGCTTTTGTTGTCCAAAGCATGTCTCTGCGGACAGCGGAGCTTGAGCAGTACTTCGATTGGCTACTGAAAAATAGAACGAATCAGCTTCCTGCGACTCAGCCAGTAATTTTCGATGCAAAGTTTGACGAGGATGTCGTTGGCGGCGATCTAGGGGATATTCAGGAGATCATCGTAGGCGGGGTCGCATCGGCTCCAGCGACAGCGCCTGATGATGAAGAATCCGAGCGTATAAGCGAGGTGACCCACCGCGGGCAAATTGACACCGGTCGGACAACGGGGCGCGCTACGGCCACAGAGGTCCTACGTGTTCTGCTTGGTGGTGATGTGAACGTCATTTCTTTGATGCAGGCCGTTCCGGCTGATGCCGAACTTAGCGTTCAGGTTCACATCGGCTACCAGACCAAAAAGCGAAAGGTTGACCGCGTGGCGCTCCGACAATTGGAGACCGGGCTCCGAAATTTGCCCGATAGTCAACTGGCGGTAAAGTCGAAAGGTGCCCGAGTTGCGGCAGATGGCACGATCCGCCTACATCATAATGCGTCAATTCGACTCATCAAAGCCCAAGATGGGGATAACAAGATCATTGGTTCTCTGCTAGACCCTACGGATGTTCTTCGCGCGATGGTTGAGGCGTATTCGAACTTTGTGGCAAATGGCAAAATTCTGGAAACGTCATGAATCCCATAAAGATATTTGGCGCAGTCCTTCCCCTCTTGGTCGGCATGGCAGCTGCGTTGTGGACGCCCCTCTCATTTTGGTTTGACATGAAGGAGGGGCTCATTGCCTTCCTGGGGTTCCTTGCAGCCTCGTTGGTCCAGGTGATGCCGCTCACTGCGAATTTCTTGCAGTCAGACAGGCTTAGCCCGAGGGAAGCTGAGCGGCTAACAGCCTCACTCACAAAGCAGCAGCATTACTGGATGGGCCTGCTCTCCGCGGCCATTGCTGCTATGGCGATCGTAATTGTTGGTGCCGCCTTGACCGAGCGGGTAAAAGGCGTTGGTTGGACTATTGACAGCCGCCACTTTGAACTCGGCCAACTCGTGTGTTTTTTCATTGCCAGCAGTATCAGCTTCGTACTTGTAAAGATGCTTGGGCTTTTTGAAGGTTTGATGAGCTTGCATCGCTTGCGTGGCGAATTGGTATTGAACGCGGCAAAGCGCGAAGCGGCGGAAAAGGCCGCGGTTATTCAACACAATGCTGAAATGCCTGGCTCAATCGTGCCGACAGACTATGGCAGTGTTCTGCGGCCGCATTGATAAGTGCCATGGATTCTGAGGCTACTGTGCTATTCGAGTATTGTGGTTAGCGTCATAGCTCTATCCGCAATAAGGCTTTTAGAGCGAAATATAAACGGGAAAATAAGACGCGAATGGACGCCAATACCAAGAAGGGATATGACCTCATCAACCGACGCCGAAGGCAGTGGGCCAACGAGGAAGAGGTACGCCATGCCTGGATGAAAGGGCTAGAAGAGGCACTGCAGATCGACCTGGACGCGGAGCGAGCTAGGCGCGACTCTAGCTACAACAACGTCGTCATCGAGTTCAAAGGCCCCGGTCTTTTCAACGGTAGCGAGATGAACCCCAAGTTTGTCGAAGCGACTGAGGGCCGGCTTCTGAAATACATCCCTCGCTTGGCATCTGAACAGGGCTTGGCCGAGGAGGACTACATCGGTATTGCCATCGACGGTGAGCATTTGAGCTTCGCACAAGTGCAGGGCGGCAAGATCGCCCACCAGCCGTTGATGCCATTCTCGACCATCACCTTCCAGATGGTGGTCGATGCCCTGAGGGCCAACTTCCGGCGAGCCATCACCGCAGAGAACCTAGCCGAAGACTTTGGGCATCTTTCCCGCACCGGCCGCGAGTTCATGCAGGAGCTATCCAATGCACTGGCTGACGCGCTAGGTCAACGAGGCAATCGCAAGATCAAGATGCTTTTCGAGGAATGGTCAACCCTGTACGGGCAGGCGGCCGACCTGAGCATCCAGCAACGCAAAAAGATCAATGGATCGTTGGGCTTTGACTTCGCAGGCCCTGCCGACGTTGACCTGCCGGCCAAGCTCTTCGTTACCCACACCTTCCACTCGCTGCTGATGAAGTTGATCGCGGCCGAGATCGTGGCCGCGCACGGCATGGCATCCAGTACGTCACTGATTCATGAGCTGCTCACATTGGCGTCAGATGACGCGCTGATCGACGCCTTGCGGTCGGACGTCGAAGACGGCGGGATCTTTAGCGCGGTGGGTTTGCACGGCTTCGTTGAAGAAGCCATCTTTAGCTGGTATCTAGACGCGACAACCAAGAAGTCCATCCGCACGTCGATGTGCCTGGCGATTCGCATGCTTCTGGCCCAATTGTCGGTCTACCGCTTCGACACGATCAAGAAAACGGGCCGATCACGCGATGTCTTGCGAGATTTCTACCAGGACTTGGTGCCTGAGGAGTTGCGCAAGAGTCTCGGCGAGTTCTACACGCCAGATTGGTTGGTCGAACACGCCGTAGCCAAGCTCGAATACAAGGGGGACCAGTGGCTATCAGCTCGCCTCCTTGACCCAACATGCGGGTCGGGTTCGTTCCTTTTGGAGGCCATCGAACATAAGCGCAACGCAGCTCTCGCGGCGAACTGGACTGCCGAGCAAACCGTGGACATGCTGACAACCACGGTCTGGGGCTTTGACCTCAACCCCCTGGCTGTGCAGTCTTCCCGCGTGAACTTCTTGATCGCAATTGCGGACTTGATGCAACAGTGCAAAGGCAAGGACATAGAGATTCCTGTGCTACTGGCCGATGCGGTGTACTCACCTGCGCCCCATCCGGACGGCGACCAGAAGGTCGTTGAGTACAGCATCGGAAGCCAGCAGGCCAATCTCCAAGTCGTTCTTCCCGCCGACCTGGCCCGTGATCGCGGGTTGCTGGACAACGTGTTCCAGCTCATGGGCGAAGAGGTTGAAAAAGATTCGGAGTATCCGCCTGTCGCGCAGGCACTGGTGAAAGCTCGCATTCTGACCAAGGACCAGGCCGAGGAGTGGCACGACCAGCTCAAACTGACCTATGACCAAGTGCTTGCTTTGCACCGGCAAAACTGGAACGGCATCTGGTTCAGGATCGTGCGCAACTTCTTCTGGTCCGCCACGGCGGGGCAGTTCGATGCCATCGTCGGTAATCCGCCCTGGGTGCGCTGGTCGAACCTGCCCGAGGCGTATCGAAACCGGGCGAAACCGACTTGCGAGAAGTACGCGATCTTCTCGGATACCAAGTTCCACGGCGGCAACGAGTTGGACATTTCCGCCATCATCACCTACACGGCGGCCGACAAGTGGCTTGTCGAAGATGGCAGGTTGGTGTTCATCATCACGCAGACGGTCTTTCAATCCCCGTCATCACAGGGTTTCAGACGCTTCCGAATCAACGCAACGGATCGTTTGGTTCCGATCTCGGTTGACGACATGAAGGAGCTGAAGCCCTTCCCAGACGCGGCCAATAAGACGGCCGTCGCGATGTTTACGAAGAGGGTGCAGGGGACAACCCGGTATCCGTTGAACTATCAAGTATGGCTCGGCAAACCCAAGATGGACGATGCCGGCAACCCGAAGAAGGGGCGCGGCGGTCGAGCGGCCCGCTTGAAGGCCATCGACCCTCGCTTGCCTCGTGCCAAAGTGATTGATTTGGTTGATGTGATCCAGATGGAGGCCAATCCCGTTTCGCAGGCAATGGAAGGTGCGCCCTGGGCAATCATGAAGCCTGGCCACTTTGCCGCTTGCCAAGCTATGTTTGGCGCTTCGACCTGGGTCAATGGACGAAAGGGCATCACGACTGACCTCAACGGGGTCTACTTCGTCGATGTTATCGACTCGAATCCGGTCACGCAGACCGTCAAGGTGCGCACGCGCCCACACGAAGGCAAGACCGACCTAGGCCAGCCCCGCGAGTTTTGGGTCGAGGCTGAGAGCTTGTTCCCGCTCGCGAAGGGGGCTGGGGACTTGCACCCCTGCTATTTCCTACCTGAGAACACCTTGTATGCGTTCGTCCCCAACAGAGGCATTGACCGCGCCTCGCTAGATACTGCTGCGGCTAGCTATAGCAGCCACACGAACCCTAAGACCCTTAAGTTCTTCAAGGCGTACAAGTCCTTCCTGGAATCTCGATCCACCTTCAAGACGCGCATGAAGGGGGCGCCCTTCTTCGCGATCTACAACGTGGGTGACTACACGTTTGCCCCCTTCAAGGTCATATGGGCTGAGATGACGGGTGATTTCTCCGCGGCTGTGGTCGAATCAGGTTCAGTGCCAGGTTATGGGCCTCGCGTCTATGTGCCTGATCACAAGCTCTACTTTGCCGACTTCGATCAGCCGGAACCGGCCTACTACCTGTGCGGCTTGCTGCACTCGGAAATCGTCAAGGAGATGATCGAGGCCCACAACGTTGCGACCAACATGGGCGACATCTTCAAGCATGTGAGCTTGCCCGAGTACGACGGATCGTCGGTTGAGCATAAGTCGCTCGCCGCGTTGGCGAAGCAAGCGCATCAGGAGCACGACTCCAAGGCGCGGGCTAAGATCGTTGCAAAGGTTCGAGCCGCTGCCGCAAAGATAATCGACGCAGAGATTGCACTGCGCCGGTGATGCATTGGAACGACGGCTAGCGTTGTGATAGCCATGGCTGATTTAGAAACCCCTTCGCGCAGGGCGCTAATCACCGATTTACCGACGACAGGATCGGCAGATCCATGAGTCTCGCCCAAGCGTTTCCGCTGGCTTCCTGAATTTCCGGCGCGGCACTGCCCGACGGTGCCCACCAAGCATTGGACATCGCCAGAATCACTTCCGGCCTCAGCCACAACGCTTCGAGCCACGTCCAAGGCTGTACCTGCTCCACGCAAATCGCGGCCCACACGCGTTGCCCGTCAAGCGCAAACACGCGTTGCCACCAGGCAGGACGCAAGGTGCGTGGGTTCCACGGCTGCCAGTCGCCGCCTAGCAGCAGGCCAGCAGCCTGTGCCACGGGAACCGGATCGGCGTCTCCCTGTTTGACCCGCACCACGGCATTGCGCCCATTCGTCTGCACACCGAGCAGCCAGACCTGCCCGGGCGGCACCGCCGCGGCGAACTGCGACCTGGTGCCGCCGTACCAGTCCGGCAGAACCGCCTCGGGAAACACCACGACCCGCGCGCCGACGCCTTGCCGTAGCCCTGCTTCGATGATGCGCTGGTTGTTCTGAATCGATGCGAGGATATTTCCATCCCCTGGGTGTACATGCGTTTGCGCGCCCACCCAGTCTTGGGGCATGAGTGCGGGCGGGGAAACCACGGCCAGCAGATTCATGACGATACTGCCTGCCAACACACCCACGATGGCGATCCGCGCGCCCGCATGACCGTTCACCGCCGCAGGCCAGAGCGCGACGAGCAGCAGCAGGCCGATCACCCCCACCCATCCGCCACCAGGGAACAGCACACCCGCAGCATTCATCGGGGAGAGCCAGCCGATCACGCCCAGCGGCGGCAGGGCCGTGAGCAGCAGCGCGGCAAGCAACCCGCCGCGTCCAGGCGGCAGAGCCCAAGGTATGGACAACGCCAGCGACGCAGCTGCCCATGCTGACCAAGCCATCACGGCGTGATGTTCCCCCCAGTAGCCCAACACCGCCGAAACGATGGGCCAGCAGCCCACCGCGTAATAGGCCAGCGCAACGCAAAACCGTCGCCGCGCCGTGCCGCGGCCCGCTATGAGCAAGGGAAGCCCGAGCGATGCAAACGGCCCAAGGAGGCTGGAACCGCCCGACAGCCAGGCGCTGCCGGCAACAGCCGCGACGGGGATGGGCCATTCACTGGCCAGAACGCGACGCATGGTCAGGAGCCGTCAGCTTCTGAATCATCTGCTGCTGCATCTGAACCGTGGGTGCCAACTGGCGGTTGCCCCACCAGGAACCGACAAAAAAAGCGACCGCGATGACGACGCCCAGGATCGCCATCGACGCCAGTGAAATCGGCTCACGCAAGGCACGCGCTACCGCCTCGCTGACTATCCCCTCATCGATTTTCACAGTGACCGGGCGCGCCGCAGCGATCTGCAAATCCTGCACCGCACTCAACACCGGCGTCAAATCCGTCGACGGCGTGCCGGCCGTGCCCAACTCCATCACCGCCGCCTTCACCGCCGCCAGCACATCTGCTCTAGGCGTACTGCGCGCCCAGCCCCAGGCAAACAGCGTGACGTGCGGCGCATTGCTCGGGTCATCTACGGAAAACCCCGCACGCTGCAGTATGCCGAGCAGGGAACGAATCTCCTTCCACTCGTCCTCGGCGGGGAGCCGCCCGAGAACATCCATGAACACCTGCTCAGAATTGCTGTAGGCCATCACACCACCCCCGACTCGATGGCCTCGATCGGCTCTAGCGCGGTGCCAGCCCGTTTGAGCCAGGACTGCAACGCCAGGCGATAGCCATAAGGAAGCGGCCGACCGTCAATCCCGGTCGCCAGCACGTCATGGAACGGGCGGCGCCCGATCATCACGGCGAGCTGATCGTTCATCTCCGGCAGTTCAGCTTCGAGCCAGGCGCCTTCGTCCACCAGACGCTGCCGCAGTTCATCCAACTGCCAGAGTAAGAACTTGTCCGCCGAGCCGAAGAACAGGTTCTTCACCACAATCCCCGCCTCATAGCGCGCAGGCATTTGGCGCAGGCGGTAATTGAGCGCCCGGATGCTCTCTTGCGTGCGGCTGAGCAGCCAGACCGGAATCGCATTGGCCTCGCGCAGCACCTCGCTCACGATGTGGATCGACCCGTCGAACGCCCGTGTGCCGATCTGCGCTGGCATATTGATGATGATGCGGTATTCCGCAGTCTGGGCGGCAGCGCTGAGCATGGCCAGCTTCGTGCCCAGATCGATCCAGCCGCTCTCGGTCGAAAGATCGAGCAGCGCCGTGCCGACGATGCCGCCCCCAGGTCGCAGACCGCCTTCGCCGCACACGTCCGGGTTGGAGAGATCGGCGTCATAGACCACCAGACGGGGCCGCTCAGCGTCCTCGCTGGACAGGAAATGGTGAACCAGCGCGCGGGCGGCCAGGCTCTTGCCGACGCCGCCTTTGTCGCCATCGATGATGAACGTCTTGAGCATGATGGAAAACCTTTCTGTAAGGATCGAAAAAAGACCGGGCAGCGCCCCGGCGGCGTCCGGCGGCAGCCGGGGAATCAGGCGTTGTGCTCGCCGATGAACTTGCGCCGCGCCTCGGGCGGACCTTCAAGGTTCTTGCGCAGGATGTAGTCCGCCTCGGATTCCTCCGGCAGGCGGTCAGAGCCGTCCGCCCAGTCTGGCAACTCCAGACCTTCCAGTCCGGGTGCAGCAGAAGGCGTGCTTACGGCAGTCGCCGTCTTCACGGCTGGGCGCTTGTTCGTGGGCGCGGCCGATGGGGGGCTTGCCTGTGCCGGTTTGGCTTTGGGTGTCGCAGGCGCAACCGACGGTGCACGCAGATCAAACCGTCCTCGCCGTTTCCGAATTGCGTCCAGGGCATGTCGCAGGTCGTCCGGCGGGATGCTCGGCATGCACTTCTTCAGGTAAGCCTGAATCTCGGCGGGCTTCTCGTCGCTGTCGAACAGGGCAAACAGTTCGTCCTCGATCGCCATCAGACTATTGAGCGCGAACTGCCGTGGGTTGCTGGCTTCTTCGGCACGGGCACGCGCCTGTGCCGTCTGTCGCTTCCGCCGTGCGATTTCCCTCAACTCGGCTTGCGTCTGCTCCAGTTGCCGTAGGGCCGTGTCGCGGTCGAATGCATCAGCGTCGTCAGGCGCGTCTGGCCTGTCCTCGTTTTGCATCATCGTGAGTCCTTTTGTGCGCGCCTTTCATCGGCGCCCTACCCGGACTCTGCGAGACGGGGCCAGCGTGCGACAAGGGAACCGCGGAGAACCGTCATCGGCGTCCGCGCTGCGGCGGGAGTTGTCCAAGAGGGTGTCGGGGCGCAGCCCTGACCAAGCGTTTCGTGTGACATGGCGCCGCCAGGCGTCGGCATGCCGCGTCCAGCGGCGTCCGAAATGTCCCACGAAACATTACCTTGCAAGGTTTTTACGCATCGGACGTTTGAGACACGCCTGACACACGTCCGCCTCAAACCGCCTCACGACCGATCAGAGACGCGCCACGCCTCGGACAGACTGTGCCGTCCCTGCCTTGCAGAGTCACGGCATGGACTCTCAAGATCGCAAGCCCCACACCGTGCGCGTGCGCCTCACCACCGCCCAGCTCACCGATCTGCGCAATCAGGCGCAGGCGGCCAACAAAAGCATGTCGGAACTCATCCGCCTGCGTGCCACGCATCAAGCGGTGATCAGCCACGCCGACGACTCCACCGCGCAGCGCATCGACCAGCTCGGACGTCTGCTCAAACATCTCTACCCTAAAGACAAGGGCTGGGCATCGGGCGATGACCGCCGCCGCTGGTGGCAACTGGTCGAAGAACTCCAGCGCACCGCCGCCATGCTGAGAAGGGCGCCCTGATGCTTGCCAAAGTCATCACGCTCAAACCGGGCGCGCCCAGCAAGGGATTCGCTCACGTCATGCGCTACGTCATGCGCGGCAATGAAGAATTGCCGCCTGGACAGACCCTGGACGGCGGCCACTTCAACATCGACGACGATCAGATCTACTGGACGCTTGGCGAACACCGTCTGGCCTACGCCGAAGACCTTGCCGGCGTCTGCGACGGCGTCGTCCGAGACTGCGAACGCAAAGGCCGGTTCAAAGGCAACCCCGTCTATCACGTCGCCATAACCTGGCAGGAGGGCGAACACCCCACGGCGCAGCAGGCCGAACACGCCTGCAAGCACGTCATGGATGCGCTCGGCTTCAGTGCGCATCAGGCCGCCTGGGCCACCCACCGAGATACCGACAACGATCATGTGCACCTGGTCATCAACCGCGTGCATCCCGAAAAACTGATCGCTGTGCAGCCGCCGTTCAAGAAGGACTATTTCATCCTCGACCGCTGCATGCGCGAACTCGAACTCGAATTCGGCTATGCCCGTGCCAATGGCCCCTACATCACCCTGGATACCGACCAGGGGCCGACCATCGTGCGCATGAGCCGTGCGGAACGACGCGCGCGAGGGCTGCTGAAGGATGAGGGCAAGCCACGTTTGACGCGTGGGGCCGCCGCCGCCGAATACCGTCTCGGTGCCGACTCCTTCCAGTCCTGGGTCGCCGGCCAGCCCGCCCAAGACCTGCGCTCCGCCGTGCAGACCTCTGGCGCCACCTGGGCCGACGCCCATCAGGCCCTGGCGCAGCACGGCGTCACCCTTCAGTCCAAAGGCTCCGGTCTGGTCGTCACCACCCAGCTCGACGATGGCCGCATCCTGGCCGCCAAGGCCTCCCAGCTGGGCCGCTGGGCCAGCAAGGCCGAACTGGAAAAGCGCCTCGGCTCCTTCGTTGCCGCCCTGCAATCTGAAACAGCACCGTCACGCGCCTATGCGGAGTACGTCAAGACAAGCCGCAGCCAAAGCGATAAACCGGACCGCCTGCCCGCAAAAAACTCAGCCCGCGATCCCGACCTCCGCGCTCTGCGCAGGCAAGCCCGCGTCGACGCCCGCGCCGCACTCGCCGCCCGCTTCGAAGCCGAACAGGCTGCAGGGCGTGCACAGCGACCGCAGCAGCGCGCCGAACTGCGCAGCCAACACCAGCGCGAACGGCAGGAACTCGCCGTGCAAATACGCCATGACCGCAAGGCCTTGGTCGCGCAGGCCCGGCAGTCTGGGCAGTCGCTCGCCGTAGTGCAGTCCCTGTGGGCGCTCAAGGCGGCGCAGCAGCGTGAAGCCTTGCAGAAGCGTCAGGCCGCAGAACGCAAGGCGCTCTCGGCCAAGCTGCCCAAACAGGACGTGTGGCGCAAGTGGCTTGAGCGCGAAGCGGCACAGGGCGACGAGGCGGCGCAGGCCGCGCTGCGCGGTATCCGCTACCGCGAGCAGCGCAACAAGGGCAAGCAGGTGGACGGCATCGAGGGCGAAGAACTCGACCCGCTGCGCAAGCTCACGCTGGCCGGACTGGATGCGCAGATCGACCACAAGCGGCAATTCGTGCTGTACCGTGATGCACAGGGGCGGGACAAGTTCACCGACACCGGCCCGCGTATCGTGATGCACGACAAGAGCGATGACAGTCTGGAAGCGGCTTTGCGTATGGCCTCGCAGAAGTACGGCGGCAAGGTGGACATCACTGGCAGCAGTGAGTTCCGGGAACGGGCGGCGCGGCAGGCGGTGCGGCTGGGCATCGAAGTCGTGGACGCCGACTTGCAGGCCATCGTGCAGGACGAGCAGCAGCGCAGGCAGCGCCCGCCCCAGTTGTCCCCAACGGCTGTGGAGAAGTCTGCCCCCGATGCGGCCAAGTCCTTGAAACCGCAGGACACCGCTGCGCTGCCCGAAATGCGGGCAGTCGATGCGGCGCTAACGGCATGGCAACAGGCCCAGACCGACGCCGCGCGCACCCGCGCTGTGCAGGACTGGATGCACGGCATGGCGCGCGTCGAGAAATTGGGCGGGGATGTCGCCGCAGCGAACGCGCAAACTCGCAAAGCGCTGGGCGAGCGCTATGCCGGCTTCATGCGGGAAGTGGGCGGGTTGGCGAGGCAGCGGGACATAGGGCATGACCGGTGAATCGTGATCGTCGCGCAACCACGATTGATCACTGATCAACCGTCGGCTGCATAGTCATTTCTGTACGGGATAACATGCGTTCGTTTCAATCCGCGCCCGGACTGTCCGGGCGAAACAACACGGAAGAGGGTACGCCTCTCCCAAGTTCAATTGCCTCCCTGAAGGGGGGCCAACCGGAGCTTGTTTTCGATGAGGGCGATCAACAGCCATGCGCGAAACGACAGGTTCAGCCTCCTGTTGCATCGAGAGGCAGCGGGGGCAGTCGCTCGCGATGAGGCGTTGTTGGTCCGTGCCGAGGCAATTCTGCGGAGCTGGAAGCAGTCCAACGGCATCAACGCGTGCCGTGACTGGGACGAGTGGTTGTCGTTGATCGCTCGTGGTCCATCTGTGGTCGTGCAGGTCATGGTGTCTGAAGACGAATACGCCACACGTTTGCGGCAAAGCTCTCCCTTTTCCGTGTTGGTTCCGCCTCGCAAGAGGTGGGCGCTCTTGAAGGAAGCGAAACATGAACAGGGAGCAGCTTGAGCACATTCTTCGTGCCGCATCGGCGATCACCAAGCAAGGCCGATTCATCGTCGTCGGCTCTCAATCGATCGTCGGCGTCATGCCCGACCCGCCCGGGGTCTTGGGGTACTCCGCGGAAGCCGACATCTACCCACTGGATGCACCCGAACTCGCTGACTTGATCGACGGATCAATCGGAGAAGGATCCCCGTTCCACGAGACTTTTGGATACTACGCACAAGGGGTCGGGCCAGAGACCGCTGTGTTGCCTGACGGGTGGCAATACCGTCTCAATCAGGTGCGCGATCCCATCACGCTTGCAGACGGCTTCTGTTTGGACCCGACCGACATGGCAGTTTCCAAGCTTGTTGCATGGAGAGAGAAGGACAAGGAATTTCTGGGCGTGATGCTGGAGAGCAAACTGATTCATCGCGACGAGCTGGAACGCCGAGCATCGCAGGTTCCTCAGAGCCGACTGTCTGAATACGGGCTCAAGCCCGAAGATTTGAGGCAGCGAATCAGCTTGCTCGGGCAGACGATCTCCGAACGTCCACTTCCCGAGCTAGCCAAAGGCAACGAGCCCTCGACCATTGAGGGCATGCGTCGGGCCTTGCCGCTGAGCAAGAAATCCAAGGGATTGGATCGCTGATCAGATCGGCCGCCTCGATCAGAATATGGGTCGTGGCAACACCGCCGCCGCGGTGAAACGCTTCACCCCTTCCGTCCCCACCCCGCAGAGTCAGGGCAAGGCGCCAACGTCTGGCGCCGCAACCCTGGAGCATTCATGGCAACCCCCGGAAAACTCTACGTCGTCGGCTTTGGCGGGAAAGACCATCTCGTGCGCGCGTTCACCCAGCGCGGTGCAGCCAAAGGCCTGATCCGATCCCTCACCGAGTCAACCCTTGAAAACACCCGTCCGGCCAGCCAGGACGACATCCTGGAGTTGGCCGGCAATGGCGTGCGCCCCATCGACGTGACAGTCACCGAACTCGAGGATCAACCCGGCACCGGGGAGTGCGAGTGAGTGCACAGATCACCCACGCTCGCCAATCCGAAGCCCTGCGCCGGGCCATGGGGCCGGAAATCCTCACCCCGCTTGACGACCCCAGGGTCGTCGAAATCATGCTCAACCCGGATGGCTCCCTGTGGGTGGATCGGATGGGGGAAGGCATGCAACAGACCGGCCGCATCGACGCCGTGCGGGCGCTGACCATCGTCAACACCGTGGCGGCCATGCTTGATACCGTGGTGACGCCGCAGCAACCCATCCTTGAATGCGAACTGCCGCTGGACGGCAGCCGCTTTGAAGCCCTGATTCCGCCGCTGGTCGAACGCGCCAGCTTTGCCCTGCGCAAGAAGGCGACGCTGGTCTTTACCCTGGATGACTATGTCGCCAAGGGCATCATGACGCACGCCCAGCGCCAAGCGCTCGAAGAGGCGGTTGCCGGCCGGCTGAATGTTTTGGTCTCAGGCGGCACCGGCACAGGCAAGACCACCTTGGCCAACGCCATCCTCGACGCCGTGGCCCGGCTTGACGGCGAACATCGCATCGTGGTGATCGAAGACACCCGCGAGCTGCAGGTCAATGCTGAAAACGTCGTGTTCCTGCGCACCAGCGACAACACCGACATGACCCGGCTGCTGCGCGCCACCATGCGGCTGCGGCCAGACAGAATCGTGGTCGGTGAAGTGCGCGACGGTAGCGCCCTGGCCTTGCTCAAAGCCTGGAATACAGGGCATCCTGGCGGTGTCGGCACAGTGCATGCCAATGATGCCAGCGCTGCGCTGATCCGCATTGGCCAACTCATTCAAGAAGCTGGTGTGCCGCCAAACCCGGAACTCATCGCCGAAGCGGTGAATGTGGTCGTCTCGATCAAGCGCACTGCAGATGGCCGCGGGGTAGAAGAAGTGGCCGCGGTACGCGGCTGGTCGTCCAGCGGCGGGTTCCACGTCGAGCGCCTCGCCTGATGCCACCTTTCGTATTCCGGCGAGAAACCGCCACCCGTCCTGATCCAAAGCCGCCACTGGTGCCGAGATGTCGGTAGCCCTATGCAACTCACCGTTCATCCGTCAAAACAATCACCGTGGCAACGCGCCATCGCTTTGCAATGTAAACCGAGGCACTGTCGCCTTTGCCTCATACCTTCATCGACGCGATGCCGTTGCGGGCATCCAGCAGGGCGATGCGCGGGCGAAATTTACGCGCTGTGGTATCGGCCATCGGGCTATAGGTGCAGATGATGAGCAGATCACCTATGGCGGCATGGCGCGCGGCTGATCCATTCAAGGTTATGTTGCCGCTGCCTTTTGGCTCTGCTATGGCATAGGTGCTCAGACGCGCTCCGTTGGTCACGTTGTAAATCTCGATCTGCTCGCCGGCAATGATGTCGCAGGCATCAAGCAGCGCCTGGTCGATGCCGCAAGAGCCTTCGTAATGCAAGTCTGCGCCGGTGAGTGTGGCGCGATGAATCTTGGCTCGCAGCATCACACGGGCGGGTGCGGAGTTTGACGGCGTGGTGTCTGGCATGTTGGCGGGTGGGCAAAGTTGCGGGCGGCAAGTGCTATCGAGGTGACGCATCAAACTGACATCGTAGAACGCTTTAAAAGTCACGCTCGGCCATCACCCAGGTCGACCACTTTGGCTGCGAACTGCTTTGCTGAAACGATGCCTGCTCACCGACGGCCAGTAGCCAAACGGGGGTGACGTGATAGGCGACCTGTGGCATTACCGAGCCTTCCATGCCGCGTCTGCCGTCATCCAGGATCAATTGATTGTCCACCTCGACCTCCAACTGGGCGGCGTAAGCGGTACTGATTGATCTGCCCAGGCTGGTGTTGACAAACCAGCCGCTGGAGATCCCCATGCCGATCCGCTGGGTATAGCCCGCCTCGCCCTGGGTGAACCAGGGATACCAGAGTTGCGCCCACATCACCTGCGCGGACACTGCATTGCCTTGGCCCGGCAGCACTGAGCGGCGCGGATCGGTCCAGTATTGTCCTTCAATCTCGAACGTGAGCAGCGTGGCCATGCCCCGACCCATATTGCACGTATGCAGGGTTGCCAACTTGAGCCCGGCCGCGGCAGGGCCGAAGGTTGCAGGGGCGCTTCCAATGGGAGTGTTCGCGGTGTAGGTCGGCAGATCGAGTTCCATGCCGACATGATCGTTCAGCTTCGCTTCGACCTCGGGTGCCAGCGTCAGTGAGCCGGGTTGCGCGTTCGTGACCTGTGAGAACAGATAGCCGGCGTTTTCCAGCCAAGGCTCTTCGATGCCGATGGCCTTGGTGATGTAGTCGTCCACATCACAGTTCCATTCCTGTGCGGATGCCTGCTGAGCGCAGCCCAAACCGATCAGGGTGAAGAGAAAAATGACGCGAAAATACCTATTGCGCATGGAACAGACTCCAAAAATAAGAATCATTCTTATTGTTATTGTCTGTGGTGTCAATTTTTGGCTTTGCACCTGCCTAAAACATTCGGACTTGCGTTCGAACATTCCATGCCTATGTTTGTACCGCCGCTTCGCTGTTCACTTCAACTCGGGCCGGGGTCGTCCCGCGCTCTCGCCCCGATTGGTGGCTGGGCTGGCCGAGCCGCTGGAGCAGGTGGGTGTCCTCGCCGACGTCCAGCCGGAGATCGCCGTCGTCGACAAGGGCTACCGCGGCGTCGAGATCGACGGGGTGCGCATCCTGCTCTCCGGACAGAAGCGCGGACTGACGCGAACCCTGCACGCGATGATCAAGCGGCGCAGCGCCATCGAGCCGAGCATCGGCCACATGAAGGCCGACGGGCGCCTGGGCCGCAATCCGCTCAAAGGCGTTCTCGGCGATGCGCTGCATGCGGTACTGTGCGGCGCAGGGCACAACATTCGCCTGCTGCTGAAGAAGCTGCGGCTTCTTTGTGCCCAAATCTTGGCCTCATTGCAAGACTGGTTGGTGGCGTCCGCCGCCGCACCGGTCATTCAAACGCCACCGGTCGTCTGACGGACGCATTGTTCAGGACGGATTCTGTACCCTGGGATGGACTACAGTACGCGGTTTTCTTGAGCGCTGTCTCTTTTGGCTCTGCCGGATCCGGGTCGCCACGACCGCCATGACGGCTGGCGCATGGCAGTGCGCGACCTCCTTACTACTGCTGAATGTCCGTGGATCTTGCCCATCGAAGTCTTCGTGCTGTCTGGCATCCCTGCACGCAGATGCAGCGTGCTGCGCAATATCCTCCGCTTGGAATCCTGAGTGGCCAGGGCCCCTGGCTGTTTGACGAATCTGGTCACCGTTACTTCGATGCAAACAGTTCCTGGTGGGTCAATCTGTTCGGTCATGCCGACGCAAGGATCAACGCAGCGCTCAAGGACCAACTCGACCGACTGCCGCACGTCATGCTGGCAGGCTGCACACACGCGCCTGCCGTTGAACTTGCTGAACGCCTGTCGACGCTGACAGGTGGCGTGCTGGGCCACTGCTTCTTCGGTAGTGACGGCGCGTCAGCAGTAGAAATTGCGTTGAAGATGAGTTTTCATTTCTGGCGCAATAGCGGCCACCCCGCGAAGCAGGAGTTCGTTTGTTTGCGCCAGAGCTACCACGGCGAAACACTGGGGGCGCTGGCCGTTACCGATGTGGCTGTGTTTCGCGATGTCTACGACCCATTGCTTATGCGTGCCCATCAAGTCATGTCGCCGGATGCGCGACAGGCAGCGCCAGGCGAGTCGCCTACCGACGTGGCGCTGCGTGCTGCGCAGGAATTGAAGATCCTCTTCGAAACACGCCACAACCGGATTGCTGCCCTAATCCTGGAGCCTCTGGTACAAGGCGCCACCGGCATGGCAATGCACGATCCAGCCTACCTTCGCGCTGCGCGCGCACTGTGTGACGAGTATCAGGTGCACCTGATCGCTGATGAAATTGCGGTGGGATACGGGCGGACCGGGACGTTTTTCGCGTTTGAGCAGGCCGCATTGCCGGGCGACATGCCCATTTGGCCCGACTTGCTGTGCTTGTCCAAGGGCATTAGCGGTGGCTACCTGCCTCTGTCTCTGGTGCTCTCGCGAGATGCTGTCTATGGCGCGTTTCTCGACGACGATGTGGCGCGCGGTTTCTTGCATTCGCACTCCTATACGGGCAACGCCCTGGCGTGTCGGGCAGCGCTGGCAGTGCTTGACCGCTTCGAAGAAGACCAAGTGCTGCAGGCCAATCGCCAGCGTGCCACCATACTCTCGGACGCCCTGACACCGCTTCGTGACGATCCACGCATCCAACATTTTCGTCAAACCGGGATGATCTGGGCGTTTGACGTGCGCGAGGCTTTCGCCGGGTCGCGATTTGCTGAGCGCTTCCACCTGGCAGGCCGCGCTCGAGAACTGCTGATCCGGCCGATCGGTCGCACCGTCTACCTGATGCCGCCCTATCTCCTTGACGCCAGTATGTCGGCCTGGCTGGCAAAGCAGGTAAGCAGCACGCTGGACGACGTTCTTCAAGGACCCCTTCTCGATGTTGATCGACCATCTGAACCAGCAACTGCATGACCGTGTTTCACGCGGGCTGCGCCGCCAGCGCCGAACGGCGGAAACGCCCTGCGAGCCCCGGCAGCAAGTCAGTGTTGGGCATCGAACAGATGGCACTAACGCGCGGGAGTTGCTGGGATTCTGTAGCAATGACTACCTTGGACTAGCAAATCATCCAGTGCTGATTGAATCGTTGGCCGAGGGTGCACGCCTTTTTGGTGCAGGCAGCGGCGCCTCCCACTTGGTCAGCGGTCATTCGCGCGCGCATGCTGCGCTCGAGGATGACCTCGCAGCCTGGTTAGCACCGCATATCCCGGGAGCGCGCGCCCTGACGTTCTGCACGGGCTACATGGCGAACCTGGCATTGCTCACCGCGCTAGCAGATGCGCAGACCACCATCTTCTCCGACAAGCTGAATCATGCTTCCCTGATCGATGGTGCGCTGCTGTCGAAAGCGCCTTTGCGTCGTTTCGCGCACCGTGACCTCACAGTCCTCTCGCAACAACTCGAAGCATGTCGCACCCCCATCAAACTGATCGTCACGGATGCGGTCTTCAGCATGGACGGTGATGTGGCCGATCTACCGGGGATGTTGACGTTAGCTGAGCAACACGACGCTTATCTGATTGTGGACGATGCGCACGGTTTTGGCGTATTGGGTCCTTATGGTCAAGGTACTCTCGCGCACTTCGACCTCTACAGCGAACGCATCATCTACATGGGGACTATGGGAAAGGCCGCGGGTATGGGGGGTGCTTTTGTCGCTGCGCATCCCACCATCATCAATTGGCTCATACAAGCGGCACGCACCTATATCTACAGCACGGCGACGCCTCCGGCTCTTGCGCATGCGTTGCGCGAGAGCCTGCGGCTGATCCGTAGTGAGGAAGGGGAAAAACGCCGTGCGCATCTGCAGCAGCGCATCGCGCAATTGCGTGTTGCGCTGTCCGCGTTGATCGAAGGGCACTCTGAGCTCGGCTGGAAGTTGGGCGTCTCAGAAACCGCAATCCAGCCACTGATCGTAGGCGACAACGCTGCGGCGCTTTCGCTGGCCGCTGCTCTCGACGCGAAGAGCCTGTGGGTGCCGGCGATCCGTCCGCCCACCGTACCTGTCGGCACGGCTCGGCTTCGCATCACGCTCAGGGCAACGCATAGTGTGGATGACGTGCAGTGCCTGATTACGGGTTTGAGTCAAGCGGCGAAGGCGTTGGCATGATGCGTTCGCCACCATTGCGAGGCTGCTTCGTCACTGGAACCGACACCGAGGTCGGCAAAACCTGTGTCAGCACAGCGTTGCTGCATTGGTGCGCCCAGCAGGGCTGGCGCAGTGCCGGCCTCAAGCCGGTGGCAGCGGGGACCGAGCTGATCAACGGAGCGCACATCAACGCAGATGTGCGTGCACTGCGCGAAGCCAGCTCGATCCCGTTGACCGACGACGAGGTCGGTCCGTATCAGTTCGAGTCGGCGTGTGCACCGCAGGTTGCGGCCTCAATGGAGGGCCGCGCCATTGAGCGCACGGTGATTTTGCGAGCAGCGAACGATTTAGCAGCGCGTGCCGAGGTATTGATTGTGGAGGGTGTCGGGGGATTCAGGGTACCGCTCGGACCGGATTGGGATACTGCCGACTTGGCCGTGGAACTTGGTCTGCCCGTGATCCTGGTGGTGGGCCTACGCCTAGGCTGCATCAACCACGCACTGCTTACTGCCGACGTGGTGCGCTCGCGCGGCCTTCGACTGGCTGGCTGGGTCGGCAATGCTATCGACCCCGCCATGCTCTGGGCTGATGCCACCATTGCCAGCCTGCGCGAGCGCCTGTGGCAGCAGCATCAAGCGAACTGCGTCGGCATCGTGCCGTGGCTGGGCGATCTCAGTGCCGCCGCTGTAGTGGCCCACCTGAGCGACGCTGAATTGCAACGGGTGTTCCCTATCTGAACCGACTGCCCTTGTTTCCAAAGGACCTGACATGACCACCATAACCGCCATCAACGTCTCAGGTTTGCGCGCTCCCGCTGCCGTCGAACCCAGTCCTTCGACTCGCTGGAGTGTCGCGCAGGTCGACGCGCTGTTCGCCATGCCTTTCATGGATCTGCTTTACCGTGCGCAGCAGGTGCATCGGGAGAACTTCGACCCAAATATGATTCAACTGTCCACCCTGTTGTCCATTAAGACCGGCGGTTGCAGCGAAGACTGCGGCTACTGTCCGCAATCGGCGCACCACGAAGCGGGGGTGCAAGCCAGCAAATTAATGCCCTTGGACGAGGTCCTGGAGGCGGCAAGAGCGGCAAAGGCAGAAGGAGCCACGCGCTTCTGCATGGGTGCCGCGTGGCGTAGTCCGAAAGAGCGTGACATGGAAAGTTTGACCGAGATGGTGCGTGAAGTGCGCGCGCTCGGACTTGAAACCTGTATGACTCTGGGCATGCTTGATGCCGAACAGGCGAGCGAGCTAAAGGATGCGGGCCTTGACTACTACAACCATAATCTAGACAGTGCGCCGGAATTTTATGGCAGCATCATCAGCACGCGAACCTACCAAGACCGACTCGATACGCTAGTCAACGTGCGCGAAGCTGGTATCAACGTCTGCTGCGGCGGTATCGTTGGCATGGGCGAAAGCCGGATACAACGCGCTGGATTGATTGCACAACTGGCCAACTTGGAGCCCTACCCCGAATCGGTGCCGATCAACAACTTGGTGGCCGTGAAAGGAACGCCATTGGAGGGGGCTGCGCCACTCGATCCATTCGAGTTTGTGCGCACCATTGCCGTGGCGCGCGTCACCATGCCGCGTACCCAAGTTCGTCTGTCCGCAGGGCGCGAGCAGATGGACGACGCACTCCAAGCTCTGTGCTTTGCTGCTGGTGCCAACTCCATTTTCTATGGTGACCGCCTGCTCACCACGTGCAATCCACAGACCCAGCGTGACCGCTCGCTGCTGGCACGCCTCGGATTGCGCGTACAGAGCGAACATCCGGCGCAATGTGAGAGCCGATCGGATGAATGAAGTATCCATTCGGCCGCCGTGCGTACTAGGGCGCTCGATCGTCGACCGCGCGTTCCTCGCGGATCCGTATCCGACCTATCGGGCGTTACGCGAGGCCGGTCCGCTGCATTGGAGTGAGGAATTTTTCGGCGGAGCGTGGCTCCTCACACGTCATCAAGACGTCGAGACGGTACTGCGCGACGCACGTTTTTCGGCAAAACGCACCGGCGGCTGGGTCAATGACTTGGAGCACGAGCGCGGTGAACTGAGTCGCTTCCAGCGGCTGTTTGGGCGCGCCCTTCTTTTTCTTGATTCGCCGGATCACTCACGCCTGCGCAACTTGATGCAATCTGCCTTTCGCCCCGATGCGCTGACGCGCTTGCGGCCCGAGATCGAGCGCATCGCAGATGAACTTCTGGACTCTCTGAATGGCGTAGGGCCCTTCGATTTCATCGCTCAGGTGGCGCGCCCGCTCCCCGTGCGGGTAATCTCGCACATTCTCGGTATTGTTGGAGCGGACACCGAAGAGGTCATGATATGGTCGGATGACTTGGCCGACTTCATCGGTGCGCCAACGCCAACACGAGAGCAGGCATGCCGTGCTCAGTCAAGCCTGTTGGCGATGACGCGCTTTCTTCAGGATCAACTGGAGACCAAGCGCACGGCCCGTGGCGATGACTTACTGAGCGCGTTACTGCTGCAGCGAGAACGCGGCACGCTTCATGACGATGCTGAACTACTGGCTCAGTGCGCCATGTTGTTGTTCGCCGGACATGAGACTACGCGAAACCTCCTTGGCAATGGCATGCAGGCGCTGCTGAGCCACGCCGAACAATGGCAGCTTCTGGTGAAGGATCCAAATCTGGTGCCAGATGCGGTCCGTGAAATTCTTCGATACGACAGCCCGGTGCAGTACACGGGGAGGCGCGTAATCTCGGATCTTTTGTTCCATGGACAGTTGCTGCGCCGCGGAGAACTGGTTCTGCCCCTCATCGGTGCGGCCAATCGTGACCCGGCGCGCCATGCTGATCCAGAGGAACTGGATGTCAGGCGCACCGACCGGGGCACGCTATCTTTCGGCTCCGGTCCCCATGTCTGCCTCGGCGCCGCGTTAACTCGCATTGAGGCAGACGTGGTATTCCGCCAAATGCTTGCCCGGTGGCCCGATCTACGCCTAGCAAGCGCCGAGCCACAGTGGTTTGCAAACCCAGCCTATCGCGGGTTGAAAACTCTATCGCTGCGACCTGCCATGTAGGTATTGTGTTGGCGCCGGTGCCGATTTGAGCCATGCGCCGGGTTTGCCATAAGCCGGTTGGAACGCGCCGAAATTCAAGCCTGACGCCACACGAAGCGTGTTTTCGATGGCGCAGTCGCCGATCTGTTCGTGCCGAACGAAAATTGCCCCCCTTTTGAAGGTTATGCCGACGCAAAATTGACCCGGGTGTTCCACCTACCCTGCTGCTTTTTCAGGCATGGGGGCAGGAGTGATCACCATGGACATGATTGGCAAGATTCAGCGGATGCATTTCCGCCAGCACAAATCCGTTCGAGAGATTGCCCGCAGTACGGGGCTGTCGCGCGACACGCTGCGTACCTGGCTACGCCAGCCTAGCGATGTCGTACCGCAGTACGCGGCGCGGCGAACACAACCCTCACTGCGCATTTCAGTGATCGTGGACGCCTGTTTCAGTCTGATCGTGGACGGCGTTTCAGCGTGATCGTGGACGCGTCGGGGTGCGCGCAAGCGATGGGTTTCAATGTATCTCAATCGTCCACGATCCGCCTGAAACGCTTTTCGCGAAGCGGTCGGTGAGGGGC
>NZ_DLGH01000004.1:0-34758 GCF_002482605.1 Thiomonas sp. UBA7699 | reverse complement strand
AGATGGGTTTGCTGGACGCATACCCCGCACCTTCAAGCACAGCGTGTTTCTCACCTTGCTGCTGGGCATCCTGGTGTATCTGCAGCAGCATGTGCTGACCTGGATGATTCCGGTGTTGCCGCCGCATTGAGTCGTTCTCTTTTCCCCGCCGCACACGCCGCGCTCTGCGCGGCGTTTTTCATGGCTTGGCCGATGCTGGGGCCGCCGCGCCGGCTTGTTCTGCGTGGTCGAGAGTGAAAAGCAGATAGCTATCAGCGGAATGTTGCAAGCGGATTTGCACGGGCAGGTTTTGCAGCTGCGGCGACAGCCAGATTTGCGCGCCGAGTTCGTTGGTCTGCGTGGCCTGCCGCACGATATGCCAGCAGGGCAGTGATCCGATCGGGGTATCCACGAAATCCATGCCGGCGATGTTGAAGGCCCAGTCCGCCATGCCGCTGGGTCGGGCCACGGCGAAGCTGAGCGTGGCGCCGGGGTGGAAGTCGTCGGGAGCGACGCTGAGGCGGTTGGCGAGTTGCAGAAACAGGCTGGCGCTGTCTTGCACATGAGGCGGCAGGGGCAGCACTGCGGGGCTGGCGCTGAAGTGCAGGGTGTTGTCGCCGCGGTCGAAACGCACGGATTTCTCGCGGGTGAACACGCGCTCGGTGTACTCCGAGGGCGCGAGCCAGTCGCCCTCGATGCGGCCGGTGCTGCGGTAGGAAAAGCCGATCAGCGCGCTGCCGGAGAGGCGGGCCTCGTAGTGGTCGCCATCGACCGTCCAGACCAATGCGCCGCTGCCGTGCAGGTGGCCGCGCCAGTAGCCGGTGATGGTGTAGGACAGCCGGGTGGAGGGTGGCCAGGGATGCGGGGCCGCGGCTGAGGCCGGTGCACTGGCCGCGGGGGCCGGGCTGGATTCAGTGGGGATGGGACGCGCGGGCTGGCTGACTTGGTCTGCTGGCGCCAGGTCACCCAGGCTGGTCGCGGCGGCCAGAAGCGGCGCCGATGTGGGCGGCGGTGGCGCGCTGAGGGCTTCCACCGGAGCCGGAGGTGCCTGCGCAGGGGAGGCGACGGTTTCGGATGGGCGGGGGCGGACGATGTCGGCTGCGGGCTTGGGCGCAGGCATGGGTGCAGGCTGTAGCGCCGGTGGCTGTTTCGCCTTGGCGGGCTTGGGCGGCGGCGCGGGCGCAGGGCGTGCCGCAGTGACGACGGGGGGCGTGGGTTTGAGAAGCTGGGTGTAGATCGGCTCGGGCAGTTTGCCAGCGGCCAGTGGGCGGAAAGCGGCGCCGAGCCAATCGAGCGCGGCCAGATGCAGGGCGACCACCCCCAGCGCGAGCAGCGCGATAGCGCGCCAGCCCGGCCGCCCGCGGGTACGCCGATCAGGCGTCATGGCCAGGGCCTCGTGGCGAGCCAACGGCGTGCGGCGATGCGGCTTGAGCGGGGAAACATGCCTGCTATTTTGCCGTTCGCTTGGGAGTGTTCGCAGGGCGGATGCGGGTTCTCGCTTGGCAGCGCCGCGCGTATGCTGCACCCATCCCCCGCACAACGCATGAGGAGGCCGTCATGGCGCAAATTCCCGAGTTCAAGGATTTCATTCCCGGCATGGAGTTTTTTCAGACCCTGCTCAAAGGCGCGGGCATGCCTTCGCAGTTTGCCAACTGGGTGGCGCCGACCCTCGATGTGGAAGAGATCGAGCAGAAGATCACCGACCTCAAGGCCGTGCTGAGCTGGCTGGAAACCAATGCGCGCATGACGCAAAACATGATTCAGGCGCTAGAGGTGCAGCGCATGACCTTGCGGGCGCTCAAGACCATGAATGTGGATATGCAGGACTTTGCCAAGGGCATGGTGGCCGAGCCGCCACCGGCGCCCGCCGCCGTGCAGCCCACGGAGGCGCCGCAAGCCGAGCCGGCTAACTCCGCCGAGCCGCCGCAGGCCGCAGCGGGTGCATCGCCGCTGTTCGACCCGATGCAGTGGTGGAATGCGATGACCCAGCAGTTCACCGAGTTGGCGAGCCAAGCGTTGCAGGAGGGCGGGGCAGCGCCTGCGGGTTCGGCCGTGCCGGTGAACTCACCCAAACCTGGGGCGAAGAAGGCCGCGGCGAAAAAACCTGCGGCTAAGACTGCGGGCAGTGCGGCTCGAAAAACGCCCGCCCGGCCCGCACCGCCTGCGGCCAAACGCGGCAAGGCGACAGTCAAGGCAGCAAGCAAAGCGACCGGCAAAACATCGCGTTGAGTCGCAGGTCGATTCGGAGGGGCGCGACTTATGCGCCGACTTATACGCCCACCCAGCGCACCAGTTCTTGCGCCGGCATGACGCCGGACTGGCGTTTGACTTCCTGCCCGCCGCGGTAAAGCGCCAGGGTGGGAATGCTGCGAATGCGGCTGCGCACCGACACCTGCGGGTTGGCGTCGGTGTCCACCTTGGCCAGCACCGCCCGGCCTTGAAGCTGGATGGCCGCCTGGGCGAACTGCGGCGCCATCATCTTGCACGGGCCGCACCACTCCGCCCAGAAGTCCACCAGCACGGGCAGCTCGCTTTTGGCGATGAAGCGCTCGAAGTTGGCATCGGTCAGGGTGACGGGGGCGGCCGGGAGGATTTCCTGACCGCATTGCCCGCAGACCGGGGCGTCCTTCAGGCGGTCGTCGGGAACGCGGTTGAGCGTGGCGCAGTGGGGGCAGACGATGAGCATGGCGGTTGTTCCAAATAGCAATACCGCGAATATGCGGCATGGCCAGACGGTTTTCAACCCAGAGGTTCAGAGAACCCCGCCGGGCCGCCCCAAGGGGTTCTCGCCCCCCTGGGGGGAGAGCCGAGCGCAGCGAGGCTTTCGGGGGGTGCTGGTCAGAGAACCCCGCCGGGCCGCCCCAAGGGGTTCTCGCCCCCTTGGGGGGAGAGCCGAACGCAGCGAGGCTTTCGGGGGGGTGCTGGTCAGAGAACCCCGCCGGGCCGCCCCAAGGGGTTCTTGCCCCCTTTGGGGAGAGGGCCGGGCGCAGCGAGGCTTTCGGGGGGGTATTGATCAAAGCCGCGAACGGGCAAATACGCTGCGGTGTCGCTGCGCGCGGAACTGCCAGACCAGCAGGGCAAAGCCGACCAGCGGCAGGAGCAGATCACCGGGCCGGAACACGCTGACCGCGCCCGCCGGTGTGCCCAGCAGCGCACCGACGATCCAGACCGTGGGCCCGAGCAGCGCGGCCAGCCGCATGCCGATGCCGCCCCAGGCGCTGGCCACGCCCACCGCGGCAAACCCTGCGGCGGCCAGGCCGATCTGAAAACCGGCCGGGTCTGGGGCGGCGTGCGGCAGCAGATGCTGCAGGCTCACGCCCAGAAAACCCACGCCGACGGCGCACAGCAAAAACCAGCGCAGCAGCACTTGCGCCACCCGCAGATCATGCCGCGCCCGTTTGCTGGTGAGCAAGGCCAGCGCTCCCAGCACGAGGCCGATCACGATCAGGGTGAAGGTGCGGTAGTGCAGCGCCTGTTGCGCAAACAGCGGCCAGAATGCGCTCATGCCGTCTCCTTGTTGTTTCAGTGCGCTGCGTCCGACTCTTAGCGCCCCCTGGACCGGGCTGCGCCCTGCCCGCCCCCCGTGGGGGATGAGGCCCGCGGCTCCAAGCTGCCCTGCGGCAGCTTGGACGGAGCCGAATCCGAGCAGCTTGCAAGCTGCGAGGTGGACAAGGAAACTTGGGGCGGCCCTGCGTTTCCTTGAGAGCGGTCTTCTATGCCCACGTCGAGCGCCACCAGGAACCGTGACACCATGTTGTACGTGGCGACCACGCCGACGAGCTCGACCACTTGCTTGGGCGACAGCAAGGCGCGGACGGCGGCGAAATGCGCTTCACTCACCCGCACGCGCCGGGTCATGTCGTAGGTGAGCGCCAGCACTGCGCGCTCGCGGGGGGAGAACGCCAGCCGGTTTTCCACCGCCGCAGGAATGTCGTGCAGCAGCGCGAGCTGCTCGGCGCAGCCGCCGGCGGCTAGAAACAGCGGGGCGTGATGCATGAATTCATACTCGGCTCCATTGAGTCGCGCCACGACGCAAATGGCGAGTTCGCGCAAATCGGCTTCGAGCTCCAGCTCGCCACGCACCGCGCCCAGCAGGCCATTCCAGCCGCGCGCGAATGCGGGGCTGTGCAGCAGCATGCGGTCGAGGTTGAGCAGTTCTCCGCCGCGCCGCTGGCGTATGGCGGCCACCAGTTCTTCGGGCTCGGCGTGGTGTTGCGGTAAGTAGGCGATGCGCGGCATGATGGAAACATAAAGAAAATGGAATGACTGGACTGTAGCCCCGCTTGTGCGCTGAGGCCAGCGGCTTCAGCGCGCCGTCCCTGTCATCCGGGCAGGGCTCAGGCGCTGGCGTTGCGCGCCAGTGCGGCGAGTTGCCTGAGGCCGTCGATGGCGCGCACGCCGTACCAGCTGGCCCATTCGCCGGGGATGCAGCGCACGGCCGGGTGCAAGCCGCGCGCGGCGAGCAGGCTGCGCACTTCGGCCGCATGCCGGGCGCCGAAGCGATAGGGCTCGCTGGACAGCAGCACCTCGTCCACCGCGCCGAGCCAGTCTGCCGACCAGTCGAACACCGGATAGCGGGTGCGGCCGGGCTGATGCAGGCCATCCCCGCCCAGCACCTCGGGCAGGGTGTGCCAGCGCACGGCGGCGAGGCTTTGGCTGATGTAGGTATCGCGCGCCACGGTCATCCACGGATCGCGCCAGATGAGGTAGAGCACGTTGCGCGGCGCGCCGGGGCGGGTTTGCACCTCCTCCAGTACGGCTTGCAACTGCTGGCGCAGGGCGGCGACGCGCTCGGTCACGCCGGGCAGGCTGCCGAAGGCCGCGCCGAGCTGGTCGAACAGGCTCAGGTTGTCTTGCGGGGCTTGCGGATGGGTGACGATGATGTGGGGCACGAAGGTGCGCAGCGCATCCACGGTTTCGCGGGTGTTTTCGTCGATGTTGACCAGCACATGGGTGGGCTGCAGCGCGCGCAGGGCGTCGAGGTGAACGTCTTTGGTGCCGCCGACCTTGGGAATGGCGCGCACCTCGGCGCGGGGATGTACGCAGAACCCGGTGCGGGCCACGAGGTGCTGCCGCAGCCCGAGGGCGAACAGGGTTTCGGTCAGGCTGGGAACCAGGCTGGCGATGCGCGCCTGGGCGTCGGCTGCGGCAATCGGCTGGCCGAGGGCGTCGCAGACGGGCACAGCGGGCATGGCGGGCGCCGGGCTCAGACGGTGTGAGGTTCAGCAGCGCCGGGGCGGGCGAGCTGCCCCAGACTTTCGAAAATCAGCCGACGCGGGGCGATGCGCCAGCCGAGCTGCTGCTCGATGGCGATGACGGCGCGCATGGCCAGCAGCGAGTGGCCGCCCAGATCGAAGAAGTTGTCGGTGAGCTGCACCCGCTCGACGCCGAGCAGCTCGCGCCAGATGGCGGCGATCTGCTGCTCTTGCGGCGTGGACGGCAGGCGCGAGGCTTGGCGCGTGTGCGCTGTCGGGGCGGCGGCTTGGGGTGCGGGCAGCGCGGCGCGGTCGTGCTTGCCGTTGGGCAGCAGGGGCAAGGCGTCGAGCGGCACGAGGTGCTGCGGCACCATGTAGTCGGGCAGGCGCGCGCGCAGGGCCTGGCGCAGATCGGCCGGGTTGGTTGCGGCGCCCGGCTTCGCCACGAGGTAGGCGACGAGGCGCACGTCTTCCGGGGTGGGGGCGTAGGTGGTGAGCACGCAGGTGGCCACGCCGGCTTGCTCGCGTAGCGCGGCTTCGATTTCGCCCAGTTCGATGCGAAAGCCGCGAATTTTCACCTGATGATCGAGACGGCCTAGGTGTTCGAGCTGGCCGTCGTGCCGCCAGCGGCCGAGATCACCGGTTTTGTACAGACTGGCCTGGGTATCGGCGCTGAACGGATCGGGGATGAAGCGCTCGGCGGTGAGTTCGGGCCGCTGGAAATAGCCCAGCGTGACGCCGGCGCCGCCGATGTGGATTTCGCCCGGCGTGCCGATGGGGCAGAGCTGGCCCTGCGGATCGAGTATCCAGACCTGGGTGTTGGCGATGGGCCGGCCGATCACGATGGGCTGCCCCGGCTGCACCCGCCAGCAGGTGGACCAGACGGTGGTTTCGGTCGGACCGTACAGGTTCCACACTTCGGCGCAGGCGGCGAGCAGACGCGGCGCCAGATCGGCGGGCAGGGCTTCGCCGCCGATGAAGGCGCGAAGTCTGGGGGGGCGGGAGGGGTCGGGGTTGCCGGGCCAGCCGACGTCGAGCAGCATGCGCCAGGTCGAGGGCGTGGCCTGCAGCACCGTGGCCAGGCTGGTTTGCAGCAGGTCGCGTAGGGCAAAGGGATCGCGCGACTGGGCGTGATCGGCCAGCACCACGCGCGCGCCCGCGGTCAGCGGCAGCAGCAGTTCGAGCACGGCGATGTCGAACGAGAGCGTGGTCACGGCGAGCAGGACGTTGTCGCTTTGCAGCCCGGGTTCGCGCGCCATGCTGCGCAGAAAATTCACCACGGCGCGGTGCGGCACCTCCACCCCCTTGGGCTGCCCGGTGGAGCCGGAGGTGTAGATCAGGTAGGCCGGGTCTTCGGGGCGGGCGTCGCGGGCGGGGTCGGGCGGGAGGGGGGCGTCGCGGCGTAGCCCGGCCAGCGGCGCGCTGTCGAGCGCGAGTTGCGGCACGTCGGCATTGGCCAATAGCGGCAGCAGCGCGGTCTGGGTGAGCAGGCAGCGCAGCTGGGCATCAGTGGCCATGTAATGCAGGCGCTCGGGCGGAAAGCCGGGGTCGAGCGGGACATAGGCGGCGCCAGACTGCAGCACCCCCAGCAGCGCGGCGAGCATGTCGGCCTGACGGTGCAGGCACAGCCCGACGCGGTCGCCGCGTCCCACGCCCATCTGGCGCAGGTGGTGGGCGATGCCCAGCGCGCGGGCGTGAAGTTCGCCGTAGCGCAGCGTATGGCCCAGCGCGTCGGTGAGGGCGAGGCGGCTGCGGCGGTCGGGCGCGTCGAGCTGCAGCGCGGCGGGCAAGGTGAGCGGCGCGGTCAGCGGCTGTGGCGTGGTGTTCCACTCGCCGAGCACGGCGCGCTGGGTGGACGTGACCAGGGCATGACTCGACACAGGCAGAGCGGGTTGCGCCAGCAGTTGCTCGGTGAGGAAAACATAGCTGTCGAGCAGGCGCTGCGCGGTATCCAAGCTGAACAGATCGGTGGCGTATTCGAGCTGGATGCGGTGGGTGAACTCGGTATCGACGTGGATGGACAGGTCGAACTGCGCGGCCACGCGGTCGAAATCGAAGGCTTCGTAGGTGAAGGGCACATCGGCCAGTTGGCCCGCCGGGGCGTTGAGCACGTTGAACAGCACGCGCACGAGGTCTTGGGGGTGATCGGCGCGCTGCGCGCCCAGACGGTCGACCAGCTCGTCGAACGGGGCGTCCTGG
The DNA here is from genome assembly GCF_002482605.1 of Thiomonas sp. UBA7699. Lineage (NCBI taxonomy): Bacteria > Pseudomonadati > Pseudomonadota > Betaproteobacteria > Burkholderiales > Thiomonas > Thiomonas sp. UBA7699. Next base: position 27,385 of record NZ_DLGH01000004.1, on the reverse strand, counting down.
TGGGCGTAGGCGTGCAGGGCGGTGGCACGCACCTGCTGCATGAGCTGATCGAAAGTGGCTTGCGGCTCGACCGTGTTGCGCATCACCAGGGTGTTGACCAGGGTGCCCACGAGCTGCTCGGTGGCGGCATGGTGGCGGTTGGCGATGGGTGTGCCCACGGCGATGTCGGTGCGACGGCTCAGGCGCGCCAGCAGCACGTTGAAGCTGGCCAGCAGTACCATGAACGGCGTGACGCCGTGGCGCGCGCCATAGCCTTGCAGCGCGCGCTGCAGCGGCTCGGACAGCGGGGCGTAAATCGTATGGCCCATAAAGCTGGGTTGCGCCGGGCGGGGATAGTCGGTGGGCAAGGGCAGATCGGTCAGTCCTTCGAGCTTTTGCAGCCACGCTTGAAGATGTGACTCGCGCGCCGCGCTGACCGTCGCGCTGCGCTGCCAGGCGGCGTAGTCGGCGTACTGGGTGCGCAGGGGCGCCAGACCCATGTCGGCCGGATCGGTGCAGCCTCGCAGCAGTGCGGCGTAGATCTGCAGGGTTTCGCGCGACAACACGGCGAGCGCCCAATTGTCGGCAATGGCGTGGTGGAACACCCAGAGCAGCACCCGCTCGTCGTCTTGCATTTGCAGGATGCTGATGCGAAACAGGGGCGCCGCGGAAAGGTCGAAGGGCTGGGCCAGCAGCGCCGAGGCGATCTGGCGGGCGGCGTTTTCGCGCTCGGCGGCATGCAGCGAGCGCAGGTCGCGATAGTCGGGCTGCACGCGCAGGGCGGGCAGGATGATCTGTACGGGCTCCTCGCCGCGCAGGACGAACTGGGTGCGCAAGCCTTCGTGACGGGCGATGAGTAGATCGAGCGCGCGCTCGAACAAGCTCAGATTGAAAGCGCCTTTGAGCCTGACCGGAGCGGTGATGTTGTAGGCGACGGATTCCGGGTGAAAGTGCTGGATGACCCACATGCGCCGCTGCGACAGCGAGGTGGGCAGCAGGCCGCTGCGATCGACGGCGGGTATGACGTCAGCCGGGCTGGCGAGATGCTGGCGTTGGTCGATTTGCGCCGCCAGTTCGGCGAGGGTGAGGTGGGTGAACAGATCGGCCAGAGGCAGTTCGATGCCGAAGTGCTGCTGGATGCGCGAGCGCACCTGGGTGAGGGTGAGCGAGTGCCCGCCCAGCTCGAAAAAGTGATCGAGCACCCCAAAAGCCTCGGTGCCCAGCACCTCATGCCAGATGGCCCACAGGGTCTGTTCAGTGGGGGTGCGCGGCGAGAGGCGCGGCAGGGTCGTGGCGGCTTCAAGCTGCGGTACGGGCAGGGCGCGTTTGTCGATCTTGCCGCTGGGGGTCAGAGGTAGGGAGGGCAGCACTTGCCAGGCGCTGGGCACCATGTAGTGCGGCAGGCTGATCTGCAGCGTCTGACGCAGTGCGGCAACCGAAGCGAGGTCATGGCCTTCGCGCCAGACGATATAGGCGGCCAGTTGCGGGTCGTTTTCGCGCGGCTTCCAGGAAACGACCGCCGCTTGCGCCACGGCGGGGTGGGCGGCGAGGCGGCGTTCGATTTCGCCGATTTCGATGCGAAAACCGCGGATCTTGATCTGCTCGTCATTGCGGCCAACGAGGTGCAGTTGGCCGTCGGCCGACCAGTAGCCCAGATCGCCGGTGCGGTACAGGCGCTCACCGGGGCAGAAGGGATCGGGCAAAAACCGCTGGGCGGTGAGTTCGGGCTGGCCGAGGTAGCCCCGCGCCACGCCCGGACCGGCGATGCAGATTTCGCCGGTGACATCGAAGGGCATTTGGCGCAACTGCTCGTCGAGCACGTAGGCGCGGGTGTTGTCGATCGGTCGTCCGACGGGCAGGTTGCCGCGCGTCTGGGTGATGGGGCCGTCCACGACGTAGAGCGTGCTGTCTTCGGTGGTTTCGCTCGGGCCGTAGTAGTTGAGCAGGGTGGCCTGCGGCAGCAGCGACTGAAAGCGCGCGGCAAGGGCGGCGTCCAGCGGCTCGCCGCCGAACTGAACGTAGCGCAGACTGGTGCAGGCGGGCAGCTGGGGGTCGTCCACCAGCGCCCGGGCGGTGGAGGGCGCGAGCGTGAGGTGGGTGATGCCCTGTTCGCGTACGAATTGCAACAGGGCGGGCAGATCGCGCTGCAGGCCGGGCGGGGCGAGGTGAACCGCCGCGCCGCAGATCAGGGGCATGAAAAATTCGGAGATCGACGCGTCGAAACTCAGCGAGGATTTTTGCAGCAGCCGGTCGTGCGGGCCGAACTGGAGCACGCGGGCGTTCCACAGCTTGTGATTGCACAGGGCGCGGTGCGGGATCATCACGCCCTTGGGTTGCCCGGTGGAGCCCGAGGTGAAGATGACCAGGGCGAGATCGTCGGGCGTGCTGTCGGTGACAGGGGCGTCAACGTCGCCGTAGGGCGGCGTCAGATCGGCATCGAGAAGCTGTGGCGTCTCCGAAGCCGCGGCTGCTCGCACGGCAGCGTGCAGCGACCGCTGCGCGAGCACGACCCGGGCCTGGGTGTCGAGCAGGATGCGCTGCAGGCGTTCGGGAGGCAGGTCCGCGTCCAGCGGAACGTAGGCGCCGCCGGCCTTGAGCACGGCGAGCAGGGCTACGACGAGTTCCACGCGGCGTTCCATGATGACGGGAACGAGCACGTCGCGTTGCACCCCCAGACCGCGCAGGGTGTGCGCCAGGCGGTTGGCCGCCTGCTCCAGCTCGGCGTAGCTCAGCTGGGTGTCGCCGAAGCGCACCGCGGCGGCCTGCGGCGTGGCGCGCGCCTGTTCGGCGACGAGCAGGTGCATGCACTGCGGCGCCGGGCGGGCCTGGGCGGTGTGGTTCAGCGCGGCCAGTGCGGCGCGCTCTTGGGCGCACAGCAGGTCGAGATCGCGCAGACGGGCTTGCGGATGGGCGATGAGTTCGGCCAGGTGCTGATCGAGACGGGCGCTGAGAAATTCGGTATGCCGCAGCGCGGCAGGAGCGCGGGGGTCGATCACCAGATCGATGGGCCGATTTTCGGAGTCGCCGTATTGGCGCACATAGGCGGCGATCGGCGCAAACCCGGGTTGCCCGCTGAAGGGGGCGAAAGACAGGCGGGCGTTTCCCAGCGTGGCGTGCGGATCGAAGTCTTCGAACGACACCATCAGGTCGAAGTGCATGCCGGCGATGCCCTGCCGGGGCGGCTGTCGCGCCAGGGCGCGGTCGAGCGGATATTGCTGATGGCGCAGGATCTGCCGGGTGTCTTCGGCCAGCGCGCGCATGAGGCTGGGCAGGCGGTCGCCTTCGGCGGTGTTGAGTCGCAGGGGCAGGGTGTTGGCAAACAGACCGACGGTCTGTTTGTCGAGGGCGTCCTTGCGGTTGTGCAGCGGCATGCCGATGAGCACATCGGCCTGTCCGGTCACGCGCGCGATGTACGTTGCCAGAAAGAAGTGGACGCCCTGCGCCGGGGTCAGGCCCTGTTCGGCCGCCTGTTGCAGATAGTGCGCCCAGGTCGATGGGCTAACGCGCCACTGATGCACCAGCGGTTCGGGTGGCGTTTGCAGGTCGGGGGCCGAAACCGCGGCCAACGTTTGGGCGCTTGCGATGCGGTTTTGCCAGAAGGTGTGGTCTCGCTCGAAGCGGGCGGACTGCAGGTAGGCCTGTTCTCTTTCGAGGAACCGTGCGTAGTCGGGCCCGGGCTGCGGCGGGGCGCTCAGAGGATTGTCCAGCAGCTCGTTGTAGCGTTGAGCGATGCGCTGACCGACCCGCATGACGCCATAGCCATCGAGCAGAAGGTGGTTGAAGCACAGCAGCCAGGCGTAGCGCTGCGCGGCGGTGCGGTACAGGGCGGATTTCCAGAGGAGGGGGCCTTGCGGGGGTGTAGGTTCGGTTTTGATTGCCTCGATGGCTTGCGCGGCGAGTTGGGCGGCGCGGTCGGGGTTGTGGGTCTCGCTGAAAAAGTCGGTGTAGGGCAATCGCCAGGACTGCGCCCAGGCGATCTGCCACCGCGGGCCTTCTGTTCTCTCGACCACGCGGGCGCGCAGCATGGGTTCGGCGGCGGCGACTTCCTGAATGGCGCGCTGCAACACGAGCACATCGAGCGCGCCGTCGATGCTCACGGTCAGGCCGATGTTGTAGATGGCGCTGCCGAGCAACTCCTGGCGCAGCAGAATGTCTTGTTGGGTTTGGCTCAAGGGCCAGCGCTCGTCACAGGCTCGGGGCGTGGCGTCGGCGTCTGGGAGATGGCTCAAGAGCGTGGTTGACATGCAGAAAGAGGAAGTCGGGTGCGGCAGAGACGAATTTTCTGCTGTTTGCGGCATCTTAGGAGGGGCTTGATGACGGCTGACTTCAACTCGGGCCGGTTTTGTGAACTATTTCGCTTCCGTTTGGAGGGCGAGTTTTACGAAGCGTAGTCTGGGCAATACGATGCGTGTTTTGTTGATGTGCCAATTTGTCCATGTCCGACTCTTTGCATGCGGTTGCGCCCCCCGGTGAAGCGGATCCTTCCTGGCACATCGGGGGGATGGGCTTTTCTCTGACCGTCAGCAGGACGAGGTTTTCATCCGCGCGGAATGGGGTGTGATCGGCCACCGTGTGCGGCAGATCGGGCTTTATGGCGCCTTGGCCTTTCTCTCCGCCACCTTTACCGACCTTTCGGTGCTTGGTCCAACGGCGGTGTACTGGAGCTTGCTGGTCGCGCGGTTTGGTGTTCTGGCTTGGGGGCTGTGGCTGGCGCGGGTGGGTCGGGCCAAGGAGGTGCCGGATGTGCGCCGTGTGGCGACGGCGCTGCTCGGCTTCGAGCTGAGCATCATGGTGCTGTTCCTGCTGGTGGTGCTGGCCTATGGCGGCAGCGCGGACTATCACTCGATCACCGCGCTGGCGCTGATCTTTGCCGGCTATGCCTATGTGCCCGTGATGCGACGCGAGGCGATGTGGGTGGGCGGAGTGTTTACCGTACTGTTCGCGCTCGTTGTCTGGACTTCGCTGCATTTTGACGCCAAATATGTCAATATCGCGCTGGTGCTGTTCGGCTTCGCCAACGTGGCAGGATGGCAGATTGCGGTCTCGCACAGCCGGGGCATGCGGCTGGCCTGGCTGGACCGACGCCGACTCGAACAGCAGGCGCAGGCGGCCCAGCAGGCGCGGCAGCGCGCCGAGCAAAGCGAGGAAAACCTCGAACACCTGTTCGACGCCTCGCCGATGCCACTGGTGCTGGTGCGTGTGGCGGATTCCCGGGTGTTGCGCTACAACGCGGCGGCGAAGGTGCTGTTCGACCCGCATGATCTCTCGCACGGCGACGTGTTCACGACCGATTTTTACGAAAATCCGGCGCAGCGCCTGCAGTTGCTCGAGCGTCTGCAAGCCGAGGGCACGGTGCGTCAGGCTGAAGTGCGGCTGAAGACGGTTGGAGGGCAGGGTGTGGACGCGCTCTTGTCCATGCGCGCGCTGCGCTTTGCCGGGGAGGACTGCATTGTCACCGGGATGGTGGAAATTTCAGCGCAGAAGCACCTTGAACAGCAATTGCGCGCGCTGGCCCACACCGATCCCTTGACCGGGCTGCAGAACCGGCGCGGATTTTTCGCCATGGTCGAGCACGCCCTGCGGACGCGGCCCGCAGGGCAGCCAGGGCCTTGCATCATGCTGATCGATCTCGACCATTTCAAGCAGATCAATGACCGCTATGGCCACCCGGTGGGGGACGAAATCCTGGTGGAGTTTGCCCAGGTGGTGCTGTCGCTTTTGCGCGAGGGCGATGTGTTCGCTCGCATGGGCGGCGAGGAGTTCTGCATTCTGCTCGCGCACATGCGCGCGTCGCAGGCCTTGGAGGTGGCGGAACGGGTGCGCGAGTTCGTCGCGGCGCACCCGTTCCAGACCTCGGCCGGAGTGGTGCGCTTGAGCCTGAGTCTGGGCATCGCGGGATGCGATGCGCCGGTGCAGAGCATCGACCGGGTGCTGTCGATGGCCGATCAGGCGATGTATCGCGCCAAACAGGGCGGGCGTAATCGCACCGAGCTCTACTGCGACTGAGCCTCTGCCTCGCTTTCCCCTCTGAATCATGAGGGCATTCCTACAAATAAGAATTATTCGCAATAGGATAGCTCCAAGGCGATGGCGCAGAGCGTCTCGCCTCGGTGGGTCTGATTCCGGGCCGACCTGACTTGGGAGATCGATCATGGGATATGCAGAACTTGGGCTCAGTCTGTTGGTGGTGCTGCTGCTGACGTGGGCAGCGATGGAGTGGTCACGATGAACCCGGGGCTGTGCAAGCCATTGCCGCGAGCGGCGAACGTAGTCTCCGCGCTGGAGCCGGGTGCGAACGCGGGGTTGACCCTGCATTCGCGCGAGCTTTTCCGGCAAGGCTCTGTGGTGCAGATTCGCCATCAGGGGCAGACTTACCAACTGCGTTTAACGCGGCAGGACAAGTTGATTTTGACCAAGTAGTTGATTTCTCGCAGCTTTGCTCGCCAGCCTTGTGTGGACTAGTCCTCCAGCACATTAGCCAGCCATGCGATTTTTATGCCGAATACCCAGAAAAGCCGAGTCGATTCCGCCGAGCCGCTGTTGGCCGGAACCCTCGCGTTGATGACGTTTTACGCGGACAAGCCCAGTCTGGCGGTCATGCAGAAAATCGGCCGTAATCTGCAGACCTTGCAGCAACACCCTCAACTCAGCGCCGAACTCAGCATCGTCTGCCGCCGTCTGGCAGCGTACTGGCTGACGCTGGGCTGCGAGGTGGAGCGGGCCGATGCGCATTCGGCCTGCCGCTTTGCGACGGCGTCGTCGGCGTTGCAGTAATTACGGTTGAGCGCTATCACCGCCGCGCAGCAGCGCGAGCAGCCCGTCGAGCTCGTCGAGCGAGGAAAATCGAATCGCGATTTCTCCGCTGTGCTGGCCTTTGCGGCCCGCCTTGCTGCGAATTTCAACCGGGGCGGTGAAGCGCTCCGACAGTTCTTCTTCCAGCCGCTTCCAGTCTTGATCTTTGGCGGCTTTGGCTTTTTTGGGCGTGGCGCCCGGGTTCTGCGCTTGCTGGGCGCGAGCCACGAGTCGCTCGGCTTCGCGCACGCTCAGGCGTTTGGCCAGAATTTGCTGTGCGGCCTGAACCTGCTGCGCCTTGTCGAGCGATAGCAGCGCGCGGGCGTGACCCATGTCGAGATCGCCCGCCAGCAGCATGGTCTGCACGGCCTCGGTCAGTTGCAGCAGGCGCAGCAGATTGCTGGTGGCGGTGCGCGATCGGCCGACGGCTTGCCCGGCCTGCTCGTGGGTGTGGCCGAACTCTTCGATCAACCGGGCGATGCCGCGGGCTTCTTCCAGCGGATTGAGGTCTTCGCGCTGGAGGTTTTCGATCAGGGCCATGGCCAGGGTGGTGCGGTCGTCGGCCTCTTTCACCAGTGCGGGCACGCTGTCGAGCCCGGCAAGGCGGGCGGCGCGGGTGCGGCGCTCGCCGGCGATGATTTCATAGCGGCCATCGGGCAGGGCGCGAACGAGTACGGGCTGCATCACGCCTTGCGCCTTGATGCTCTGCGCCAGTTCGTAGAGGGCGCCTTCGTCCATCTGCGCACGGGGCTGATAGCGGCCGGGCACGAGATCGTCCAGCCGCAGTTCGCGTAGTGCGGCGGCGTCGGTTTCCGAGAGTTCGACGGAGGGGCCGAGCAGCACGTCGAGGCCGCGGCCGAGTCCTTTGGGTTTTTTGGTTGCCATGAGCGTGAGACGGATCAAGCGGGGTGATCAAGCAGAAAAAAGGTCGGTAGGGTGCTGGGCGGGCGTCAGCATCGCGTCCAGCAGTTGACGGCCTTGGGGCCAATCGCCCAGGCCGGACGCGGCATTGACGTGCCCGTAGGCGCCGAGGCTGGCGCAGCGGGCCCTCCAGCGCTGGGCGAGCTGTTGTGCGGCCTGCCAGCGGCAATAGGGGTCGTCGGTACTGGCGGCGAGGGTCGCGGGGAAGGGCAGCGGCGCTTGGCTCAAGGGGTGTCGCCAGGGGAGCAAGGCGGCGGGCAGTTCATCGCTATGCGGATCGGGCGGCGCGACCAGCAGTGCGCAGACGACGCGGTCGGCATGGCGCGTGCTGACCGACCAGGCGTCGATCAGGTGGCAGCCCAGGCTATGGCCGACGAGCGCGACCGGGCCGGGCTGGGCGAGGATGACGTCTTCCAGCCGTGCGATCCAGTCGCCGCGGCGCGGAAAGTCCCAGTCGGCCTGTTCCACCACGATGTCACCGTAGAGTCTTTCCCATCGACGCTGCCAGTGCCCGTCGCTCGAGCCTTGCCAGCCGGGGAGCAGCAGAATGCGGGTCATGCGGCCACGGCCAGGCGGTCAACCATTTCCTGGGCAAACTCGGTGAAGGCTTTGGCGCCGCGGCTGCTTGGGTCGAACACCACGCCGGGCAAGCCGTAACTTGGCGCTTCGGCCAGGCGCACGTTGCGCGGAATGACGGTGTTGAACACTTTGTCGCCAAAGTGGTTTTTAATCTGTTCGCTGACCTGCTGCTGCAAGGTGATGCGCGGGTCGAACATCACCCGTAGCAGGCCGATGATGCGCAGATCGCGGTTGAGGTTGGCGTGCACCTGTTTGATGGTGTTGACCAGATCGGACAGCCCTTCGAGTGCGAAGTACTCGCATTGCATCGGCACGATGACGCCGTGCGCGGCGCAAAGGCCGTTGAGTGTGAGCAGGCCCAGGGCGGGCGGGCTGTCAATGAGGATAAAGTCGTAGTCGGCATCGACGGTGGCAAGCGCGGTCTTGAGTCGGCGCTCTCGCTGCGGCAGGCTGACCAGCTCGACTTCGGCGCCGGCCAGTTCGCGATTGGCGCCGATGAGGTCATACCCGGCTTTGGCGCTGCGTTGCCGGGCCTGGGCAAGCTCGGCCTGCCCGATCAAAACTTCGTAAACCGAGGCCTCAAGGGCGTGTTTGTCCACACCGGAACCCATGGTGGCATTGCCCTGCGGGTCCATATCGACCAGCAAAACGCGCTGGCCGATGTTCGCCAGGGCGGCCGCCAGATTGACACTGGTGGTGGTCTTGCCGACGCCACCCTTTTGGTTTGCGATGCAAAAAATCTGCGCCAAGCCGGATTCTCCAGAAAACCGATGTTTCACGTGAAACGGTGCTGAGTGAGGAGCCCAACAGACTTCTGGCCCAACCGAGGCTGTATTGTGCCGGAGCCGATGGCTCGGCCGCGAAATCAGCGGTCAGCAGACGTCAGCCGCAGCCACACCAGGCAACGCTGGGCATCGAGCCCAGGCACCTGCAAGGGTTCTATCTGCGCGGCCACATCCGCGGGCAATGCCATGATTTCATCTTGAGGCGCTTGGCCTTTCATGGCGCACCACTGGCCGCCGGTGGCGAGCAGATGCCGGGTGCTTTGAATGAGCAAGGGCAGATCGCTGAAGGCGCGGCTGGTCATGCAATCAAAACCGCGTGCATCGGCCAGAGCCTCGACGCGCGCATGATGGACGTTGACCTGCCTGAGTTGCAGACTGCCGCAGGTCTGCTGCAAAAAGGCGCATTTCTTTTGCACCGCATCGATCAGATGAACTTCCGTGTCGGGCAGGCCGATGGCAAACACGATGCCGGGCAGGCCGCCGCCCGAGCCTACGTCCAACAGGCGCCGGGGGCCTAGGCGCTGCAGGGCGGGCAGGGCGGCCAGGCAATCGGCCAGATGCAGCCGAGCGATGCCTTCCAGATCACGTACCGCGGTGAGGTTGAACACCCGGTTCCAGCGTTGCAGCAAGGCGGTGTAGTCGAGCAATTGCTGGCGCTGGCGCGCGGTAAAGTCGAGTTGGAGCGCGGACAGGGTTTGGTGCAAAAAGCCTTCGAGGGAAAAACCGCCAGCGGTGCGGGGGGTAATCGCACTCACGCGAGGGCATCCTTTTCCAGCTTGAGCGCTTTTTTAAGGACGCCTTTGCGCAAATGAATCAACAATAAGGATACGGCCGCGGGGGTCATGCCCGACAGGCGCGAGGCCAGGCCAAGCGTCTCGGGGCGGGCTTGATTGAGCTTTTGCTGCACTTCGATCGACAGTCCCGACACTTCTCGGTAGTCGAGATCGGCCGGCAGGCGCAATGATTCCTGCTGCGCAGCGCGCTCGACTTCGTCTTGCTGGCGTTCGATGTAGCCGGCGTATTTGAGGTGGATCTCAACCTGCTCGCGCTCGGTCTCTCCCAGCGGGAATTCCGGGGCGAAAGCGGGGTGCGGGAACGCGGTCAGGGTGTCGTAGCGCAGTTCGGGGCGACGCAGCAAGTCGGCAAGGTTGTATTCGCGTTCGATGGACTTGCCCAGCAGCGCTTCAGCCTGTTCGGACGGAAGGCTTTGCGGCGTGACCCAGGTGGTGCGCAGCCGTTGAATCTCGCGCTCGATGGCGTCACGTTTGCGGCAGAACGCATCCCAGCGGGCGTCGTTCACCACGCCGAGTTCGCGGCCGATCTCGGTTAGGCGAAGATCGGCGTTGTCTTCGCGCAGACTGAGCCGGTACTCGGCGCGGCTGGTGAACATGCGGTAGGGCTCGCTCACCCCTTTGGTCACCAGATCATCAACCAGCACGCCGAGATAGGCCTGATCGCGCCGCGGACACCAAGGATCACGGCCCTGTACCTGCAACGCGGCGTTGATGCCCGCCAGTAGCCCTTGCGCAGCGGCCTCCTCGTAGCCGGTGGTGCCGTTGATCTGCCCGGCGAAGAACAGTCCATCGATGGACTTGGTTTCCAGCGAGGTTTTCAGCGCCATCGGGTTGAAATAGTCGTACTCGATGGCATAGCCGGGACGCAGCAGATGGGCATTTTCCAGCCCCGGAATCGAGTGCACCATGGCAATCTGCACATCGAAGGGCAGGCTGGTCGAGATGCCATTGGGGTAAAACTCGTTGGTCTGCAGCCCCTCGGGTTCGAGAAAAATCTGGTGCGAGGACTTGTCGGCGAAGCGGTGAATCTTGTCTTCGATGCTCGGGCAATAGCGAGGGCCCACGCCTTCGATCACTCCGGTGAACATCGGGCTGCGATCGAGCCCGGCGCGAATGATGTCGTGCGTCTGCTCGGTGGTATGGGTGATCCAGCAAGCGACCTGTGCGGGGTGTTGATCGGCAGAGCCGAGAAAACTGAAAACCGGCATCGGGTTGAGGTCGCCCGGCTGCTCGATGAGCTTGGAAAAATCGATGGTGCGGCCGTCGATGCGCGCCGGCGTGCCGGTCTTGAGCCGCCCCTGCGGCAGCGCGAGCGCCTTCAGCCGGGCGGACAAACGCAGCGAGGGCGGATCGCCCGCGCGCCCGGCGGCGTATTGGTCGAGTCCGATGTGAATTTTCCCGTCCAGAAACGTCCCAGCGGTCAGCACCACGGTGCGGGTGCGAAAGCGGATGCCCGTCTGTGTGACCACGGCTGTAACCCGCTCGCCTTGGCCGGTCGATTCCACCAGCAAATCATCGGCCGCCTGCTGGAACAGCCACAGATTGGGCTGATCTTCCAGCCGTCCGCGTATGGCACGCTTGTAGAGCTGGCGGTCGGCCTGCGCCCGGGTGGCGCGCACCGCGGGGCCTTTGCTGGCGTTGAGAATGCGGAACTGGATGCCCGCTTCGTCAGTCGCCTCGGCCATCGCGCCGCCCAGCGCGTCCACCTCTTTGACGAGGTGTCCTTTGCCGATTCCGCCTATCGACGGATTGCACGACATCTGGCCCAAGGTTTCGATATTGTGCGTCAGCAACAAGGTGGCGCAGCCCATGCGCGCAGCGGCCAGAGCCGCCTCGGTGCCGGCATGCCCACCCCCGATGACAACGACATCAAAGTTACGCGGATAATCCACTGTGTGTCTCCTCAACAGATCATTTTATGCGGGTTTACCCGGTGCGGCAGCTTGGTCGGGCTTTGTTTCACGTGAAACATATCCACGAACCGCATTATTTTGATCTTTCGACTCAATTCCATGCAAACCCTGCGCGAACTGCAAGAGCTTTATCCCTCGATGACCTCTGTGCCCACCGCTGAGCTGGAGGCGGAATGGGCTGGTGGGGCAACCGTGATGCAGGTGCCGCGCGGAACGCAGCTTTTCGCGCCCGGCGCGAACTGCGGCGGGTTCCCGCTGGTGTTGTCTGGCGAGGCACGCGTGTTTCGCATGGCGCCCTCCGGGCGGCAGTTGGAGATGTATCGCCTGACGCCGGGTGAAATCTGCCTGGTGTCGTCGGCCAGCCTGTTTTCGGGTGAGGTGCTCACGGCCTTTGCGGAAATGCAGACCGAGGGGGCGCTGTGGATGATCCGTCCTGAATTGTTCGAACATTGGCTGCAATGCGCTCCGGCCTTTCGCCGGTTCGTTCTCGGCCAGTTTGCTGCGCGCATGGCCGACCTGACTGCCTTGATCGATGCGCTGGCCTTTCATCGCCTGGATCAACGTCTGGCGCAAGCCCTGCTGGGCCAAGGGCCGCGTCTGCAGAGCACCCATCAGCAACTGGCTGACCGGCTGGGCACAGCGCGGGAAATCGTCACGCGCCTGCTCAAGCGCTTCGAAGCCGCCGGGTGGGTGGGGCTGTCGCGCGAGAAGATCGACATTCTGCAGCCCGCCGTGCTGCGCCAAGTGGCCGCCGGGGAGCTGTCGGGGTAAAACGCGTGTGACCGAGGTCACTGTGCGTCCGCACGAATCGGTGTCAAATTGCGATATTCTTTTTTCAAGGAGTGGACCATGAAATTCAACGTCGGCGGTATCGATCGCATTCTGCGCATTATTGTGGGCATCGTTCTGATCGCCCTGAGCCTGATGGGCACCATCGGCGTCTGGGGTTGGATCGGCATTGTGCCGTTGGTCACGGGCCTGTTCAAATTCTGCCCGCTGTACTCCATCATCGGCATGAACACCTGCCCGATGAAAAAATAAGGCAGGCGGCCATGTGCCGTGCTTCAACACCGTGTTTCAGATGAGGCGCCCCCTGGCAACAGGCGGCGCTTTTTTTTATGTTTGTTCAAAAAAACGCGTCGTGCGCGGTCTTGAGAATGAGCGCCGCGACGACCAGCAGAAAGACGCCGCGCACGAAGTGCGTGCCCCGGCGCAAGGCGAGCCGGGTGCCCAGCAGGCTACCCGCAATATTGCACACCGCGATGAGCGCGGCATACTGCCACATGACGTGGCCTTTACTGGCGAACACCAGCAGGGCCGCAAGATTGCAGGCCACGTTGACGACTTTGGCGCTGGCCGAGGCATGGAGAAAATCAAAGCCGAAGCCACGGACAAACAGGAAAATCAAGAAATTGCCCGTGCCCGGCCCGAAAAATCCATCGTAAAAACCGATCAGCAGGCCGCCGCCAACCGCCAGAGCCCGCTCGGCGCCGCCGCTCAGGTGCGGGGCATGGTGATGTCCCAAATCCTTACGCTTGAGGGTGTAGAGCAATACGGCCAGCAGAATGAAGGGCAGAGCCTGCCGAAAATCAGTCGACTTGACTTGTGTGATGAACCAGGCGCCGCCAAGCGCGCCGACAAACGCTGCAAGGGTGGCGGGCGCCACAGTGGACCAAGGGGGCTGAACCCGGCGCACATACGACCACATTGACGCCGAGGTCCCCCAGATGGCGCCGCCTTTGTTGGTGCCAAACAGCGTGGCAGGAGCCGCGTTGGGAAACGCGGCAAACAGGGCGGGTACGAGTACCAGACCACCGCCGCCGACAATGGCATCGACAAACCCGGCAAAGAGTGCGGCAATGCCGAGCAGGATCAGTTCCATATTGGGAGCGGGCGTGAGGAGCGGGGCGTAAAAAAGCACCGGAACGAGTGTTCACGGTGCTTCGGGGTACTGCTTGCGCTGCCATCTTGTGCAGCGCTGTTGTCGTGAAACAACCTGGGTTGCAGGTCGTTTGTCTCCTCGATCCCTCTTGTTGGGGCGCGTTGGGCGAGCCCAATCGCAATGCAAAACATTGTTCGAATTTTGGCTGCCGCGCGCACTAGGGGCGAACCCTGATAGTTGGGGTTTGCAGGTTAGCGTCCCAGGCCCGGAAACAGCTTGATCAGGCCGTCGCTCATCATTTCCACCGCGAGCGCCGAGAGGATCAGACCCATCAAGCGGGTCATCACATTGATGCCGGTCTTGCCCAGAAACCGCGCAATCGGTTCGGCCGCCATGAAGCACAGCGCCGCGGCCCCGGCAATGATCACACCGTAGCCGATCAGCACCGCGTGCTGCCACCAGTGGTGCGTGTTGCTGGCATAAATGATCACCGTACTGATGGTGGCCGGGCCTGTGAGCAGGGGGATGGTGAGCGGCACCACGGCCACGCTGGCCCGGTCGGCGGCTTCTTCCACCTCGTCACTGGTCGATTTGGTGGCGCCGGTTTTGGCGTTGAGCATGCTGATGGCGCTGATGAGCAACAGCATGCCGCCGCCGACCTGAAACGACGCGATGGAAATGCCGAAAAAATGCAGCAGGTCAGCACCGATCAGCGTGCTGACGGCGATGACCAGAAACGCCGAGATCGAAGCGACGAGGATGGTCCGCTTCTTCTGCTCCCGAGAAAAGCTCTCGGTGAACAGAATGAAGAAGGGAATGATGCCCAGCGGATTGACGATCGCCAGCAGGGCGATCAAGGGCTTGACCAGATTCATGAACTTGGAGTTGTGAGTGCCCCCAGGGTCGGCTCGCCGACCTGCCCCCCGCGGGGGTCAAGGAAACTTGGGGCGGCCCGGCGTTTCCTTGAAAGTGCGCGGGCTCCATTATCGGTGCCCGCGCACTCACCTCGTCGCCGCGTGAAGGCCAGGGTTTAGATCACCCGCGAATAGCGGGGCTGCAACAATTGCTCGCGGGGCTGATGCAAATAGCCATCGAACTGCATGGCGACGATGCGCACCAGCAGGCGGCCTTGCGGCGTGACCTGGACGCGCAGACCTTGCGGGCCTTCGCGCACGACCAACCCGGCATCTTCCAGCGGCTTGAGGCGCTGCAGGTCGAGGGCAAAGGTGGCGGCGGCGTCCACTTTGAATTCGTCGGCCAGTGCGGCCAGATCGAGCTGGAAATCGCACATCAGCCGCTGAATGGCGGTGCGACGCAGGTGGTCTTCGGGGGTGAGATGCACCCCGCGCGCCGTGGGCAGCTTGCCGAAAGCCAGCATCTCGGTGTATTCGTCGATGGTCTTGGCGTTCTGCGCGTAGCAGTTGCCGACGTTGGAAATGCTGGATACGCCAAAGGCCAGCAGATCGAGTTCGGCCTGCGTGGAGTAGCCCTGGAAATTGCGGTGCAGCTTGCCCTCGCGCTGGGCGCGGGCGAGCTCGTCGCCCGGCTTGGCGAAGTGATCCATGCCGATGTAGATATAACCCGCCTCTTCCAGCCGACGGATGGCCAGACCCAGCAGGCCGAGCTTGACCTCGGCCGTGGGCAGGTCTTCGGCGTTGATGCGGCGCTGCGGCTTGAAAATGTGCGGCAGATGCGCGTAGCTGTAGAGCGAGAGCCGGTCGGGCGAGATCTCGATCACCTGATCGAGGGTGCGGGCGAACGAATCGAGGTTCTGCAAGGGCAGGCCGTAGATCAGGTCGAGGCTGATGGAGCCAAAACCGTTGGCGCGGGCGGCGTCGATCACCAGCTGGGTTTCTTCCACGCTCTGGATGCGATTGACCGCCTGCTGTACCTCCGGCGCGAAATCCTGCACGCCCACGCTCATGCGGTTGAAGCCGAGTTGGGCGAGATGCGCCACGCGCGCCTCATTCACCTTGCGCGGGTCGATCTCGATGGAGAATTCACCGCCGGGCTGCAGGTCGAAATGTTCGCGCGTCATGGTCATCAGCCGCGCGGCTTCCTCGTCATTCAGGAAGGTGGGCGTGCCGCCGCCCCAGTGCAGTTGGGTGACGGGCAGACGGGCCTGCAAGAGGCCGGCAATCAGCCTCAACTCCTGTTCTACGCTGTCGAGATAGGGCGCGGAGCGGCCGTGATTCTTGGTGGGAATCTTGTTGCAGCCGCAGTAGTAGCACAGGGTCTCGCAGAACGGCACGTGGAAATACAGCGACACCGGCTCGCCGGGACGCTGGGCGCGGCGTCGCAATTCCTCGGCGTAGTCGCGCGCGCCGAAACCGGAGTGCATGCGGTCGGCGGTGGGGTAGGAGGTGTAACGCGGGCCGGAGATGTCGAAACGCTGGAGCAGCTCGGGCTGGAAGTCGAGAGATTGATTCATCATAATGATTGAATGTTTGCGCAAAGCCAGCAGGAAGGTTTTGATCTGACGCAACGGTTGGCGAGGCAGCGGTGCGTTTGCTGCGGCGCAAAACCAACAGTCTGCGGCGCAAGACGGCGCCCTGCAAAGCAATGGACTATCCTGCGGGGGTTTTTGGCTTAGCGACATGGCCCGCGACTTTTCATGCAGACGCAAACACATCCGACGAACGCGCCGCGATCCGCGCAAAAAACTGGCTTGGTCACGCTGAGTATCAGCGCTTTGGGTGTGGTGTTCGGCGACATCGGCACCAGTCCGTTGTATGCCTTTCAAACCGCGTTCAGCCCCGGTCACGGTATGCCGTACAGCCCGGACAATATCTTCGGCGTCATCTCGCTGATCTTCTGGGCGCTGATGCTCATCGTGATGGTGAAGTACGTGTCGTTCGTGATGCGCCTGGACAACGACGGCGAGGGGGGCATCCTCGCCCTACTGGCCCTGGTGATGCGTCGTTTTCCCAAAGATTCGCGCCGACGCGCCGTGGTCACGACGCTGGGCTTGGTGGGTGCGGCGATGTTTTACGGCGACAGCATCATTACCCCCGCGATCACCGTGCTCTCGGCGATGGAGGGCCTGGGCGTGGCCACCCCGGTTTTCAACGACTGGATCGTGCCCATCACCACTGGCATCCTGGTGGGATTGTTCGTGGTGCAAAAGCACGGCACGGCGCTGGTCGGCCGCTACTTCGGCCCGGTGATGCTGGTGTGGTTCGCTGCCATCGGTCTGCTCGGTTTGGCGCAAGTGGTGCAAAACCCTTCGATCTTGCTGGCGCTCAATCCGTATTACGGCGCCCATATGTTCGTGCGCGAGCCCGGCGTGGCGCTCATTTTGCTCGGCGCGGTGTTTCTGGTGCTCACCGGCGCCGAGGCGCTGTACGCCGACATGGGACATTTCGGCCCCCTGCCGATCAAGATTGCCTGGGTGTGCGTGGTGATGCCCGGTCTAGTGCTCAATTACCTCGGCCAGGGCGCGCTGGTGCTGGCCCATCCCGAGGCGACGAAGAATCCGTTTTTCTATCTGGCGCCGTCCTGGGCGCTGTGGCCCCTGCTGGGGTTGGCTACAGCCGCCACCGTCATCGCGGCGCAGTCGGTGATCTCGGGCGCATTTTCCATGACCACGCAGGCGATCAAGCTGGGCTATCTGCCGCGCATGCGGGTGGTGTTCACCAACGAGGGCAACCAGGGCCAGATTTATGTGCCGTTCATCAACTGGCTGCTGCTCGTCTTTGTCATCCTGCTGGTGCTGAGTTTCAAAACGGCGGAAAACCTCGCGGCGGCCTACGGCATCGCGGTGAACATCACCATGATCGTCACCACCGCGTTCTGCTGGATGATCGCGCAGCACCGCTGGGGTTGGAGCGCCCTGCGGGCGAATGCGGTGTTCGGGCTGTTCGCGCTGATCGATCTGGCCTTTCTGTCGTCCAACGCGCTGAAGATCGATCACGGCGGCTGGTTCCCACTGCTGTTCGGCGCCGTGGTCTACACCCTGCTGGCCACCTGGAAGCGCGGCCGCAGTCTGCTGCGTCGCCAGCTCGAAGAGCATGCGCTGAACCTGCAAGATTTCGTCGCCAGCCTGTCCACCTATCCACCCACCCGGGTCGAGGGCACGGCCATCTACCTCACCCCCAGTGCGACCACCGTGCCGCACGCGCTGCTGCACAACCTCAAACACAACAAGGTGCTGCACGAGCGGGTGATTTTTCTTTCGGCGCAGACCATGGATGTGCCGCATGTGAGCGCCGAGCAGGGGCTCAAGCTCACACCAATGGACGAGGGCATCTACCTGCTGCACGTCGAGCTGGGCTTCCAGGACGAGCCCGATATTCAGCGCCTGCTCAAGGAATGCGAACGGCTCTACGGCCTGGAATTCCAGTTGATGGAAACCTCCTTCTTCCTCGCGCGGCAGACCATCATCCCGTCCAAGCTGCCCGGCATGGCGTTGTGGCGCGAAGTGCTGTTCTCATGGATGAGCCGCAACGCGCAGGATGCGTCGGACTACTTCCGCATTCCGCCCAACCGTGTGGTGGAGCTGGGCACGCAGGTCGAGATCTGAGCCAGGCTGTCCCCGCGCGGCAAATCTAGGGGCACTCAAACCAGCAGCGGGCCGACGACTTGCTGCAGCCGCTCTTGCGTCCATGCCGGGTGCGGATCGTTCCAGCCGTTATCGGCCAGACGGCCGTCGCGGTCGATGACAAAGCTCACGGGAATCCGCCAGATGCGGCCGTAGCCGGGCACCCACGGGCTGGGCAGCAGCCCGACGGGGAAGGACAGTGTGGCGGCGACGGCGCGCACCTGCGCCAGCCGATCGGGCCCGTCCAGGCAGAAGCCCAGCACCCGCAAGCCCTGCGCGGCGTGGTCTGCGGCATAGCGCGACAGCACGGGCAGCTCTGCTCGGCAGGGGTCGCACCAGGTCGCCCAGAAAGTGAGGATGACGACCTCGCCGCGCAGAGCCGCGGTAGAGATCGTCTGCCCGTCCAGGGTCTGCAGCACCGCGACCGGTGCGGGCTGGCCGACGTGCAGGCCAGCCGCCCGGGCCGTCCGCGAACCCATGCCGAGCAGGCTCAGGCCAAGGTATGCGCCGCGTTGCAGCAGGGCACGCCGGGACCATGCGGTCATCGTCTGACGGCTCAGTGCTGCATGCCGTGCATGTGATCCATGTCCATGCCCTTCATGTCCCCCGGGCCCGAGGCGGTGGGCTTGCGCACCTCGAATTCGGCGGTGACCGTCTGGCCATCCGAGAACTTGAGCGTGACCGGCACCTTCTGCCCCGGCTCGATCCCCGGCTTTGGCTGCATCAGCATGATGTGATAGTCGCCCGGGGTGAACGCCATGCTTTTGTGCGGGGCGATGGCGATGGCATCGACGTGCACCATATTCGACATGCCGTTCTTGTTGACCGTCTGGTGCAGCATGACCATGCCGTATTTCGGGCTGGAGGCGCCGACGAGCTTGATCTCCTTGTCGGTATCGTTGGTGACCTTGGCATAGCCGCCTGCGGGCAGGTTGGCCGGAAGCCAGCGGATCCAGGCATCGGTCACTTGGATGCCCGCGGCGAAGGCCGAGCCGAGCAGCCCCAGGCTGAGCGCGCCCGCGGCCAGGCCGCGCCGGGCGGTGCGAGAGAAAAAAGCGTTTGAACGCATGGTGAACTCCGTTTGCGAGTGAAAGAAAGCAGAGATAAGCAAAGAATTAAAACGCGGTACTGATTCCCAGGCTGGCCGTCCAGTGCGGGAAGAGCTGATAGCCGTCGAGGCGGCTATATACCGGCAGTTGCACAAAGCCGTAGGCTTGCCAGCCCTTGACCAGTGTCGCCGATAGGCCGGGGCTGAGGTAGGCCACAGTGCCCGCAGTATCCGCGGTGTCGGCCAGCGCGCCCTGGTCGTGGCTTTTGTGCGTGATATTCACCTGCACTTGCGGCACAAAATCGGGGCGCGCCTCATCGCGCAGGCCAAAGCTCAGGCTGGCGAGGTTGCCCGGCCGGTAGTCCTCGCCTGGGGTGTCGAGCTTGTGCGCCACCGCCGCCTGAAATTGGCCGCTGACGAAGGCGTCGAAGTCCTGGCTGATGGCCTGATAGGCGTAGGCGCCGACGATCAGATCGGTGCTGCCCGTGCCGGGCTGCAGACTGGTGTCCACCAGTTGCCCGGCACTCGGCCCGCTGGAAAAAGCAACCGGGTTGCGCCCCACCGTGCCCGTGCCGTCGGCGTTCGGCCCGCCGTAGCGGCCTGTGGGCAACTTCAGGCCGAGCTGCAGCCCGACGTTGTGCGTGGGCAGCAGGCCCTGATAGCTGCCGATGAGCTTGACGTCGCCCAGGCCGCGCAGCGTGGCGCCGCTGAGGTTGTCTGCCGTGAGCTGATCCGGCGTGGCCGCGCCATAGGTGCTGTGACTGCGGTCGATGTAGGGAATCTGCAGGTTGACCGACCAGTCGGCATTCGGGCTGTACGTCAGCCCCAGGGTGGTGTAGCGGTTGATGGTGTCATGCTCGACTTCCTGCCCTGCGGCGGGGTTGAGCGCGGCCACGCTCGCCGCCGACACGCTGTGCGTACCCGTGCGGAGCTGGCTCTGGTTGATGTAGTCGGTCTGCAGATTGACCCGCCAACCCGAGGCGGCGGAATAACCCATGGCGGCATCGGTACTCAGACTGCAGCCGCAGGTGGCGCAGGCGTGCGCAGACAAGGGAAAAGCCAGCGCCATGGCGCTGCAGGCCAGGCTGGCAGCGCGCAGGGCGCGCGACTGGGGGGCAGGCAAGCGTCTTGCCCGTGGGGAATGTACGCAAAGCATCAAAGACTCCTGTAGGCCCGCAGGGGCGGGCGTGCATGCCGAGCGCCGCGTGTGGCGAAACGCGCGGCGCGACTTGGAAAGCGGGTCAGGAGAACCGGGGTGGAGCGCGGGGCTGTTGCGGGGAGTGTGGCTGCGCTGCCGCATGCGGCGCGGCACGGTAGGCAGGGCATTGTGCGACCACACCTGCTTTGCTGGGCAGGGCCGATGTGTCGGGCGCGGGCAACGCAGCCTGGGCGGACGCCGTGACCGCCGCTGCCGGGTTGAGCAGGACCAGCAGGCTGTGCGCGTGCGGCTGCGACGGGCTGTGGCGCGCGGGCTGTGCGCTGCGCGCCGACGCATCGTGGTCGGCGGCTGCGCTCGCGCAATACGGCAGCGAGATCCAAACGGCGGCCGGCTGCTGCGCGAACACCAGCGGCTGCAGCATGAGCGCCGCGAGCACCACCCAGATCAGACGGGAGGCGCGGCGCAGAGTGGAAAACAGACGCGGCATAAAGCGCATGGCGGTGGAGTGTCTACTTTGCATCTTACGCAAACAAGCACCGTCGCTGACGATTTTGCGTTTGCGCAATACATTGCGGCTGAAATCTGATTCGGCGCAGCAGCACCCGCAGCAGCGCCGTCAGGCAGGCAGGCTTCGCACCGCGCAGATCAGGCCACAGGCACCCACCCTGCAAGCCTTTACCATGCAAGGATGCAGACCGTCCACCCACCCGCCCCCAAGCCCTACACCCGCGCCGCCCAACTGCCTGCTCTGCTCAAGCAACGCATCGTCATCCTCGATGGCGCCATGGGCACCATGATTCAGCGCTTCAAACTCAGCGAAGCGCAGTATCGTGGCGAGCGCTTCAAAGACTGGCCGCGCGATGTGAAGGGCAATAACGAACTGCTCAGCCTGACGCAGCCGCAGATCATCCGCGACATTCACGAGGGCTATCTGGCGGCGGGCGCCGATCTGGTCGAGACCAATACGTTTGGTGCGACCACGGTGGCGCAGGACGATTACGGCATGGCCGAACTGGTGGACGAGATGAACGAAGCCTCGGCCCGGCTGGCGCGCGCAGCCTGCGACAAGTTCAGCACGCCGGACAAGCCGCGCTTCGTCGCTGGTGCGCTCGGCCCCACGCCCAAGACGGCGAGCATCAGCCCGGACGTCAACGATCCCGGTGCGCGCAATGTCGATTTCGAGACCCTGCGTGCCGCCTATGCCCAGCAGACCCGCGCCCTGATGCGCGGCGGCGCCGACGTCATTTTGGTGGAAACCATTTTCGACACCCTCAACGCCAAGGCGGCGCTGTTCGCCGTCGACGAAGTGTTCGAGGAGACCGGCGAGCGCCTGCCCATCATCATCAGCGGCACCGTGACCGACGCCTCCGGGCGCGTGCTGTCCGGCCAGACCGTGACCGCGTTCTGGGCCAGCGTGCGCCACGCCCAGCCGCTGGCCATAGGGCTGAATTGCGCACTGGGCGCCGCCCTTATGCGGCCCTATCTGCAGGAACTCGCCAAGGCCGCGCCCGACACCTTCATCTCCTGCTACCCCAATGCCGGTCTGCCCAACCCGATGAGCGACACCGGCTTCGATGAAACGCCCGAAGTGACCTCGCGGCTGCTGCACGAGTTTGCCGCCGAGGGGCTGGTGAATATCGTCGGCGGCTGCTGTGGCACCACGCCCGAGCACATCGCCGCCATTCAATCGGCGGTGAAAGACGAAGCCCCGCGCGCGCGCCGCCGTGCCGGGTTCTATGCCGACGCGGACTGATTCACCTATGCCTTGACGGGCATTGCGCCGCGCGCAGCGTCTTGCCGGGCGTGCGGGCAAAATCGTGGCACCGTTCGAGCCCTAGAGGAGACATGAGATGCAGTTGCCCGATATTCGCGTTGGAGACCGCTGGGTGTTCGTCACCCGCACGCAGGAAGAAATCGAGCGTGGTGACGCCGGTCTGGTGCTGGCCAATCACGTCACGCAGATCGGGCCGAATGGCGAGGTGCATGTCGACGTGCAGCGCACCAATAAGGCCGACGCGCCGGTGCTGAAAAACATCTATTCCAAGCAGTTCGACCTGCTCTCACGCGAAATCGTGCCGGGCGAGGCGATTCAGTACAGCCCGGCGTTTCCGCAGTTCGACTTTCCGCTGAGCGTGGGCAAGAACTGGAAAGACACCATCACCCAGAGCCAGCCCGATTGGGAACTGCACACCCGGCTGGGCGTGAGTGTGAGTGTGGAGGCCGAACAGACCATCACCGTGCCCGCAGGCACTTTTCACGCCATTCGCCTGCAAGGGCACTACACCGCCGCGCAGGCCACGGTGATGACGCACTACTGGTACGCGCCGGCCGCTGGGCGCGCGGTCAAGGGCATCGAGGACACGCTGTCGATCAATGGCGTGCGCACGAGGTTGATCTACGAGCTGCAGTCGCTCAATCGGCTGCGCGCATAAGGCGGGGCAGGGTCAGCGCGGGTCTGCCGGGCTGACGCGCACCCCGACTTTAAGGGTGTGATCGCCGCCGCCGCGGATGACGCCACGCAGGGGAGAGACGTCGGCGAAGTCGCGGCCCAGGGCGATGCGCACATAGTCGGCCGCGGGCTGGCGGTTGTTGGTGGGGTCGAACTCCACCCAGCCGTTGACCGGGCACCACACGGCCACCCAGGCGTGCGAGGCATCGGCGCCGACGAGTTGTTCTTCGCCGGGCTTGGGATGCGAGCGCAGGTAGCCGCTGACGTAGCGCGCGGCCAGCCCGAGGCTGCGCAGGGCGGAAATCATGACGTGCGCATAGTCTTGGCAGACGCCGGCGCGCAGTTCGAGCGCCTGCGGGGCGCGGGTCTGCACTTCGGTGCTCTCGGGGTTGTAGGTGAAGTCGGCGTGGATGCGCTGCATCAGGTCGAGGGCGCCGCCGAGCAACGGTTGCTCGGGCGCAAAGCTGGGGGCGGCGTAGGCGGCTGCGGCGGCAAACAGGGGGGCGAAATGGGTGCCGAAGGTGAACTCGGCCTCGGCGACATAGGGCTTGCCGACGCGGTAGAGCAGTTGTTCGCGCACCTGTTCCCACGGCGGGCTGGCGTCCCAGTCGGGCGCCTCGGGCGCGCGCACTTGCACCAGGCTGACGGCACGCACGGTCAGCGTGTCGTGCGGGCTGTAGTAGGCGAAGAACTCACGCTGGTTGCCGAACACATCGACATCGCTGTGCCGATGTTCGGGCTCGGGGTGAATGTCGCAGACGTAGTCGATGCGTTTCTGCGCGGCATGATCGAGCGGGCAGAGATGCGCCAGATGGTGGGCGAGTTCGACCGGGGTGGCGTAGGCGTAGGCGGTTTCGTGTACCACGCGGTAGAGCACGGCGTCAGCCTGCGCGGTAGAAGCGACTTGAGTCATGCGTGCGGCTTTCAATACCCGCCCAGCGTGCGGTCAGGCAGGCTGGCGTGGGCGAAATAGCGGCGGCTGATCTCGTCCGACAGGCGCCAGGCGAGATCCATGCTCTGCGTCAGGGCGAGATCCAGCCACGTGTAATGCAATTCTTGGGTGTGAGTGCAGAGTTCGGGCAGATGCCAGTCATCGGGATCGGGCGCGAGGGCGATCAGGGCTTCTTTGTCGGCGGCCTCGCCGGGCAGTCTGGCCATGCGGGCGCGCAGGGTCTGCGCTACCCAGCCCAGGGCGCGGGGGTTTTCGCGGTCGAGCATGAGCAGGTCGAGCAGGGGCGGAACTTCCAGCCGCTTCTGGTACAGCGCGCGGTAGGTGATGGTGCTGTCGAACAGTGCCAGCAGCAGGTTGAAGCCGCTGTCGCTGTGCACCGCGCCGCTGCGGAAGGCCACGGCCAGCGCTTCACCCAGCAGCAAGAGGCGTTCGATGTGGCGGCCGATGCTCAGCAGACGCCAGCCGTCGTCGCGGGTCATGCGGTCGGTTTGCGCGCCGGTGATGGCGCTGAGCACTTCGGTGAGCTGCTCCAGCCCGCGCAAGGCCTGGGCCGACTGCAATACTTCCCGCCGCGAGGCCGTGGGCAAAAGCTCCAGCGCGGTGGCCGAGGCGATCCATTGCCGGTGGTCGCCGCCCAAGCGTTCGCGCACTTGAGTGGCCGCGTGGCCCAGGGCCTGCAGGTTCTGCACGATGCCGCCGGCGTGCTGCCCCGGCACGAGCCCGCGCACCACGCAGTGCTCGAAGCCCTGCGGGTTGTCGCGAAGATCGGGTGCTTCTTTTTCGACCAGGCCGTTGCTGCGGCACCATTGGTCGAGCATGTCGCAGACGGCCGGGCCCAGATCGTCGTCGCCCGACAGCGCGCGCAGGGAGATGCGCGCCAGCCGGGCGCTGAATTCGGCGCGCTCGCAGTAGCGACCGAGCCAGTAGAGGTTTTCGGCCGCCCGGCTGGTGACCACGCGGTGATGGTCGATCAGATCTTGCGGGCGCATCGGCTCGGGCAGCAGGGTGGAGCTGTCCACCGCGTCGCCGGTGATGATCCAGGCGTCCTGGCTGCTGCCGCCGCGCTGCATCGACACGGTGTTGCCCCCGCGCGGCGCGGTGCGCACCAGCCCGCCGGGCAGCACCCGCCAGCCACCCTGGCCGTCGGAAATGGCGTAGACCCGCAGCATCGCGGCGCGGGCGGCCAGCCGCTCATTGCTCCACACCGGCACATGCGGCAGGGGTTGATATTGCTGCAGGGTGACCAGTGCCGGGTTGGACTGCACCCGTTCGCGCCAGGCGGGCAGTTGGCCGTAATCGAGGCTGGCCATCACCGTGGGCTCGAAGCCGCAATCCGGGTGCACCGGTTTGATCACCCAGGCGCGCAGATCGTCCATCGGCGCGTCGCACACGCCGGGCTCGCCGCACCACCAGGTGGGCAGCGAGGGCAGCTGGAGCGGCTCACCCAACAGGGTTTCGCACAGCTTGGGCAGAAAACCCTCCACCGCGGGCGACTCCAGAAAACCGGCACCGAGCGCGTTGGCCACGAGCACGTTGCCCGCACGCACCGCCTGCAGCAGCCCGGCCACGCCCAGCATGGAATCGGGACGCAGTTCGAGCGGGTCGCAGAAGCTGTCGTCGAGATGGCGCAGCACCAAATGCACCGGCTCCAGGCCGCGCAGGGTTTTGAGGTAGAGCCGGTCTTCGCGCACCGTGAGGTCGCTGCCTTCGGCCAGGGTGATGCCCAGGTAACGCGCCAGATAGACCTGCTCGAAATAGGTTTCGCTATACGGGCCGGGGGTGAGCAACACCACGCGGCTGCCCACGCCGCCGGGCGAGAGCCGCAGCAGCATATCCATCAGCAGCCGGTAGCTGGCGGCCAGGCGCTGCACTTTCAGGTGGCTGAACGCGTCCGGGAACAGGCGGGAGATGAGGAGGCGGTTTTCCAGCAAATAGCCCAGGCCCGAGGGCGCCTGCACCCGCTGATTGACCACGCGCCACACGCCGTCGGGCCCGCGCGCCAGATCGAAGGCGGCGATGTGCAGCCAGATATTGCCCGGCGGTGCGTGGCCGTGCAGGGCGCGCAAATAGCCGGGATGCCCATGCACCAGCGCCGGTGGCAGCAGCCCTTCCCTGAGGGTGCGCTGCGGGCCGGTGTAGATGTCGGCGAGGATGGTGTTGAGCAGCGCGGCGCGTTGTGCGATACCTGTGGAAATCTGCTTCCACGAGGCGGCGTCGACCAGCAGCGGGAACAGATCGACCGACCAGGCGCGCACGGCTTGCGCGGCGTCGGCGTGGACGTTGTAGGTCACGCCGTCGTCGTGAATCTGCTGCAGCAACTGCTGCTGCCGGGCGCTCAGGCTGTCGAAGCCGCCGGAGCCGAGCAGGCGAAAAAATTGGTCCCAGAGCGGGGCCAGCGGTGCACCCGTCCCGCCATCGGAGACGCGGCCGCGCAATTCGTCCCAGTGGCCGGGGATGACGGGGGAGGCCAGGTCGCGGGCGAGCGCGGCGCAATCTTCACCCGGACCGAACGCGCCTTGAGATTGAGATTGGAACAGGCTGACCATACGGCATTTTGGCATGCAGGGGACGCCGAGACAGCGGCAGGCCTCCCCCGATTGCGGTCAAACTTCATGCGCCCATTGACTGCGAGCCTAGGGCAGATTCGGCAAGATACCGGCCAGACAGGTCGGGTGGTGTGAAACTTCAGCGAGAAACCTCGGCAGGCTTCACATTTGCGCTCCAGTAATGCGGTTTCGCATCGCGCCAGGCGATGAAGGTGTCGGGCGCGCTGTCGCGCCACCGCAGCGCGCCCTGCTGGTCGGTGCGCCAGACGGCGATGCCGCGCTCGGCGTAGCGCGCCAGCACGGCGGGGTGGGGGTGGCCGTGCGGATTGCGGTAGCCCGCCTGCACCACGGCGGCGCGCGGCATCACCGTGTCGAGCAGGGCCTCGCTCGACGAGGTCTTGCTGCCGTGATGCGGCGCCAGCAGCACGTCGGCATAGGGCAGCAGATCGGCGCGCTGCAGGGCGCGCTCCTGCGGCTGATCGACGTCGCCGGTGAGCAGCACCGAGGCGCCGCGCGCGGCCACATGCAGCACGCAGGAGCGGGCGTTGTCGCTGCTGGGGGCGTCGCCGGGCGGGGGGCTGACGATGCGGAAGTCCACGCCGTCCCAGCGCCAGTGCTGACCGGCGGTGCAGGGCTGGCGCTGTTGCAGGCCGTAGCGGGCGGCGGCGGCGTCTGGCGGGGCCGAGGTGAGCAGATCGGCCTCGGGGTGGGCGCGGGCAAGGGTGGCTGCGCCGCCCGCGTGATCGCTGTCGTCGTGACTCACCACCACGCGGTCGAGACGGCGTACGCCCAGGCTGTGCAGCAGCGGCAGCAGCACGCGGCCACCGGCGTCCACGCCCGGCGCCTGCCGCGGCCCGGTGTCGTACAGCAGGGTGTGCCGCGCGGTGCGCACCACAACCGCCATGCCCTGTCCGACATCGGCAAACCACACCTCCATCGCCCCGGTTTCGGGCGCCGTGCCAGGGTTGCTCGCCAGTGGCAGAAGCAGCAACAGACCGGGCGCGCGCAGCCGCCAGTTCCACGGCAGCGCCAGCGCCAGCACGCCG
>NZ_DLGH01000013.1:894-148022 GCF_002482605.1 Thiomonas sp. UBA7699 | reverse complement strand
ATGCCGACGTTGTCACCGGCTTGACCTTGGTCGAGGAGTTTGCGGAACATTTCGACGCCGGTGCAGGTGGTTTTCTGCGTGGCGCGAATGCCGACGATTTCGATTTCTTCACCGACTTTGATGATGCCGCGCTCGATCCGGCCAGTCACGACGGTGCCGCGTCCGGAGATGGAGAACACGTCTTCGACGGGCATGAGGAAGGCGCCATCCACAGCGCGCTCGGGCGTGGGGATGTAGCTGTCGAGGGCGTCGGCGAGGTTGAAGATGGCTT
Organism: Thiomonas sp. UBA7699; assembly: GCF_002482605.1. Taxonomy (NCBI): domain Bacteria; kingdom Pseudomonadati; phylum Pseudomonadota; class Betaproteobacteria; order Burkholderiales; genus Thiomonas; species Thiomonas sp. UBA7699. The sequence continues at coordinate 147,751 of NZ_DLGH01000013.1, read as the reverse complement.
TCTCGCCGAGTTCGCCTTTGTCGCCTTCGAGGGCGAGTTTGGCCGAACCCTTGATGATGGGGGTGTCGTCGCCGGGGAAGTCGTACTTGGACAGCAGCTCGCGCACTTCCATTTCGACGAGCTCGAGCAGCTCGGCGTCATCGACCATGTCGCATTTGTTGAGGAAGACGACGATGTAGGGCACGCCGACCTGGCGGGCGAGCAGGATGTGCTCGCGGGTCTGGGGCATGGGGCCGTCAGCGGCGGAGACGACGAGGATGGCGCCGTCCATCTGGGCGGCACCGGTGATCATGTTCTTGACGTAGTCGGCGTGGCCGGGGCAGTCGACGTGGGCGTAGTGGCGGTTAGCCGTTTCGTATTCCACGTGCGCGGTGTTGATGGTGATGCCGCGGGCCTTCTCTTCGGGCGCCGCGTCAATCTGGTCGTAGGCCTTGGCCGATCCGCCAAACTTGGCCGCCAGCACGGTGGTGATGGCCGCCGTCAGCGTGGTCTTGCCGTGGTCCACGTGACCAATCGTGCCCACATTGACGTGCGGCTTGGTCCGCTCAAACTTTTCCTTCGCCATGATTCAAACTCCTCAAGCCTACAAAGATGGACAAATCGATAAATTCAACTGGTGCCCATGGCGGGAATCGGACCCGCGACCTCTCCCTTACCAAGGGAGTGCTCTGCCACTGAGCCACATGGGCCTGAACGCTTGCACGCTCAAGAAAAAACCGTTACATAACAACACTAAATACCGCAGGAGCTGGAGCGGGAGACGGGAATCGAACCCGCGCCATTAGCTTGGAAGGCTAAGGTTCTACCATTGAACTACTCCCGCCTTGCCTAGCCCTGGACACCCTGGCGAGGCCCGCAGCGACCAACTCGGAGCGACTGATCGTCGCCAACACGACGAAGCCCGCAGCAAAAACCAAAAGCAGCAAAGCACATCATTCTTGCGCCTGGTGGAGAGGGCTGGATTCGAACCAGCGTACTCGTAAGAGGGCAGATTTACAGTCTGCTGCCATTAACCACTCGGCCACCTCTCCGAGGCGAACCGCAGATTCTTAGCGATTTTTGCGGCTATGTCAAATAGAAGGCCTTTTAGCCGGGTCAATCGAAGAGCGCGCGCAGGGCTGTGCCGGGGACGTCCGCGCGCATGAAGGCTTCGCCGACGAGGAAGGCCTGAACGCCGGCGGCCCGCATGCGCGCGACGTGATCGGCGGTCAGAATGCCGCTTTCGGTCACAACGACGCGGCCCTCAGGAATCTGTGGCAGCAGATCGAGGGTGGTCTCCAGCCGGGTTTCAAAGCTGCGCAAGTCGCGGTTGTTGATGCCAAGCAGCGGCGTGCGCAGCGCCAGCGCCGCCTCCAGTTCAGCCGCGTTGTGCACCTCGACCAGCACATCGAGGCCGTAGCTCATCGCCTCGGCTTCCAGTTCGATCAATTGCGCCCGTGGCAGAGCGGCTGCGATCAACAGCACGCAGTCGGCCCCCATCGCTGCAGCCTCGGCGATCTGGTAGGCATCGACCATGAAATCCTTGCGCAATACGGGCAGCGCGCAAGCCGTCCGCGCCTGCTGCAGATAAGACGCCGCCCCCTGGAAGTACTGCACATCGGTGAGCACGGACAAGCAGGTGGCGCCCCCGGCCGCGTAGCTGCGAGCGATAGCGGCCGGATCGAAGTCGGCCCGCAGAACCCCGCGCGACGGACTGGCCTTTTTCACTTCCGCAATGACGGCGGGCCCGCCCGCGGCGACTTTGGCCTGCACCGCGGCGGCAAACCCCCGCGGCGCATCACGCGCCGCAGCCTGCTCGCGCAGCGCCGATAAAGGCACCTGCTCGCGCGCTGCCGCCACTTCTTGCGCTTTGGTGGCGAGGATGCGCTGAAGGATGTCGCTCTCAAGAAACTCGCTGGGCCGCCCCGAGAGTTTCTTGCCCCTTGAGGGGAGAGCCGAGCGAAGCGAAGGGTTTCGGGGTGGGCTCATACGCTGGTCACCGGTTTTTGCAGGGCGCGGGTGACGCGCACGAACTCCTGCATTTTGTCGCGCGCTGCGCCACTGGAAATGGCTTCGCGCGCCATCTGCACGCCGTCGATCAATGCGGGTGCGACGTTCGCGGCGTACAGCGCGACCCCTGCATTGAGTGCCACGATGTCTCTGGGCGCGCCCGCCACATCGTTGAGCGCCTCGTGCATCAACTCGATGGACTGAGCCGGGCCTTCCACTCGCAGCGCCTCCAGTGGCGCGGTCTTCAGCCCGAGATCGCCGGGGTGAATGGCGTATTCGCTGATCTGGCCGTTCTTGAGTTCGCCAATCAGCGTCTCGCCCGACAGTGACACCTCGTCCAGGCCATCCAGCCCGTGCACCACCAGGGCGTGCTCGCTGCCCAGCCTTTGCAAAACGCGCACCAGAATACCGACCAGATCGGGGTGGAACACCCCCAGCAACTGGTTAGGCGCACCCGCGGGGTTGGTCAGCGGCCCAAGAATATTGAACAGGGTGCGCACTCCCAACTCCTTACGCACCGGCGCAGCGTGCTTCATGGCCGGATGGTGGTTGGGCGCGAACATGAAGCCGATGCCGCATTCGGCCAGACTTTGCGCCACTTGCTCTGGCGTGAGCTGGATGTTGGCACCCAGCGCGTCGAGCGCATCGGCCGAGCCGGAGGAAGAACTCACGCTGCGCCCGCCATGCTTGGCCACCTGCGCCCCGGCGGCGGCGGCGACAAACATGCTGGCGGTGGAGATATTGAAGGTGCGCGCGGAATCGCCCCCTGTGCCGACGATGTCGACCAGGCGCTTTTTATCGGCCACTTCGACCGGCGTGGCGAATTCGCGCATCACCATCGCGGCGGCGGTGATTTCGCCGATGGTTTCCTTTTTCACCCGCAGGCCGGTGATGAGCGCGGCCATCATGACCGGGGACATCTCGCCGGTCATGATGCGGCGCATCAGCCCGATCATTTCATCGTGGAAGATTTCGCGGTGCTCGATGACGCGCACCAGCGCATCGTGATTACTGATGGTCATGGAAGTGGCCCTCGTTCAACGCCAGAAAATTCTGCAGCAGCCGATGGCCGTGCTCGGTCTCGATGGATTCCGGGTGAAACTGCACGCCCTCGATGGCGAAATGGCGGTGACGCACCCCCATGATTTCGCCATCTTCGGTCTGCGCGGTAATTTCCAGGCAGGCCGGCAGGCTGTCGCGCTCGATAGCCAGCGAGTGATAGCGCACCACGGTGTACGGACTGGGCAGATCGACGAACACGCCTCGGCCGTCATGGGTGATGGGGCTGGTCTTGCCGTGCATGATTTGTCGCGCCCGCACGATCTGGCCGCCAAACGCGGCGCCGATGGCCTGATGCCCCAGGCAGACGCCCAGAATGGGCAGTCGCCCGGCAAAATATTGCAGCACCGGCACGGAGATACCCGCCTCGGCGGGCGAGCACGGCCCGGGAGAAATGACGATGCGCTCGGGGTTGAGCGCCGCGATGGCTTCGAGATCGAGCTCATCGTTGCGCACGGTGTGCACGTCCTGGCCGAGTTCGCCGAAATATTGCACCAGGTTGTAGGTAAAGCTGTCGTAGTTGTCGATCATCAGCAGCATGATGGGCTCCGTGGGTCTGGGAAGAGAGGGGGCGGGACAGCGCTTTAGCCGTCCAGCCCTTCCTGCACTTGCTCGGCCGCGCGCAACACGGCGCGGGCCTTGGCCTCGGTTTCGCGCCACTCCATCTCGGGCACGGAATCAGCCACCACGCCAGCGGCCGCCTGCACGTACAACCAGTTGTCCTTGACGATGCCGGTGCGAATGGCGATGGCCAGATCCATGTCACCGGCAAAACTCCAGTAGCCGATGGCCCCGCCGTACAGCCCGCGGCGGGTGGGTTCGAGTTCGTCGATCACTTCCATGGCGCGAATCTTGGGCGCGCCCGACAGCGTGCCCGCCGGGAAGGTGGCGCGCAGCACGTCCATCGGCGTGCGCTGCGGTTGCAGCAGCCCCTCGACGTTGCTGACGATGTGCATCACATGCGAATAGCGCTCGATGGCGAACGCCTCGGTCACCTTCACGCTGCCGGTCTGCGCGATTCGACCCAAATCGTTGCGCGCCAGGTCGATGAGCATCAGATGCTCGGCGCGTTCCTTCGGGTCGGCCAGCAGTTCGGCCTCGTTGCGCACGTCAGCCTCGGCGGTGGCGCCGCGCGGCCGCGTGCCCGCCAGCGGGCGGATGGTGACCTTGCGTCCTTCGGGCACAGCCTCTTCGCGCACCAGAATCTCGGGCGATGAGGCCGCAATCTGAAAATCGCCGAAGTTGAAATAAATCATGTACGGCGAAGGGTTGAGCGAGCGCAGCGCACGGTAGAGCGACAGCGGCGAATCGCTGAAGCGCTTGCGCAGGCGCTGTCCCACCTGCACCTGCATGAAGTCTCCGGCGGCGATGTAGTCCTTCGCCTTCTCGACCGCTTTCAGATAGTCGGCCTTGTCGAACTCGCGCTCGATCGGCGTCACGCTGCTGCGCTGCATGGGCGGCGCCGAAACGGAATAGCGCAGTTGCTCGCGCAGACCGCGCAAGCGCGAGCGCGCCTGGCTGTAAGCCTCGGGCTGGCCCGGGTCGGCATAGACGATGAGGTAGAGCCGCCCCGACAGGTTGTCGATCACGGCGAGTTCTTCGCACAACATAAGCAGGATGTCGGGCATACCGAGCGGATCGGGCTTGGGATGCTTGGCCGCAGACGCCATCAGGCGCGGCTCGATATAGCGCACCGCGTCATAGCCGAAATACCCCGCCAACCCGCCGCAAAAACGCGGCATGCCCGCAGGCAGCGCCACCTTGAAGCGGGCGTGGAACGCCTCGATGAAATCCAGCGGCGGCGCTTCGGAGGTTTCCACCACCGCGCCGTCGCGCAACACCTCGGTGAGGCCGTTCTTCACCCGCACCTGCGTGCGCGCGGCCAGACCGATGAAGGAGTAGCGGCCGAAGCGCTCGCCGCCGACGACGGATTCCAGCAAAAAAGTGTTTTGCCCGGCTCCTGCGCCCACCCCCAGCTTGAGGTAGAGCGACAGGGGAGTTTCCAGATCCGCAAGCGCTTCCGACACGAGCGCAATGCGGTTGTAGCCCTGGCGGGCCAGTTCTTTGAATTCGAGTTCAGTCATGTTCGTCTCAAGGGTCGGCTGCCCCGCAGGGGCGGGCAGCGGATATCACGGGAGCGCGGCTTGTTGCCGAAGTGGCCCCGCGCATTGACGCGCGAATGGGGCGCAGATCGGAGATGAGTCAGGCCGCAGCAGCGGGCACGATCAGCCAGAACCGCCAGGGCCAGGCCCCCCGGTCTCCAGAACCCGATGCGTGTCGCCGATGGATGAACATGGACAGTGAATGAATCGCGCAGATCTATCCGAGTGAGCGAATGTAGCAAACTCGTAGGGCCATTTTCCGAGTAACGGGCTCAAACGCGGTCTTAAGCGCCGAAGTTTTCCGGCATCTGTACCGCGACGACCTCGCCGCGCACGGTGGCCACGCCGCCCGCAAACACCGTGGACTCCACAATGACCTTGCGGCCCTTGATTTCTTTGACACGACCGCGAATTTCAAGCTCTGTGCCCAAGGGCGTCGGCTTGAGAAAATCGACATGCAGCGATCCGGTGACAAAACGGAAGGCCGGTGGCGTGTCCATCTCCCGCCCTTCGGCACGGTACATCGCCGCTGCCGCCGTGCCGGTGCTGTGGCAATCGATCAGCGAGGCGATCAAGCCGCCATACACAAAGCCAGGCACTGCGATGTGATAGGGCTGGGGCGTAAAGCGCGTGACCGTTTCATCGCCGTCCCAGACGGTCTTGATCTGATGCCCCTCGGCATTGAGGCGGCCGCAGCCATAGCAGTGCGCCAGCGCGTCGGGGTAGCTGTCCTGAAAAACCTTGGGCATGACGTCTCCTTCATGGGTGTTGTTGCAGTATCTTAAACGGCGCCCGATCCAAATTCACTTGTCAAAGCACGGCGTTTTACGAAAAATGAACGATCGTTCGATAACAGACAACAGGAGACTTCATGGATCACACCGCTCACAAGCCGCTGCGCACCTTCGGCGCAACCGCCTCGCTGATCGCCGCACTGGCCATCGCATCCTTCATGCCAAGCGCGCAGGCGCTCACCCTGCACGGCGTGGATATTCCGCCGCAAGTGGATGTCGGCGGCAAGGCGCTGACGCTCAACGGCGCCGGTACCCGGTACGTGTTCTTTTTCAAGGTTTACATCGCCGCGCTGTATTTGCCGCAGAAAAGCACGCAACCGCAGGCGATTTACAACATGGCCGGGCCCAAGGAGTTGAAACTCACCCTGCTGCGTGATGTGAGCGGCAAGGAGCTCGGCGACAAACTCAACGAAGGCATCAAAAACAACCTCAGCCCGGAGGAGTTCAGCGCCTTCATTCCCAGCCTGGTGCAACTGGGCGGACTGTTTGCCCAAAAAAGCCAGATCAAAACCGGGGAAACGGTGACTATCCGCGAGATTCCCGGCAAGGGCAGCACCATCGCCATCGATGGCGTGCCCTCGGGCGGGGTGTTCACCGAGCCGCAGTTTTTCAACTCCATGCTCAAAATCTGGCTGGGCAAAAATCCCGCTGAAGACCGACTCAAACGTGCGCTGCTGGGCAACGAAGCGGACAGCAACTGACCGGCTTCACCGGGCAAGGCTTGCGCGCCGTCATGTTTGGTGACCACTCAAACACGCCGTTTCGGTGAAAACCCGAACATGCAAGGGGTGGGTTCATAAAATAAGATTTGGCTGATATACCCACAAACCACCCGAGGATCGTCCATGAAAACAGTTCTGACCGCAACCGCCATCGCGCTGGCCGCGACGTTCGGCGCCGTAAGCGCCAATGCCGCCGTCAAAGTGGGCGGCGTTCCTGTGATGCAAACCGCCCCGGCCAACGGCGTGCCCCTGCTGATCAACGGCGCTGGCGTGGTCGATATGGGCGGCAAGATGGCCGCGGCGGTTTACCTGCCGCAAAACACCACGTCGGTCAGCAACATCATGACCATGCCCGGGGCCAAATCGATTCGCCTCACCGCCATTTCCAATATGTCGGGTGACGCTTTGGCCAAAGCGCTGGATGCTGGGGTGAAAAAGGGCGTGTCCGCCGCGCAGTACGCCTCGTTCAAGCCGGCGATGGACGCCTTCAGTAAACAACTGGCCAGCGTGAAGCAGATCGCCAAGGGTCAAACGGTTGAACTGCTGTTCGAACCCTCCAACGGCATCGTGCTGATGGGTCCGGGCTCGCACATCATTCCGGGCACCGGCAACGCCGAGCTGTATCAGGCCATGCTGCGCATGCTGCCCGCTGGCGTGCTGTCCAACACCTCGATTCAAAAGCAGAACATCAACGGCTGATCGTGTGGGCTCTGCCCACAAAAAAGCCGCTCCTGTCCGGAGCGGCTTTTTTATTGCTGCGTCCTGAATTATTCAGGCGGGCAGCAGATCGCCGATGCGGTCGGCAAAGCCATCTGCGTCCACCGCACGCACGGGCTCGCCGTGGTTGTAGCCGTAGGTGACCAGAGCCACCGGGCAACCGGCGGCACGGGCGGCCAGGGCATCGTTCTGCGAATCGCCGATCATCAGCACCACCGCGGTGGGCAGGCCGATCTGCTTGCAGGTTTCGACCAAGGGCATGGGGTCGGGCTTCTTGCGCGGGAAGGCGTCGCCGCCGTTGACCACTTCAAAGTGCGGCAGCAGCCCTTTGAGGTCGAGCAGTTCGCGCGCGTAGCGTGTGGGCTTGTTGGTGATGCAGGCCAGCCGCAAGCCCGCAGCCTTCAAGGCCGCCAGCCCTTCGGGCACGCCGGGAAACGGGTTGGAATACTGGCCGTTGATGGTGCCGTAAATACGCTGATAGGTTTCGATGGCGCGCGGGTACAGGTCTTGGGCCTGATCGTCGGGGAGGTGAATGCGCAGGGTCTGCAGCACCAAATATTCGGAACCTTTGCCGATGCGATGCTCGACCTGCTCACGGCTGACCGCGGGCAGGCCGAGTTCGTCCATCAGCCGCGACAGCGCCGCATGAAAGTCGCCCAGGGTGTCGATCATGGTGCCGTCGAGATCGATGATGGCGGCCTGCACGGCGTGGCCGACCAAGGTCAGGGCAGGCGCCGCAGCGGCGCGGGCGTCCATCAGGCCACCGCCGCGAGGTTGGCGCGCATGGCGTCGATCACGGCCTTGTAGTCGGGCTTGCCGAAAATGGCGCTACCGGCCACGAAAGTGTCCACCCCGGCCGCGGCGGCCGCGGCGATGTTGTCGGGCTTGATGCCGCCGTCGATTTCGAGCAGGATGTCGCGGCCCGTCTGTGCCTTGTAGGCGTCGAGCTTGGCACGCACCTGTTTGGCCTTGGGCAGGCTGCTCTCGATGAAACTCTGTCCGCCAAAGCCGGGGTTGACGCTCATCAGCAGCACCAGATCGACCTTGTCCATGACATAGTCGAGCACGGAAAGCGGCGTGGCGGGGTTGAACACCAGCCCGGCCTTGGCGCCGCCGTCGCGGATCATCTGCAGGGTGCGATCGACGTGCTTGCTGGCTTCGGGGTGGAAGCTGACGATGTCGGCGCCCGCCTTGACGAAGGACTGGGCGATGGCATCGACCGGCTCGACCATCAGGTGCACATCGAGCGTGATGGGGGTGCCGTCGGCCTTCTTGCAGTAGGGCTTGATGGCCTCGGCCACCAATGGGCCGATGGTGAGGTTGGGCACGTAATGGTTGTCCATCACGTCGAAATGAATGAAATCAGCGCCGGCGTCGATGACGTTGCGCACCTCCTCGCCCAGGCGGGCAAAGTCGGCCGAGAGAATGCTGGGAGCGATGCGGTAGGTTTTCATGGCGTTCATTTTAGAGGGATGCCCAACTGATTCTGTAGGGATTTGAACCCAACTACCTGACCTGGCGCAATTCCCTGAATGTCAAGCCATCTCAAGCGCGCACTCCACTGCTAACTCCTAGAATCGGGCGCATGTCGACCTATCAATTTTCCGTTTCGGTGATTCCGCAGTACCTGCCCGAGCAGTCGGATGCGGAGCAAGGCGTTTATGCCTACAGCTACACCGTCACCGTGATCAACACCGGGCGCGTGGCCGCGCAGCTCATTTCCCGCCACTGGATCATTACCGACGGCGCGGGCAAAGTGGAGGAAGTGCGCGGCCTGGGCGTGGTGGGGCAGCAGCCCTTTCTCAAGCCCGGCGAAGCGTTCGAATACACCAGCTGGTCGCAACTGAGCACGCCGATGGGCAGTATGCGCGGCAGTTATTTCTGTGTCGCTGAAGATGGCGAGCGCTTCGAGGCGCACATTCCCGAATTCGCGCTGGTTCAGCCGCGGAGTCTGCACTGATGTTTTTTGCCAAGCGACGGGCGCGCAAGGCGGCAGCGCGCGCGGCGGCGCAGGTGCATTCGCTGCTCGACGCGGCCAGCGCACAGGCGCAGCCCGTGGAGCAAGCGCTCTGGATCATCGACCTGCTGGACTGGCTGCGACGCGGCCCCGACGCCGATCACCTGCGCGAGGGTCTGAACCTCACGCCGATTCTCGCTGCGCAAGACGGAGAAGACACTGCGGCGCCCGCCGAAATCCGCCGACTGAAAACCTTGCTGGATGTGCTCGACCACCTGCCCGAGCGCCGCGCCGAAATCGCCGCCGTGATCAACGGCCTGCTGCGCAATACCGATGCCACCTTGCTGCTGGCCGATTTCGGCTTCAGCCAGCGGCCTTCGTTTTTCAGCGAATTCAGCGAACGGATGGGCAATAAATGGCTGCCCAAATCGCCCGAGACGCGCGATCTCGCCGTGCTGTTCGCCCTGTTTTTTCCGCAGGCGCACGACGCCGTCTGGCTCGAAGCACTCGATGCCGACACCCTCGCGCGTCTGCGCGAATTGCTGGCCACGCGCGAGATCGAAACCGAAAAAACCGCCAGCGCGCAGCTCTGGCGCACCGCCCTGCTCGATGCGCTGACCTATACCGTCAGCCAGATCCGCGCCACCGGCTTCTCGCCCGATCTGCGCTCGCGTATGCACAACAGCGGCCCACTGGCGGGCGAGGTCGAAGCCCCGTTCAAGCAGCTGGCCGCGCAGTATGAAACGGTACAGACGCTGCTGGCGCAGCACCCCCCCGGCGACGAAGAGGCGCTGCGGCAGTCGCTCACCCTGTTTCGCGCCGGGCTGGAAGCCTGTCGCCAGCAGGCCGATTCGGTCACGGCGCATCTGGAAGACTACGGCACTTCGGTCAGCCTGGTCTATGTGCTGCACCAGCTGCATCAGCGCATCGACCGCGCCGAGGCGCTGCTCAATTGCCTGGTGGGCGACACCCCGGCGCGCGACACCGCCCATCTGTTCGCCAATTTCGTGCGCCTGAACGCCCAGCGCCGCAGCCTGCGCGCCCTGTGGCGGCACAACACCGCGCTGCTGGCGGAAAAAATGGCCGAACGCCACGCCGAGACAGGCGAGCACTACATCACCCGCGATCGCCGCGAATATCGCGCCATGCTCGGCGCGGCGATGGGCGGCGGGCTGATCATGGGGTTCACCACCTGGATCAAGATCGGCATTCTCGGCCTGAAAACCGCGCTGTTCTGGACCGGCCTGCTCGCCGGGCTGAACTACGCGGTGAGCTTTGTCATCGTGCAATTGCTGCACTGGACCATCGCCACCAAACAACCGGCGATGACCGCACCGGCCATGGCCGACAAGCTCGGCGAGCTGTCCAAACCCGGCGGGGTGGAGCGATTCGTTGACGAAGTCGCCAACCTCACGCGCTCGCAGTCGGCCGGGGTGTTCGGCAACGTGCTGCTGGTCATGCCGGTGGCGCTGCTGCTTGGCCTGGGTGGGCTGGCCGTGTTCGGGCCGCAGTTTCTGCCCGTGCCCAAGGCGGAGCACGAGCTGCAATCGTTGTCGCTGCTCGGCCCTACGCCGCTGTTTGCCGCGTTTACCGGGGTGCTGCTGTTCCTCTCCAGTGTGATGGCAGGCTGGGCGGAAAACGCCTTCGTGCTGCACCGGATCGACAGCGCCATCGCCTGGAATCCGCGCATCCGGCGTCGCCTGGGCGCGCTGCGCGCAGCGCGCTGGGCCGCCTGGTGGCGTCGCAATATCGGCGTGATGTCCGGCAATGTGTCGCTCGGCCTGCTGCTCGGATTGACGCCGGAGTTTTTCCGCATTTTCGGCCTCGACCTGCAGGTGCGGCACGTCACCCTGTCATCGGGTCTGTTTGGCGCGGCGTGCGCCAGCCTGGGGCCCGCGGTCGTGAACGATCCGGCGTTCTGGTGGGCGCTGGCGGGCATTGCCGTCAACGGCGTGCTGAACGTCGGCGTGAGTTTCTATCTGGCCTACCGCCTGGCCTTGCGCGCCCGGGGCATTCAAGTGAAAGAGCGCCGCGCCATCTACACCAGCATTGCCCGTCGGCTGTGGCGCAGGCCCTGGACGTTCATCCTGCCGCCGCGACACGCTGCGGCCAGCGCACACGGCTGAGCATGACGTTGTTTTCGCACCGACCGGGGTTGATGGACCGGGTCCGCACCGCCCTGCTCTGCCTGCTGGGGCTGGTGCTGGCGTCCTGCGCCACGCCGCCCGCGCCGCCGACTTCTTCGCCCACGACCCTGCCGCCCACTTCGGCGCCGACGGCGCCTTGGCCTGCAACCCCGCAGGGCACCGCCGCCGCGCTCACCGGCCCCGGCGTGCGGCTGCAACCCGCGCAGTGGGCCGATTTGCCTGGCTGGCCGCAAGACGATTTCAGCGGCGTCTGGCAGGCCTTCCGGCGCGACTGCGGCGCACGCCTGCCCAGCGCGCTGGCGGCGGTATGCCGACGCGCGGCGTCCGTGTCGGCAGACGATCCGCAGTCGCAGCGGGCGTTCATCGAGGCCGAGTTCGCGCCGTGGCAAATCACCGCCTCGGAAAAACCGGACCAAGAGAACAAAGGCTTGATCACCGGCTACTACGAGCCGGTGCTGCACGGCTCGCTCACCCGCATCTGGCCTTATGTGGTGCCCGTCTGGGGGCTGCCCGCCGACCTCGTGCCGCGCGCGCCGGGCGCCGATGGTGTCAGCGGCGGCCGGGTGGCTTGGGTGGACGGGCAGCAGCGCGTGCTGCCCTACTGGAGCCGGGCGCAGATTCAGTCCGACCCCGCGCTACAGGCCGCGCTGGATCGTCACACCGTAGTCTGGCTCGACAGCGCGGTGGACGCCCTGTTCCTGCAGGTACAAGGCTCCGGCCTCGTGCGTCTGCCCAGCGGCCAGACCTTGCGGCTGAGCTACGCCGGCACCAACGGCTGGCCCTACAAATCGGTTGGCCGCTGGCTGCTCGACACCGGGCGGGTGAACGGCACGATCACCATGTCCATCATCCGCGCCTGGGCGCAGATGCACCCTGCTGAAGTGCCCGAAATGCTGGCCGCCAACCCGCGGGTGGTGTTCTTCAACGCCGCGCTCGACACCGACCCGCAGCGCGGCCCCACCGGCGCCCTGGGCGTGCCCCTCACGGCCATGCGCAGCATCGCGGTGGACAAGCGCGCCATCGCGCTGGGGCTGCCGGTGTGGCTGTCCACCGCGCAGCCTTACGACAGCCGCGCGCCCGCGCCGCAGCCGCTCAACCGGCTGGTGTTCGCGCAGGATGTGGGCTCGGCCATCACGGGCGCTGTGCGCGCCGACTTGTTCACCGGTACCGGCGATGCGGCCGGCGAACTCGCCGGCCGCATGCAGTGGCCCGGCCGCATGTGGGCGTTGCTGCCGGTCAATCCCTGAACGGCCCTGCAACGGGCAGTTTGCGCGCAGCGGTGGCACGTCCGCGCGAACCGTCCTATGGTTAAGCCTTGCTCAACAACACAGGAGGACGTCCCCATGACACTAGACCCGCACGATCTGACCCACGAATTTCCCGCCCAGGCCGACAAGATCCACGCGCTGAAAGCGGACAACGCCCACTTCCAAAAGCTGGCCCAACGCTACGAAGAACTCAACAAGGAAGTGGTGCAGATTGAAGAAGGCGTGCACGCCGCCGATGACCTGCACCTGGAAACGCTGAAAAAAGAGCGTTTGCAGCTCAAGGACCAGATCGCCGCACTGCTGGCTGCCTAAATACTTTGTCGGTATGCGCACCGGCGCGGCTCAATGTGCCGCCGCGCCGCGCCCCCGAAGTTTCTGCCCGAGCGTCCACACGCCGAGCACCCCGATGCCGGTGGCGATGCCCACCGCGGCATCAAACAACAGCGGGCTCAACCAGCCCAGCGCCGCACCCGACTGATGCACCACGGCCTCGCTGGCGTGATGCAGCCAGGGCCAGCCGTGGCTGATGATGCCGCCGCCCACCAGAAACATCGCGACAGTGCCCACTACGCTCAGCCCCTTCATCAGCCAGGGCGCCGCAGCCAATAGGCCGCACCCCAGCGCCTGTGCCGCAGCAGACGCCTGACGGTTCAGGTAGAGCCCGGCGTCGTCCAGCTTCACGATACCCGCAACCAGGCCATAAACGCCCACGGTCATCAGCACCGAAATACCGACCAGTACGGCCACCTGCGTGGTGAAGCTCGCACCCGCCACCGCACCGAGCGTGATGGCGATGATTTCGGCGGAAAGCACGAAGTCGGTGCGCACCGCGCCCTTCACCTTGTCGCGCTCAAGCGCCAGCAGATCGACCTCCGTGTGGGTCAGCGCCTGGGTCAATTCCTCGTGATGGGCTTCTTCTTCTGATGGGCTGTGGAAGAACTTGTGCGCCAGCTTTTCCGCGCCCTCAAAGCACAGATACGCCCCGCCCACCATCAACAAAGGAGTGATCGCCCAGGGCGCAAAGGCGCTGATCGCCAGCGCCAGCGGTACCAGAATCGATTTGTTGATCAGCGAGCCCTTGGCCACGGCCAGCACCACGGGAATTTCGCGATTGCTCTGCACCCCGGTGACCTGCTGGGCGTTGAGCGCCAGATCGTCGCCCAGCACGCCCGCGGTTTTTTTGGCCGAGAGTTTGGTGAGCAGCGCGACGTCATCCAGCACGGTGGTGATGTCATCCAAAAGAGCGAGCAGACTGGTTGCCATTGCAGTAGGGGGTCGTGTTACCAATTGAAAGCGGTATTGGACGACAAACCGCAGGCCTGCCGGGCGCAGCGCTGGCGTTCTGCGTATGCTTGACGCTTTTTCGCATCAAGCTCATGTTCAACGACGGTTTCACTTTGGCGCTGGTCGCGCTGGCCGCTTTTTTCGGGGCCGCGCTCAACGCCGCGGCCGGGGGCGGCAGCTTCCTCACCCTGCCCGCATTGATCTATGCCGGGATTGCGCCCGTTGCCGCCAACGCCACCGGCACCACGGCCCTGTTGCCCGGCTACTTGGCCAGCACCTGGGGCTTCCGCGAAGACCTCGGCCCGCCGCGCTCGGTCGGCATGACCGCGCTGATGCTGACCTGCCTGGTGGGCGGAGGCATCGGCGCCGGGCTGTTGATCACCACGAGCAATCACGCATTTCGGGCGCTGGTGCCGTGGTTGCTGCTGTTCGCCACCGCCTTGTTCGCCTTCGGGCCGACCTTGTTGCGCCGCATCGGCCGCCATCCCGAGCAGCATGCGCCGCGGCTGCAGGCGCTGGTCGGCCTGTTCGTGGTCAGCGTGTACGGCGGCTACTTCAACGGCGGCCTCGGCGTGCTGCTGCTGGCGATGCTCACCCTGATCGGCGAGACCCATCTCAACCGCATGAACGCGCTGAAAAATGCCATCTCCGCCGTGCTCACCCTGTTCGCCGTGGGCATCTACGCCGCCGCTGGCACCGTGCAGTGGCGCTGGGTGGCGGTCATGCTGCCCGCCGTGCTGGTGGGCGGCTATGTGGGCGCACGCGTCGCCCGGCGCATTCCGCGCGAGGTGATGCGCTGGAGCATCGTGCTGATCGGTCTGGTGATGAGCGCGTTGTTCTTTCGCTGAATTCCCGGGCGTCTCATCCCGGCCTCTCATCGCCCGTCTTTGACGATGAGATAGACGCCCACAGCAACCAGCCCCATCCAGATCGCGACCGCCCCCGTGCCCATCCATTGCGCCGCCTGGTCGATGAACAGCAGAAACACCGCGGCCAGCGCCAGAATGCCGTTGCCCAACCAGAATCTTGGTCCGTGTTTGGGTTCTTGTTGCACAGTTCCTCCCGAGTTGATAAAGAGGTGCAGCCTATCGTAGGGCGATGCTGAAAGGCATCGCTTTGGTGGAAACTTGGCCCCTCGCCTTCCGAATCTTGATGCCCCTCAGCCCAAGGCGCATCGCCGAATTGTAAAGTTTCATCCTGAAAACTATATTTGGGCCACCTGCCCAACTATCGTCAACCCAGCCCGTATGGAACTGAACTTTTTTTCGGCGACAAACGCCCACAAAGCGTGGAAGAAGCGGTTGCACGATTGTGTCAGCGGCGCCTGCTCCACGCTCGACCCGGACACCATCGCGCTGGACAACCGTTGCGATCTGGGCAAGTGGCTCTATCGCATTCGCGAAAGCTGTCCGGCGCTGAGTACCGACACGCAGCGCTTGTTCACACGGCTGTTCGAAGAACACGCCGCATTTCATCGCGTGGCCGCTGATGTCGCCCGCCAGGCTTTGGCCAATCAACGACAAGAGGCGCTGCAGCAATTGCAAGGCGGAGGCGAGTACGCCCGCATTTCCAATCAAGTCATCGGCACCTTGGGCGAGCTTTATCTCAAACGCAGGGAATTCGGCATGGATTAAACCCGGATGATCCACCCCGGCCTGTGGCGACCATGATGACAACGCTACTGGCGCACCCGCGCCGTCATCCCTTGTCCCCACAGAGCATCCGGGTTGAAACATCCAGAGCAAAACGCGCGCTGGGCTGCGCCTGCAGTTTGCGACAATACCGTTCATGACCGCACCCATTGCCAACGACACCTTCCTGCGCGCTCTGCGTCGCCAGCCCACCGACTACACCCCGCTTTGGCTCATGCGCCAGGCCGGGCGCTACCTGCCGGAATACAACGCCACCCGCGCCCGCGCCGGGAGTTTTCTCGGCCTGGCGCAGAACCCGCACTTCGCCACCGAGGTGACGCTCCAGCCGATCGACCGTTACGCGCTGGACGCGGCCATTCTGTTTTCCGACATTCTCACCGTGCCAGACGCCATGGGTCTGGGCCTGCGCTTCGAGGCGGGCGAAGGCCCGAAATTCGATCGCCCGCTGCGCACCGAGGCCGATGTGGCCGAGCTCGCCGTGCCCGACATGGACAAGCTGCGCTACGTGTTCGACGCCGTCAGCGAAATCCGCCGCGCGCTGGTGCAGAACGGCACCCAGCGCGTGCCGCTGATCGGTTTTTCCGGCAGCCCCTGGACGCTGGCTTGCTACATGGTCGAAGGCGGCAGCAGCGACGACTATCGCACCGTCAAGACGATGCTGTATTCCCGCCCCGATCTGATGCACCGCATTCTCGCGGTCAACGCCGAGGCGGTGGCGCAGTATCTGGCCGCGCAGATCGACGCCGGCGCGCAAGCTGTGATGATTTTCGACAGCTGGGGCGGCGTGCTGGCCGACGGCGCTTTTCAAGAATTTTCACTCGCCTACAGCCAGCAGGTCATCGCCGCGCTCAAGCAGCGGGCGCCTCAGACCGACGTGCCCGTGATTCTGTTCACCAAGGGTGGTGGCCAGTGGCTCGAAGCCATGGCCGACACCGGCGCCGACGCGCTCGGGCTCGACTGGACGACTTCGCTCGCCCAGGCCCGCGCCCTTGTGGGCCAGCGCGTGGCGCTGCAAGGCAATCTCGATCCCAACGTACTGTTCGCCCCGCCCGCCGCCATCGAAAAAGAAGTGCAACGGCTGCTGCACAGTTTCGGCCCGGTCGGCGTCGGCGCAGGCCATGTGTTCAATCTCGGACACGGCATTTCGCAATTCACCCCGCCCGAGCATGTGTCGGTGCTGGTCGAAGCGGTGCACACCCATAGCCGGGCCTTGCATCGCAGCGCGTCCTGAACGGGTGAAGCTGGCTGCGTTCAGGCTCGCGGCCAGCTCCCCGGCGCGCCCCTTTATCGCTGCCCGGCGATACCCCGCGCTGCAAGGGAAATTCTGATTTGTCAAGCCTGACAAATCGGCTTATGCACATTTTTGGTCAGCTTGCACCGCAGCAAGTTGATCACAGATTTAGCTTTAGATCTTCTCGCTTAATTCTTTGATTTATCTTGATTTTTTCGATATTTCACAATTCGGTAAATTTTTCTGCACAGGCTTATCCACAAGGCTGCCGTCCTGGCTCACGGTATTGATGCACAGAGTTATCCACACCCTGTTTTGATCCAGAATAACTCCTGATTTGACGCCGACTTAGCGCCCGTTTCGAACGCCGACCTCAACCCGCTGCGCACTACTCATGTCCGTCGTTCTCCAGGTTGCCGTTGACGCGCCGGGCCTGCCCCCGCTCGATTACAGCGCTCAGGCGCCGCTGGCGCTGGGCACGCTGGTACGCGTTCCTCTGGGACGCCAGACCGTCAGCGGGGTGGTGATGGCGCTGGCGCCGCAGCCAGAAGCAACCCGTCTCGCCGTGCTGCGACCCATTGCCGCAGCGCACACCGCCCTCACCCCGCTGGCCCCCGCCTGGCTGGACTTGATGCAGTTCGTCGCTCGGTATTACCAGCGCGCGCTGGGGGAAGTCATCGGCGCGGCCTTGCCCGCCCAGTTGCGCAACCGCCAACCCGGCGAGGGAACGGCCGCGCCACCTCAATCTTCAAACACGAGCTATCGCTGCACCGCAGCGGGCCTGTCGGCCTTGCCCGGCCAGATTGCGCCGCGCAGCGTGGCGCTCTGGCGGCTGGCGCGCGCACTCGGCGTCGCTGAAGCGGGGGAAACTCCTGCTGCCTCGACGCTGCCGTGCCTCAGCCTGACCGAGGCGCGGCGCTTGCATCCACACGCCGTCAAGGTGCTGGCCGACTGGGAGGGCTCGGGCTGGGTGGAAGCCACCGCAGCCGCCCCCGTCTCGCCGAACCCGGTCGCATCGGCCGCTGCCCCCACGCTGCACCCGGAGCAGGCGCAAGCGGTGGAGGCCATCGCCGCCAGCTCGGGCTTTTCGCCCTTCCTCTTGTTTGGCGTGACCGGCAGTGGCAAGACCGAGGTTTATCTACACGCCGCGGCGCAGGTGTTGCAGCGCGAGCCCGAAGCGCAGGTGTTGGTGCTGACGCCCGAAATCAATCTCACGCCGCAACTGGTGGGCCGTTTCGAGCAACGCTTCGGCGCAGAGCGCCTCGCCGTTTTGCACAGCGGCCTGTCGGAAGGGCAGCGGCTGCGACACTGGCTGGCGGCCCACAGCGGCGCGGCGCGCATCGTGCTCGGCACCCGACTGGCGGTGCTGGCTTCGCTGCCGACGTTGCGGCTCATCGTGGTCGACGAGGAGCACGACCCGTCCTACAAGCAGCAGGAAGGCGCGCGCTATTCCGCCCGCGACCTGGCGCTATGGCGGGCGCAGCAACTCGGCATTGCCGTCGTGCTGGGCTCGGCCACGCCGTCTCTGGAGAGCTGGCGGGCCGCGCATACCGGGCGCTACCAGTTGCTCACTTTGAAACAGCGCGCCACCGGAGTGCTGCCCAGCGTGCGCATCGCCGACACCCGGCGCGACCCGACGCTGCGCGCCAGCGGCACGCTGATCGGTCAGACGCTCGACGCCGCACTGCGCCAGCGGCTCGCGCGTGGCGAGCAAAGCCTGCTGTTTCTCAACCGCCGCGGCTATGCCCCCGTGTTGAGCTGCCCCGATTGCGGCTGGATGTCGGACTGCCCGCACTGCGACGCGCATCTGGTGTTTCACCGCACCGACCGCACCCTGCGCTGCCACCACTGCGGCTACCAGGCCGCCGTGCCGCGCGCCTGTCCGGGCTGCGGCAGCCTCGATCTGCAGCCCGTGGGCAAGGGTACGCAGCGGGTGGAAGAGACGCTGGCCGAAAAGTATCCCGAGGCCCGCATCGCCCGCATCGACGCCGACAGCACGCGCCGCAAAGGCGCGGCGGCAAGCCGTTTCGACAGCGTCCACGCCGGTGAAGTGGACATTCTGGTGGGCACGCAAATGGTGACCAAGGGCCACGACTTCCAAAAAGTCACCCTGGTCGCCGCGCTCAACCCCGATGCCGGACTGTTCACCCACGATCCGCGCGGCCCCGAGCGTCTGTTCGCCCAGCTCATGCAGGCGGCCGGGCGGGCGGGCCGCGCCCTGGCGCCCCAGGGCGATACCCCCGCCTCCACACCCGAGATGCTGGTGCAGACCGCCCACCCCGAACATCCGCTGTACCGCGCGCTGGTGGCGCACGACTATCCCGGTTTCGCGCAGGCCGAACTCATCGAGCGCGAGCGCGGCGGCATGCCGCCGTTTTCCTATCAGGCTTTGCTGCGCGCGGAACACCGGAATATCGACGCCGTGGTCGAGTTTCTGGCACAGGCGCAGCGACTCGCCGCGCCCTTGGCCGAGGCGCTGGGCGTGACCGTCTATCCCCCCATTCCCGCCACGCTCGCCCGCATGGCCGATGTGCATCGCCTGCAGATGCTGATCGAAGGCAACCATCGCGGCGCGTTGCAGAACCTGCTTTCGCAATGGCGCGCCGAGCTCACCGCCCTGCGCTCTCGGGTGCGCTGGGCCGTCGATGTCGACCCGCTCGATTTCTGAACGCCCGCATTGGCGGATGAAATGGCGCATATGTCGCATTCGGCGGCGGATTCGACATTTCGATACAACAGCCTGGCGCAGCACGGACTAAATTGGGGGCATCGAAAGCGTATTGCAGTGCAGCAAACGCTGGTCCTTTTCTGGGAGAGAACCCTCATGTCCACTCAACGCCCTTTGCATCACCACCCCCTTCCCGCAGGCACACCCGTGATCGAGTTCGACCACGGCCGCCCCGGCAGCGTCACCCCTGACTCTCCGGCCACCGATGTGATGACCGACCTGCGCCACACCCCGGCCTTCACCACCGAAGCCGACGCGTCCGCCAATCAGGCGCTGCAAAAGATGATGCACGCCGGTGTGCGTCTGCTGCTGGTCACCAACTCCGCGCGGCACGTCGTCGGCCTGATCACCGCGCGCGACCTGATGGGCGAAAAGCCGGTACGCGCCGCCACCGAAAACCAGATTCCGCGCGACGCGGTCACCGTGGCGCAATGCATGGTGCCGCAGCAGCACATCGAAGTGCTCGATTACGCCGAAGTGCTGCGCTCTACCGTGGCTGAAATCGTGCTCACCCTACGTCACTCCGGCCGTCAGCATGCGCTGGTGCTGGAAGCCGACGGCAAACCCGTGGTGCGCGGCATTTTCTCGGCGGTGCGCATCGGTCGGCAACTGGGGATCGAACTGCAGGCCAGCGGCCAGATGCAGAGCTTTGCCGAACTAGAGCAGGCGATCGCCGCGCTCTGAAAAAGGCCTGCGTCAACGCAGCGCGAGGCGCTGGTTCGCCCACAAGGCCAAGCCTGCAAACGCACAGAACACGGCGGCCATCGGCAAGGCGCTGTGGGCGGCGATCATGCCCACGGCCGAGCCGCTGGCCGCCGCCAATGTGAACTGAAGGCTGCCCATCAGGGCCGCCGCACTGCCCACGCGGCCCGTCTGATGCGCCAGCGCCAGCGCCGTGGCGTTGGGGAACGAAAAACCCAGGCTGGACAGTGCGATGAACAGGGGAATGACCACGCCCCATAAACCGCCCACCTTGAGCACGGCAAGCGCCAACATCACGCTCGCCCAGACCGCCAGACTGAGCAAGGCCCAGCGCAACAGCACGCCGCTGCCCACGCGAGCCAGCAGCGTATGATTGATCTGCGACGCGGCAATCAGGCCCAGGGCATTGGCGCCGAAAACCCAGGCGAACTGCGCCGAACTCAGCCCGAATACCTGCATGAACACGAACGGCGCTGCGGCGATGTAGGCAAACATGGCCGACTGCCCCAGCGCCCCGCTGAGGGCAAAACCGATGAAGCGCCGATCGCGCAACAGAGCGAAATAAGTGCACAGGGCATTGCGCACCGGGTGCTGCTGGGCATTGCTGCGAGCCCCCGGCGCCAGCGACTCCGGCAACGCCAGCGCGGCTAGCAGGCAGGCCACGCCGAAGGCTGAGAGCACCAGAAAAATAGCCCGCCAGCCCCAGGCCTGCACGAGGGCCGCACCCGCCAGCGGCGCCAGAATGGGGGCAGCGCCCAGCACCAGGGTCAGCCGCGAGAACACCCGCGCGGCGTCAACCGGGGCGTAAAGATCGCGCACCATGCTGCGCGCAATCACGATGCCCGCACAGCCGCCCAGTGCCTGCAAGAGTCGCCACAGCATCAAGGCATCCATCGAGGCCGCCATGGCGCAGCCCAGCGAGGCCAGAACGTAAAGCGCGATGCCGATGAGCAGCGGCCGCTTGCGGCCATAGCGGTCGGACACCGGCCCCCAGAATGCCTGACCCAGCGCCAGTCCGACAAAAAACACCACCAGCGTGCGCTGTACCGCCTCGGGCGTGGTGTGCAAATCATGCTGCAGGGCGGTGAAGCCCGGCAGGTACATGTCGATGGACATGGGGGCGAAGGCGGTGAGCGCCCCCAGGGTGAGAATGCGCTGCAGCGCGCCGGATCGGGCCATGCAGCGCATTGTCGCAGCGCTGCCACGCTGCCACTGCGACTGACCCTGGCCCGTGGCGATCAGTGCGAGGCGATGGCGCGCCGCAACTCTTTGACCTGCTCGGCCGAGACCGGCTCGGCAGCGTTGCCCCAACTGGTGCGGATGTAGGTCACCAGATCGGCGATCTGCTGATCGCCGAGTTGTGCGCCGAACGGCGGCATGACCATCGGCGCGGGGGCTGATGCCGTCACCGCGGTGCTCGCCCCGGCCAGAATGACGTGGATGGCGTTGGTCGGGTTGATGCACTGCACAGAGGGATTGGCCACCAGGCTGGGAAAGGCGGCGGGCACGCCCTGGCCGTTGGGTTGATGGCAAGCCACGCAATGCTGGCTATACAGCGCCTTGCCGCGCTGCACCGCAGCGGGGTCGGGCTGGGTGCCCGCTACCTGCGCGCTGGTCTCGGCGGGCAGCGATTTGAGATAAACGCCCATGGCGAGCAGATCCTCATGGTCGAGGTGCTGGGTGCTGTGATGGATGACCTCGGTCATGCCGCCTGCCACGGTGTAATTCTGAGCGCTACCCGTTTGCAGCAACAGCGCGAAGTCCTGCGCGCTGAGGGTTTTCTGCAGACAGGCGCTGCGCAGATTGCTGGCATACCAGTGCTCCACCGTACCGCCGGTGAGGTAGAGCTTGCCGCCCGGCCCGTTGGCGCTGAGCGCTTTTTCCTGGAAGAACAGCCCGCGCGGCGTATGGCAGGCGCCGCAATGCCCCAGCCCTTCGACCAGATACGCGCCGCGGTTCCACTGCGCGCCCTGCTTGGGATCGGGTTTGAACACCGTGTCGCGCACGAACAGCCAGTTCCAGATCGCCAGCGGCCAGCGGATGGTCATCGGCCACACCATGTCGGGCTTGCGGTTGGGCGTGGGGTTTGGCGCCACGCCTTGCATGAAATAGGCATACAGCGCGTGCATGTCCTGCGGCGTGACGCGCGCGTACGACGGATACGGCATGGCCGGGTAGAGGTATTTGCCGCCCGGCGCCACACCATGGCGCACCGCGCGGTCGAACTGTTCGAAGCTGTAGTTGCCGATGCCGTGCGTCTTGTCCGGGGTGATGTTGGAGGAATAGATCGCGCCCATGGGCATGACCATCTTCAGACCGCCGACAAAGGGCTTGCCGCCCGGCGCCGTATGGCAGGCCACGCAATCGCCTGCGCGGGCCAGATACGCGCCACGCTGCACCTCCTGGTCGGAAAATTGGGCCGCCATCGCCAAACCGCATTGCGCGGCCAGCAGCCCGGCCAGCATGACACGCCACCCCATCTTCTTGTTCATACCCGTTCCTTTTCAGCGCTGCGATAAAAGAGTTTGCAGCGCAACAATCTGTAATCAGGTTACGGGGCGTGGCGGCCTTCAGGGTTGATGCAGGCCAAAGGAGTGCGACACGGTGTCGCAACCCGCGCCCGGCGACAGGCAGGCGGGCGGCGGACGGGTTGACCTGCTGCAGGGCCGGGTGCAGATCCCTGCATTCCACCCGCACGGCAAACAGAAACTCTTTGCCGACCGCAGCCAACCGCGGCGCTTCAGCGCAGCAACGCTGCGAGGGCCAGCACCAAAGCCACGGCACCCAGGCCCAGCGCCAGTGCGGCCCAGCGCTGCTGTTTGCGCTGCGCCTCGGCGAGTTGCAGGCCAGCCTGCTCCAGCGCGGTGACCGTGGTTTGCAGTTGCTGTGCGAGCGCGCGCACATGTTCGGCGTTGTGGGTCACGGCCGTCTGCAGTTCCTCGATCTGCTTCTGCTGCGTATCGGCCGCCTCTTTGTCTGACTTGCGTTGCTTGAACACCGGCAACGCAAGTTTCGCCACCGACTCGATATAAGGCAGAGCGGCACTAATGGCTGTCATCCAGGTTACGGGCATGGCTCAGAGCTGAGAGGCGTTGAAGGTATCGCAGACCTGCGGCCGCCCGCTGGCGAAGCCGGTCTGGAACCAGCGCGCGCGTTGCGCCGAGGTGCCGTGAGTGAACGAATCGGGCACCACATAGCCCTGCGCCTGCTTTTGCAGTCGGTCGTCGCCCACGGCCTCGGCCGCGTTGATGGCCTCTTCCACATCGCCCGGCTCCAGCACCTTGCGCTCGTTCTGCGCGTGATAGGCCCAGACCCCGGCGTAGCAATCGGCCTGCAGCTCCAGCCGCACCAGCAGGGCGTTGGCGCGAGCGGGGCTGCTGCGCTGCATGGCATCGCGCACCTTGCTCTCCACGCCCAGCAGATTCTGCACATGGTGGCCGACTTCATGCGCGATCACATACGCCTCGGCGAAGTCGCCCTTCGCGCCAAGGCGCTGCTGCAACTCCTGGAAAAACTGGGTATCGAGATACAACTTCTGGTCCGCCGGGCAGTAGAACGGCCCGGTGGCTGCCTGCGCATAGCCGCAGGCCGACTGCACCGCGCCGGAAAACAGCACCAGCTTGGGATCGACATACTGCCGCCCCGCCTGCTGGAACAGCGCGCCCCAGGTGTCTTCGGTATCGGCCAGCACCACGGAGAGAAACTCCTTGTCCTGCTGATCCTTGGCGGTCAGCGCGGCAGGGGCTTGCTGTGTGGATTGCTGCGTCTGCTGCTGCGCCACCTGATTGAGCACCACACTCGGGTCGACCCCGAAATACAGCGCCACCAGCGCCAGCACGATGGTGCCAATGCCGCCGCCCACAAGCCCGCCCCGCCCGCTGGGCCGAGGCCCGGAAGCCCGCTGATCTTCGACGTTGTCACTGCGTCTGCCATTTTTCCAGAGCATGATGCCCCTCCCCTTCAAGGAAACGCCGGGCCGCCCCAAGTTTCCTTGACCCCCATGGGGGGCGGGTCGGCAAGCCGACCCCGGGGGCACTCGAATGGCGCGGATTATGCCGTTTCAACGAACCCGCCCGGAAGGATGGCACCTACATCAAGCCACGGTCTCTGGCACGGTCTGGGAGTCTGGAGACGAGACACCCGCCGTCACCTGCCGCCACTTGCGCATCAGCGCCTCCCACTGCGGCAGCACTTGCGCCAGATGGCGCTGCTTGATGTGGCCGTAGCCGCGGATGCCGTCGGGCAGACGGGCGATCTGCGTGGCGAGCTGCAGGCGCTCGGGCGGGCTGTTGGCGTCGAGGCCGCGCAGCAATTCGGCGATCGTCTCGCGGTATTGACCGATCAGCGCGCGCTCCTGCTTGCGTTCCGCCGTATGGCCGAAGGGGTCGAACGCGGTGCCGCGCAGCACCTTGAGCGGCGCGAGCAGCCTGAAAGCCACGCCCATCCAAGGGCCGAACTCGCGCTTGATCAGCTCGCCCTTGGCATTGCGCTTGCTCCACAGCGGCGGCGCCAGGTAGTAATGGCGCTTGAAATCGCCCTCGAACTGCTGTTGCAGCTGCTTGGCAAACGCCGGGTCGGACTGCAGCCGCGCCACTTCGTACTCGTCCTTGTAGGCCATGAGCTTGAACAGATGGCGCGCCACGGCCTCCGTCAACGCAGTGGACTTGAGCGGCGCTTCGGCAGCGCGCACTTGCGAAACAAAGGCAGCAAATTGCTGCGCGTAGGCAGCATTCTGGTAGCCGGTGAGGAACTCCACCCGGCGCTGAATGATTTCGTCCAAGCCGGGACGCTTGACCAGTTGAATGACTTGCTCTGCAGCACTCAGCGCGGCGATGCCCTGCGGATCGTGCGCTGCATGGCGGCCCCATTCGAACGCTGCCTTGTTCTTCTCGACCTGTACCGCGTTGAGCTCAATGGCGCGCATCAGCGCGGCATGGCCCAGCGGCACCCAGCCCTTCTGCCAGGCGAAGCCCAGCAGCATTGGGTTGGCGTAAATGGCGTCGCCCAGCAACTTCTCGGCGGCGCGCACGCAGTCGAACCCCGCCACATGGTCGGCGCCAGCGGCCTGTTCAATGGTCTTGTGGCAGGCAGCGTCGGGAAACTGCCAATCGGGGTTGTGAACGAAGGCCGCGGTGGGCGTGCTGTGGGTGTCGATCGCGATGTGGGTGCGGCCTTCGCGCACGCGCGCCAGGGTTTCACGGTCAGCGGTGACGATGGGATCGCAGCCGAGAATCAGCTCGGCCTCGGCGGTGCCCACCCGGGTGGTGACGATCTGCTGCGGGTCATTCGCGATCAGCACATGGCTCCAGGTCGCGCCGCCTTTTTGCGCCAGCCCGGCGGCGTCCTGCGTGACCACGCCCTTGCCCTCGATATGCGCGGCCATGCCGAGCAACTGGCCGATGGTGATGACTCCGGTACCGCCGACACCGGCGACGACGATGCCATAACTGCCGCCGCCCGCCACATCGTCTCGCACCGGATCGGGCACCTCGGGCTGAGGCAGTTCGGGCATGGAAGACAGATCGGCCCCCGGCTGCAGCTTGGGTTTGCGCAGCGCGCCGCCTTCCACCGTGACGAAGCTGGGGCAGAAGCCCTTGAGGCAGGAAAAGTCTTTGTTGCAGCTGCTCTGATTGATGCTGCGCTTGCGGCCGAATTCGGTTTCCAGCGGCTCGACCGACAGGCAGTTGCTCTGATCGGAGCAGTCGCCGCAACCTTCGCAAACCAGCGGATTGATGACCACGCGCCGCGCCGGATCGACCATCAGCCCGCGTTTGCGGCGGCGGCGCTTTTCGGTGGCGCAGGTCTGGTCGTAGATGATGACGGTGATGCCAGCCTCTTCGCGCAACTCGCGCTGAATGGCATCGAGATCGTCGCGGTGGCGCACCGTCGCCCCGCTGGCCAAGCCGACGGCGTTGTCGTACTTCTGCGGCTCGTCGGTGACCACCACGATGCGGCGCACGCCTTCGGCCTCCAGCTCGCGGCTGATTTGCGGCACGGTCAGGCCGCCCTCCACCGGCTGCCCGCCCGTCATCGCCACGGCATCGTTGAACAGAATCTTGTAGGTGGCATTCACCCCGGCGGAGATGGCCTGGCGGATGGCGAGCAGCCCCGAGTGGTAATAGGTGCCGTCGCCCAGATTGACGAACACATGCTTGTCGGTGGTGAACGGCGCCTGGCCCACCCAGGCCACGCCCTCGCCGCCCATCTGGCTGAAGGTCTGCGTGGCACGGTCCATCCACACCACCATGTAATGGCAGCCGATACCGGCCATGCCGCGCGAGCCTTCGGGCACGCGGGTAGAGGTGTTGTGCGGGCAGCCCGAGCAGAACCAGGGCGGACGCTGCGCGCTGGCGCCCGGCGCCTGCAGGGTGCGCTCGCGCGCGTCGATCACCGCCAGCCGCTCGCTGATGCGGCGCTGCACATCCACCCCGGCGTCGCGCAGGATGCCCAGCCGTTCCAGCCGCGCGGCGATGGCGCGGGCGATGATCGCCGGATTGAGGTCGGCCTTGGCGGGCAACAGCCAGTTGCCGCCGGGATTGGGCTGGCTCCATTCGCCGCCGGTGCGGTCTCCCGCGATTTCGTCGAACTTGCCGATGACGTTGGGCCGCACGTCTTCGCGCCAGTTGTAGAGCTCTTCCTTGAGCTGATACTCGATGACCTGGCGCTTTTCCTCCACCACCAGAATCTCCTGCAGCCCGGTGGCGAATTCGCGGGTGATGCTCGCCTCCAGCGGCCAGACCACGGCGACCTTGTGCAGACGGATGCCGAGCTGCGCGCAGGTGTGGACGTCCAGCCCGAGATCGTTCAGGGCTTGACGGGTATCGTTATAGGCCTTGCCCGAGGCCATGATGCCCAGCCGCGCGTGCGGGCTGTCGATGACGGTGTGGTTCAAGCGATTGGTGCGGATATAGGCCAGCGCCGCGTACCACTTCACATCCATCAGCCGTGCCTCCTGCGCCAGCGGCGTGTCGGGGATGCGGATGTGCACGCCGTCCGGCGGCAGGGCAAAGTCTTCGGGTAGCAGAATGCGCACGCGGTCGGCGTCCACATCGACCGTGGCGGAAGACTCCACGATTTCCTGGATGGTCTTCATGCCCGACCAGACGCCGGCATAGCGGCTCAGGGCAAAGGCGTGCACGCCCAGATCGAGAATGTCCTGGACCGAGGTGGGAAAGAACACCGGCAGCCCGCAAGCCTTGAAGATATGGTCGCTCTGGTGCGCGAGCGTCGATGATTTGGCCACATGGTCATCGCCCGCCACGGCAATCACCCCGCCATGGCGCGCGGTGCCCGCGCTGTTGGCGTGCTTGAACACATCCGAGCAGCGATCCACGCCGGGGCCCTTGCCGTACCAGATGCCGAACACCCCGTCGAATTTGTTTTTATCGGGAAACAGATCGAGCTGCTGCGTACCCCAGACGGCTGTGGCCGCCAGTTCCTCGTTGACCCCGGGCTTGAACACCACGTTGTTGGCTTCGAGGATTTTTTTGGCCTTCCACAGCGCCTGGTCGTAGCCGCCCAGCGGCGAGCCGCGGTAGCCGGAAACAAAGCCCGCGGTGTTGAGCCCGACTGCGGCATCGCGCTGCCGCTGCAATATGGGCAGACGCACCAACGCCTGAATGCCGCTCATGAAGGCGCGGCCGGAATCTAGGGTGTATTTGTCGTCCAGCGAAATGGTCGCCAGCGCACGACGGATGTGCTCGGGTAGGGGAGCGTTCATCGCCTGTCTCCTTGTGTGGCGCGCACCGCTCAAAGGCCGCGCCTGTGGGTCACCGATCGGCCGCCGATCAGGCTGGCCGGGCAATTGCGGTGCCATGTCTGGGCACGGCCCGCACGCCGTCTTGTGAACGGCAGTCAGCCTTATGCCGACAAAGCCATGCTAGTGCGGCTGCGAAGGAGTGAACAGGGGGAGAAGCGATAGGCGCTTTGGGCTTGCGGACTTGCGCACGCAAGCCTTGCGCGCGGTCAGGCGTAGGACGGCAGGATGAGCACGTAGGTGTCCACCGCAGCATTGGGGTTGACCACCGGATTGCTCGGATCGCCATCGCCCCAGTCGCTGTTGAACAGAATGCGCGTACCGCTGGTGCTGAACGTCACGTTCGGCTGCGCCCAGTAGTTGCTCTGCGAGGCGTTGCTGTAGTTGCCCGTGCTGCGGTGGTGGGCAATGCGCCAGGTGACTCCGCTGGTCAGGTTGGTGATCATCAGCTCTTGGTCGAGGATGGTGCAGGGATTGGCGGTCGGGCCGCTGTTGCCGTTGCTGCCCGGCGTGGCTTGGCCGTTGCTGCCGGTGCCGTAGATGTTGCCGGTCATGCCGGTGACCACCCAGTTCGGGTTCTGCCAGGCGGTCGAGCCGCTCAAGGACCCTGTGGTCGGATAGCCCCAGCCGCTGGATTG
Organism: Thiomonas sp. UBA7699; assembly: GCF_002482605.1. NCBI lineage: Bacteria > Pseudomonadati > Pseudomonadota > Betaproteobacteria > Burkholderiales > Thiomonas > Thiomonas sp. UBA7699. The sequence goes on along the minus strand of NZ_DLGH01000013.1, from coordinate 119,005 downwards.
GCCGACGAAGTTCGAGACGGCTCCGGTGTTGAGGTTGCAGACGATCACGTTACCGTTGCCCGGGTCGTTGCGCGAGAACTGCGAGCCCACCAGCAGATCGTTGCCGTTGGCATCCATCGCGGTATCGCAGTGCTCGTTGGTGTCGAAGTTCACCCAGCGCACCAACTTGCCGGTAGCGGCGTCCAGTACGGCGCTTTGCGTGGTGGGCTGCGAATTCAGCCCCACGGCAGCATTCCAGATGAAGAACTTGCCGGACACCGACGGGAACGGCGTCGATCCCCGCGCCTGCGGTTGCGGCACGATGCTCTGGTCATACAGCGTGAATGCCCCTGTCGCTTCGTTGAAACCGAACACCCACATGCCCAGCTCGCCGGACACATTGGGCACATTGGTGCCAAACGCGCCCAAGCCCCAGATGCGCTGCCCCTGCGCGTTCACGCCCAAAGCGAACGGGTAGCCGCAGCGCACCCCTTGCGTGCCGGAAGGGCAACCCGGCGGCAAGCCGTTGGGGAGGAAGCTGTGGATGATGGTCTTGACGCCCGTCTCGACATTGATCGCCGTGAGGTCGGCCAGGTTCTGGCTTCCCACGGAGTGATTGTCGATGTAGCGCAGCGTGGCCGGATCGGTGTGATCCCAGTAGAACTGTTCCACGTCACCCGGATTGATGTCGAGGAACTTGATGAAGGCGTAGGTCGTGCCGTCATACATCGCCCAGCCCTGCTGCCCGCCGTTTTGGGCCGTCGAGCCGGGCACATAAAGGATGAAGCGGGTTTCATCGCAATTCCAGGCCATCGCCGTGGGGTAGGCCGGGGCGACACACAGATTGTTGAAATCATTCACGCAATCGGTGATGCGGATGATCTTGGCGCCGAAGTCGGGATCGGTGACGGTGGCCCCTTTCGCGGGTTTCGCCAAAGCGCTGTAAGGCACGGGTGACTTGCCGTACTGGGTGAGCCCTTTGGACAGGTCGGTGCCCGGCGGCACCGCAACCGGCGTGGAGGTGGCCGCAGGGGTGACCGAGTTCGACGCTGTTCCTTGGCTGCCCGTTACGGGGGCCGTCTGATTTCCCGCAACCTGAGATGTCGAACCGCTGCTGGCACCCGCGCCCCCTCCGCCACCACAAGCCGCTAGTGAGCCCAGCGCGGGCAGGGAAAGGAGAGACTTCTGAATGAAACGACGACGGGATTGCTGCATACGGCTGACTCCTGAGCAAACCGCGCCATCCAGCGGGGGCTCGGCGACCAAGCGTTTGAACGAGTGTGCCCGCAGACCTGCCTGCGAGAGCAGGTCGTTGGCGCGTCACCTAAAAAAGATTCAGGCGGAGTAGTACGCGGGCAACTCCATGACGTAGGTGTCGATCATGGCGTTAGGGTCGATCACCGGATTGTTCGGGTTGGCATCGCCCCAATCGCTTTGGAACAAAATGCGCGTTCCGCTGGGGCTCATGGTCACATTGGGTTGCGCCCAATAGTTGCTCTGCGCCGCATTACCGTAGTTGCCCGTGCTGCGGTGGTGCCCGACGCGGTAGACCGCGCCAGAATCCACGTTGGCAATCAGCACCTCTTGGTCAAGGTAGGTCTGCGGCAAACCGACAGCGACAGGCTGACCGCTGTTGCAATCGCCATTGGTGCCAGAAGGGCAACCGATCATCGCCATCCCTACCCAGCCCGGCACCTTGTAGGCACGCCCGCTGAGTAGCGTGCCTGAAACCGGGGGTTCGTCAATGAGGATGACTGGGCCAGTTCCCTTGGTCAAGTTGACCATAGACAAAATGACATTCTTGCTATTGTCAGGGTTGTCGAACTGGGGGCCTGCCACGATGTCATCGCCTGCCGCATTGCGCAGCATGTCGCTATGCTGAGTGCCGTCGTAGGCAATTTTGTACTTCACCGCATCGGTCACTGCGTCTTTGACATAAACATAGTTTTCGTCTTGGTAGAAGTAGGTGCCTTGACCAGAAGGCAGTGCCTGCGGCACGGTGCTGTCGCCCGGAACAAAGGCTTCCCCGATCTGCCCTGTAGAGATTCGGTAAGTGAAAGCCGCATAGGCTGCGCCGCCGTGAGAGGTGTTGCGATTGAGGTACGCACCCAATCCAAGCAGATCATTGTTCTCGCTCATCGCGAAGGGGTCGCTCCCCCCCGAGACTTTGGTAATGAGTCCTGCACCTTGCACTGCAGAGTACAGCGCGCCGCCCGGTTTGAAATCGTTAGCGAAATCGTGTAGCACGGCCGTGCTAGTGGTCACGGAGCCACCGCTGTACGTCACCGTCATCTTGGTGAGGGCGTTTTGTTGCGTTCCGGTGCGCTGATTGTTATCCACGTAGAACAAGGCGGTGGGCTCTGTGGTGGACCAATACCACTGCTCTACATCGGCGGGGTTGATATTCAAAAAAGTGAGAAACTTGTAGGTCTTTCCATCAAACAGCGCAAAATCGCCGTCGTGGCCGCCTGCGCCCAAAGAACCGGAAACGTAGAGAATCATCAACGTTTCGTCGCAATTCCAGGCTTGGGTGGTGGGATAAACCGGGACAGCGAACTGCGAGTTCCAATCTGCCTTCACATCAGTGATCCGTGTGATCTTGGTCGTCTTGAAATCGGGATCAAACACCGGCTGAAGCTTGGCGGGCTTGGGCATCGAGCTGTAGGGAATCAAAGCCTTGCCTTGCTGGACAAGCCCCTGTGATGGGTCGCCGCCAGACAGCACAACGGTTGAAGAAGGATTTCCCGGTGTCGCACCCGCGCCTCCCGTCAAGGGAACTGTTTGGTTTCCCGCAGACGGTGATGTTGAGCCGCTGGCCGCACCCGCACCACCACCACAAGCCGCCAGTGAGCCCAGCGCGGGCAGGGAAAGGAGAGACTTCTGAATGAAACGACGACGGGATTGCTGCATAAAACGACTCCTGGAACTTGGCCGCGCTCGACAAAAGCAAACGCAGACCCGTGACAAATAAGCGCCATGACCTATACCGTACGAACGCGGAAACAAGTCTGCCCGGGAGTGTGTGAAATCTTCACGCCATTCGCCCCACAAAAAGGCACTTTACCCCCAATTTAGGGGGTGCATGGGGCTGTCGTCTATATCCAGATGTAATAGTCGCTACCAAAGAAACAAATCACTGCTGCTGACACACCGTGTTGGTGTTCTGCAGAAAATTGGTCACCGTGGCCTGGCGGCCTTTGAACCACACCTGGAAGGCGCTGTTGCGATAGCGGGCGCCGTCGGCGGAGACGGTCTGATCCAGGGTGAGATTGCCCAGTGCGGTTTGCAGCGTGACCGACACATCGCCGAAGGTGGCGATGAAAGAGCTGCCGTCCTGGCAGTTGAAGCGCACGGCGCCCGGCGGCAGGGCGGGTGCACTGGGCTGCGGCGCCGAAACTTCAGGCGTGGGTGCTGGGGGCGCGAACTGCGGCGCAGCGGGCGCGCTTGCGGCCGGGGCCACACCGGCAGGCCCCAGGGGCTGCACGGTGATGGGTGCGGAGGGTGCCAGCGGCTGGGCTTCGCTCTGGGGCGCTTGCGGAGTGACGGGGGCGTAGGTCGACGGCGGCGCCGTGACGCGCGGCGTGGGCGGATTGAGTTGCTGCACCGGAACGGGCTGGTTGAGGTTGACCGGCGTGGCGCATCCCGCCAGGGTCAGCGCGCCGAGGGCCGCAAGTGTCGCAGCACCGACTGCGCTCAAGCGCAGAACAAAAGTGTGTTTTTGCCGATTCATGCAGAGACTCCCGAAATCTGTTGCAGAAATTGAACCATACAAACTTAACCTGCTTGCCCATGTGATGGCGCGCAACTGTAGAGACTTGTAAAACCCGCAAAACTACCGCGTCGCCCTGCCCGCTTTTTATGATGCATCAAGACGCCCTCCCGGGAAAACGCCGGGACGCCCCGCGATAAACCCCCTGCCTGCGGCCTGAAGGAACCCGACTTGCCGACCTTTGCCCTTGCCGTCCTGCTGGGCTGTGCGCTGCAGACCGCGCAGGCCGCGCTCTGGCCGCAGCCGATTTACGGCGTGATGGCGACCGCAGGCATCGGACTGACTGCGGCGCTGCTGCTGTGGCAGGGCCGCTACGGCGGCTTGGCGAACAAAAAGCAAAAGCGGCAACGCATCGCCCTTGAACTTCTGCTCGCCAGCGGCGGTTTTGCGCTCGCTTTCGGGCTGACGGGCTGGCGCGCCACTGCGCTGCTGGCCGACCGCCTCGATCCGGCGCTCGAAAGCCAGGTCATCCAGGTGCGCGGCGTGGTGACCGGGCTGCCGGTGCTCTACCCCGATGCCACGCGCTTCGTCCTCACGATCACCCCGCCCGCCCCGGCCGGGGTACCGAGCAAGGTGTCGCTGAGCTGGTATGCGCGGCGTAGCGGTTCCGGCCCTGCTGAGGCTCCGCCGCGCGTGCATCCCGGCCAGGAATGGCAGTTTTCGGTGAGCCTCAAGCGCCCGCATGGCCTGGCCAATCCGGGCGGCAACGACACCGAGCTGACGCTGTTCCGCGAGGGAATCGGCGCCACCGGAACCGTGAGCCGCATGGGCGCGCCCCCGCGGCTTCTCGGCCTTCGCCGCGCGCCTGCCGACTGGATCGCGCAACTGCGCGACCACCTGCGCCAGGGCATGATGACCGCACTGCAAGGGCAGAACGCGCCTCACCCCCTCCCAACCTCCCCCACGGCGTGGGGGAGGAGTGATCACTCCCTCCCCACCAGTGGGGAGGGCCGGGGTGGGGATGGCCCCCTCGGGGGGCAGCGAGCGCATGCGAGCGTGGGGGTCTCCGTCCATGCCGAAGTCTTGCCGCAAGACAAGGCCCGCGTGGTCGCCGAACTGCAGGCGCAGGGGCGGCGCGTGGCCTTCGTCGGCGAAGGGCTGAACGACGGCCCCGCACTCGCCCAGGCCGATGTGGGCCTGGCGCTGGCCAGCGGCACCGACGTCGCCATCGAAGCCGCCGACGTCAGCCTGACTCGCGGCGATCTCGCCGCGCTGCCCAGCGCCATCGACACCGCCCGCAGCACCCTGCGCACCATCCACGGCAATCTGTTTTGGGCGTTTGCCTACAACATCGTGCTCATTCCCCTGGCCGCTGGAATCGCCGCGCCCTGGGGCGTGCACCTGCACCCCATGCTGGCCGGAGTGGCCATGGGGCTGTCGTCGGTCTTCGTGCTCGGCAACAGCCTGCGGCTCAAACGCCTTTCCCCCTGGCAGGCGCCGCAAGTCCATTCCTCGGCACAATCAGCCCCACTTTCTGCCTTGATCCACACCCCCTAAAGGAGCTTTGACATGCCCTCCATCGTGTTTTCCGCCCAAGCCTGCTGCGCCTTCGACGACGCCATCACCCGCACCACCGAGGCGCTGAAAGCGCAGGGTTTCGGCATCATCAGCGACATCGACGTATCGGCCACGCTCAAGGCCAAGCTCGGCGTTGACCGCCCGCCCTATCGCATCCTCGGCGCCTGCGCGCCGGGCTATGCCATGAAGGTGCTCGACTTCGATCCGCACATTGGCGCGCTACTGCCCTGCAATGTGGTGGTGCGTGAAGACGTGACCAACCAGCAGATCGTGGTCGACTTCATGAACCCCACCTCGGTGCTCGGCCTGATCGACAAACCCGAAGTGCACGCCATTGCCAAGGAAGTCTGCGAAAAGCTGATGAAGGTACGCGACGCCCTCGCCCAACCCGCCTGATCTGTAGCCACCACAATAGGAGAAAAACTCATGAACACCGTGCAACTTCAAGTCACCGGCATGACCTGCGGCCACTGCGTCGCCGCCGTGACCAAGGCGCTCAAATCCGTCCCTGGCACGCAGGACGCGCAGGTCGATCTGGCCAGCGGCCGCGCCACTGTGCAGGGCAGCGCCGCACCCGAAGCGCTGGTCAAGGCCGTCGCCGATGAGGGCTACGGGGTGACGCTCAAAGATTGAATCCGCGTTTCACGCGTTTACCGCAACTGCCTGTGGCTCAACAGCGGCGGACGCTGGACGGCCGAGCAGGAAGAAGCCTTGCACGCGGTCGGGCGCATGGCAACGCAATTGGCTACCGGTTAAGAGAACCTCTCAAGGAAACGCCGGGCCGCCCGAAGTTTCCTTGACCCACGAGTGGGGTGGAATGGGGTGGGGATTGCCCGGCCCTGGAGGCGCTCCGAACCGTCAACGCGTTCGACCGATCACACCCCGCGCGCCCGGTCGGCGTGGAACTGAGCGACGAAGGCGTCGAAAGCCTCGGCGTCGAGCGCGGTGCGCATGTCGCGCATGAGTTGCAGGTAGTAGTGCAGATTGTGCGTGGTGGCCAGCATGCCGAACAGCATCTCGCCGCAGCGGTCGAGATGGTGCAGATAGGCGCGAGAGAACTGTCGGCAGGTGACGCAGGTGCAGGTGTCGTCAAGCGGTCGTTCGTCCTGCTTGAAGCGGGCGTTGCGGATGCGCAGATCGCCGAAGCGGGTGAACAGATGGCCGTTGCGCGCATTGCGTGTGGGCATGACGCAATCGAACAGGTCGATGCCCGTGCTCACGCCGTCCACCAGATCTTCCGGCGTGCCCACACCCATGAGGTAACGCGGCTTGTGGGCGGGCAGGCGCGGCGCGGTGTGGCGCAGCAGGCGCAGCATGTCTTCTTTGGGCTCGCCCACGCTCAGGCCGCCGATGGCGTAGCCGGGCAGATCGAGCGCGGTGAGGCCGTCGAGCGAGGCGTCGCGCAGCGGCTCGAACATGCCGCCCTGCACGATGCCGAACAGAGCGTTGGGGTTTTCCAGCCGCGCGAATTCGGTCTTGCAGCGCGCGGCCCAGCGCAGCGACAGTTCCATCGATTCGCGCGCCTCTGCTTCGGTAGTGATGTGTTTTTGCCCGGCGCGATCGACGTCGTAAGGCGTGCATTCGTCGAACTGCATGACGATGTCGGAGCCCAGCACGGTCTGGATCTGCATGCTCACCTCGGGGGTGAGGAACAGCTTGTCGCCGTTCACTGGTGAGGCGAAACGCACGCCTTCCTCGCTGATCTTGCGCATCGCCCCCAGGCTCCACACCTGAAAGCCGCCGCTGTCGGTGAGGATGGGCGCGTCCCAGCCGATGAAGCGGTGCAGGCCGCCGAACTGCCGCACCACGTCGAGCCCTGGGCGCAGCCAGAGGTGAAAGGTGTTGCCCAGAATGATCTGCGCACCCGCCGCTTTCAAGCCCTCGGGCGTGATGCCTTTGACGGTGCCGTAAGTCCCCACCGGCATGAACTGCGGGGTGTCGATGACGCCGTGATTGAGGGTGAGCGTGCCGCGGCGGGCCTGGCCTGCGGTGTGGTGAACAGTGAATTGCAGCATGGGCGGTATTGTTTCAGACTTGCCGTGGCGCGCTTCGTCCGATCCGCTAACCTATGCACGCCATGACCGCCTCTTCAACCGCCTACGCCCCCGCCACCCTGAACTGGATGGCGCAGGAGGACGCGCCTGAGCGGCGCGTGTGCCGCCTGCAGGGCGCGTGGAATGCGCAAGGCCTTGCGCGCGAGCCGAACACCCATCTGCCCGCAGGCACGCGGCACGTCACCCTCGACGCCAGCGCCACCACACTCGACACACCCGGCGCGCTGCTGCTGGTGCGCAGCATGGCGCAGTGGCAAAGCGCCGGGGCCACGGTGGACGTCAGCGGCCTGAGCCCGCCGCAGCAGCAGTTGCTCGATCTGGTGCGCCAGCGCGCGCTGGCGTTGCCGCCCGCCGCGCGCCGCCTCGGCTTGCTGGGCGACATCGGCCGCGCCACGCTCATTGCGCTGGACGAACTGCGCGCGCTGCTGGCCTTCGTCGGCGAACTGGTGTGGCGTGGCGCGCCGCTGCTGCTGCAGCCCTGGCGCGTGCGCTGGCGCGAAGTCATCCACGAAATCGACGCGGCCGGGCTGCGCGCCATCGGCATCATCGGCCTGCTGTCTTTTCTCATCGGCATGGTCATGGCGTATCAGGCCGGGACCACGCTGGCGACCTATGGCGCCAACATTCTCATTGTCAATCTGGTGTCCATCATCACCCTGCGCGAACTCGGGCCGCTGCTCACCGCCATTCTGGTGGCCGGGCGCACCGGCTCGTCGTACACCGCGCAGATCGGCACCATGCGCATCACCGAAGAGGTGGATGCGCTGCGCGCGCTCGGGCTGTCGCCCTTTGAGATGCTGGTGCTGCCCAAGGTCATCGCCCTGGTCATCACCCTGCCTCTGCTGGCGCTGTTTGCCGACGTAATGGGGCTGGCGGGCGGCGGGGTCGTGGCTGCGGTCGGCTATGGCGTGCCGCTGAGCGAATACGTCGCGCGCATTCCGCAGGTGGTGGGGCTCAAGACCCTGGTGCTCGGCCTGGTGAAAGCGCCGGTTTTCGCCGTGGTCATCGCCCTGGTGGGCTGCATGCAGGGCCTGCGCGTTGCGGGCAGCGCGGCAGCGGTGGGGCGCGCCACCACGGTGAGCGTGGTGCAGGCCATCTTTCTGGTGATCGTGATCGACGCCAGTTTTTCGGTGCTCTACAACCTGCTGCACCTATGAACGCAGCCGATCTGGTCATCGACGCGCAAGGCATCGTCAACCGTTTCGGCGACGTGGTGGTGCACGAGGGCCTGAACCTGGCCGTGCCGCGCGGCGCCATCATGGCGCTGGTGGGTGGCTCGGGCTCGGGCAAGACGGTGCTGGTGCGCAGCCTGCTCTTGCTGCGCGCACCCAGCGGCGGCACGCTCAAGCTGTTCGGGCAGGACGCGCTGGCGGCCGACGAAGCGCAGCGGCAAGCGCTGCGCCAGCGCATCGGCGTGCTGTTTCAGGGCGGCGCGCTATTCACCGGCCTGACCGTGCTGGAAAACGTGCTGCTGCCGCTGCGCGAGCAAGGCCTGGTGGACAAACGCCTGCTGCCCGAACTGGGCATGCTCAAAATCGGTCTGGCCGGGTTGCCCGCCGATGCGGCGCACAAATATCCGGCTGAACTCTCGGGCGGCATGGTCAAGCGCGCCGCGCTGGCCCGCGCGCTGGCGCTCGACCCCGAACTGCTGGTGCTCGACGAGCCGACCTCGGGCCTCGACCCGATCGGCGGCGCGGCGTTCGACCAGCTCATCCGCGAGCTGCGCGACCTGCTGGGGCTGACTATTCTGCAAGTCACGCACGATCTCGACTCCATCTGGCACGGCAGCGACACGGTGGCGTTTCTCGCCCGCAAGAAAATGCTGGCGGTCGGCCCGGCAGCGGAACTGGCGCAGCGCGACGAGCCCGAACTGGTTGCTTATTTCCGCGGCAGCCGTTCGGCCGCCTATCTGCACGAAACCCTTTCGAGGTAGGACATGGAATCGAAAGTCAATTACACCGCCGTCGGCCTGTTCGTGGTGCTGCTGGGCGCGCTGCTCGGCGGCCTGGGCTGGTGGCTGGCCACCGGCGGCAAGCAGACCGCCACCCGGCCCTATCTGATCTACGCCACCGACAACGTCAGCGGCCTGAAAACCGACAGCAATGTGCTCTACCGCGGCGTCACCGTGGGCAAGGTGGCGAGCATCGAGATCGACCCGAAAAACCCGGCCCTCATCCGCATCAAGGTCGAGATCGACAGCGCGGTGCCGGTGCGCAACGACACCGTGGCGCAGCTCAGTCCGCTGGGCGTCACCGGGCTGTCGGCGGTGAACCTGATCGGCGGCGCCTCGTCGACACCACTGCCCACCCCGCCCGGCGAGCCTGACCCGGTCATTCCCTACAAGCCCTCGGTGTTCACCCAGATCGAGGGCGGCATCAACGACGCGGCCATCACCCTGGCGCGCATCAGCCAGCGGGTGGATGCGCTGCTCAGCCCGGCCAATGTGCAGTCGATCAGCGACACGCTGCGCAATCTGCAGACCCTCTCCGCCTCTCTGGCGGCCAATCAGAACAATATCAATCAGATGTTTGCCAACGCCCGCCAGACCAGCGCCAATCTGTCGCAGATGAGTGCGCAAGGCAGCGCGCTCATGCAGCAAAGCCAGGCGCTGGTGAAGCGGCTCGATGGCGTATCGGCCCAGCTTGGCGGCTTGATGCCGCAGATCGGCGCCGCCGCCAACAGCGTTGCCCAGGCCGGCGACACCACCACCGCTTTCACCCAGGCTGGCGTGCAGGCCATGACTCAGCTTCAGACCCGCACCCTGCCCGAAGTGGACGCGCTGGCGCGCAATCTGCAGCAGCTCAGCAGCCAGCTCGGCGCGCTGACCGAAAACCTCAAAGCCAACCCCAGCCAATTGCTGTACGGCCCGGCCTTGCCGCCGCCGGGCCCGGGAGAAAAACCATGACCGTCTCTTTTGTTTTGCGGCTGCGCCGCGCCGCCCTGGCCGCTTTGCTGGGCCTGGCCAGCCTGACCCTGGCCGCCTGCGCCCTGCCCGTCAACCGTGCGCCGGTGCAGCAAACCTACCGCCTGACCACCACTGAGATCCGCACCGCGCCGCTGCCGCAAGCCACGGTGATTCAACTCCTGCCGGTCCGCGCCGCTGCCGGATTTCAGTCGCCCGCCATGATGTACAGCCGCAGCCCCGACACGCTGGAACCCTACCGCGACAGCCGCTGGCTCGCTCCGCCGGCCCAGCTGGTGGGCGAAGCCATCGACCGCACCCTGAGCCGCCAGCCGTGGGTCAGCGCCGTGCAACAGCAGGCCGTGCTGGTGAACGCACCGTGGACGCTGCACTGCAAGCTGAACCGGCTGGAGCACGATGTGCATGCGAATCAGGGCACCGTGCACTTGGATCTGGTGTGCGATCTGGCGAACCAGCGCACCAGCCGCATTGCGGCGCATTGGCATTTCGACGGCCGCCAACCCATCGCGGTGAACGACGCCGCGCACTTCGCGCAGGGCGCGCAGACCCTGCTGGATCAGGCGCTCAAAGGCATCATGGAGAACACCCGCTCCGCCGTGGCGGCAGCGCAGTCCTGAAGCATCTGAGACACATCAGCACTCTTCGCGCTCGCTCCAGGCCACGGCCTCGAAGTCGCTCAGACTCAGGTATTGCGGCACATACTCGCCGCGATGCCGCTGCAGATGGCGGAAGAACGCGCGCAGATGATTGCGCGAGCCGCGCTCCAGGTCGTCGTAAACCGCCAGAATTTCCGGCTGACGGGCGCGGCTGCGCGCTTCGACCAGATCAAAAATATCCAGCTCTTCGATCAGCAGCCCAACCTTGATGGCGTCGAGCTCGCTGCGCAGGCCGCGTTCCACCAACTGGTTGTACAAGCTCTGAAAGTCGGGCGTGCGAAACTCGCCCACCGCCAAACCTTGCGCCGGATCAGGCAGGTCGTAATGCGTTAGCAGCGCGGCAATGGCGTCCATATGCGCCTGCTCGGCCCCGCTGATGTTGACCAAAGGCCGCAGCGCCCAGCGCTCGCCGAGTTGCAGATAGACATCGCGGGCGATTTTCTCTTCTTCGCGCATGTGCAGCAGGTCATGCTCTTCCTCGGCGCTGAGCGCCTGGGCGGTGTGCGACTGAATGCGCTGGCGAATGGCCGCCATATGCTCGGTGCGGTGTTGATGCCGGTCCTGCATGAACCGGGGGGAGAGGATTTGTTCCATGATGGCGTTCAGTTTGAAATGGTTTTTCATTCTGGGCGCATGACGCTAGCATGGGTTTGCGTCAGCGCAAATCCTGACGGGTCAGCCACATGGCATCTCCGTAGCTGAAAAACCGGTAGCGCTGGGCAATGGCATGGGCATAGGCGGCGCGGATGGTGTCCATGCCGGCAAAGGCGGACACCAGCATCAGCAAGGTGGACTTGGGCAGATGAAAATTGGTCAGCAGCGCGTCCACCACGCGAAAGCGATATCCCGGCGTGACGAACAGCGCGGTGTCGCGGGCGCCTGGTATCACCGTGCCGTCTGGCGCCCCGGCGGCTTCCGCCGCCAGCGCGGCCGATTCGAGCGCGCGCATGGCCGTCGTGCCCACCGCAACCACCCGCGGGGCGGCGTGCAGCTGGCCTGCCGCGCGCGCCTGCGCTTGCCGCATCCGCACTTCAGCAATCGCTTGCGAGGTCGCCTCGGGCACGGTGTACCACTCGCTGTGCATTTGGTGCTGCCGCAGATCGTTCACTCGCACCGGCTGAAACGTGCCCGCCCCCACGTGCAAGGTGACGGCAGCGCGCTGCGCGCCTATCGCGTCGATTGCCTCCAGGATGGCCTCGTCGAAGTGCAGCCCCGCCGTGGGCGCCGCCACCGAGCCGGGGTGCTGCGCATACACCGTCTGGTAGCGCTGCACATCGTCGCTGCCCGGCGCGTGGGTGATGTAGGGCGGCAAGGGCACCGCACCGTACTGCTGCAACAAGGCCAGAGGCTCGGCTGGAAACTCCAGTTCGAACAAGCCACCATCCGGCCCGGCCCGGCCCACGGTCGTCACGGCGAAAAGCGGCGCCGATGCGTGCGGCTCGTCGCCTGCCGCGGCATCGGGTCGAGCCGCGCCCAGCCACAACACCTGGCCCGGCTTGGGCGATTTGCTCGCCCGCACATGCGCCCAGACCCGGTTGTCCGCCCGCACCCGCTCCACCAGCACTTCCACCGCGCCGCCCAAAGCGGCACCGGCTTCCCCCGCCGCCTTGAAGCCCCACAACCGCGCCGGAATCACCCGGGTGTCGTTGAACACCACCAGATCGCCTGCGCGCAGCAGACCGGGCAAGTCGCGAAACCCACGGTCGATCAGCGCCGGCGGACTGCCCGCATCGAGCAGGCGACTGTCGCTGCGCCGCGCGGGCGGATGCTGGGCGATCAGTTCGGGCGGCAGATGGAAGTCGAAATCGTCTGCGGTGAGGCCGTGCGACATCGCGCCCGACTCGACCGCGGAGCCACGGGGAAGGGAAACAGTCATCAGTGGGAATTAGTTTGAAGCCAGGTTGAAGCCAGGTTGAGGCCAAGTAGCCGGTTGCGCCCGCCGACTCGCCGCGCGCCGGGCGGTTCAAGCGCGTACGCGCCGCAGCAGGTTGAGCAGCCCGGAAGGCAGCATGATCTTAAACAAGGTGCGCAGCGTTTGCCCCCTGAAGGTGTGATAGACAAAGACGCTGCTGGCCAGCAGACCGAAAGCCGCCTCGGGCTGAAGCTCGGCCAGCACGTCGGCCGCGCCGAGGCTGAGCGCACCCAGGTGACGCAGCGAACGGCGATCACGGCGCTGGCCGGGTTGGCTGTCGCGCGCATAGATTTTCTTGGCTACCGCAAGTGAATCCAGCGCCGTGCGTGGGCTGGAGGAAATCTGGGTGGGGCTGCGGCGGTAATCGAGCAAGGGAATGTCGAGATGCGCCACGGGCCCGGCTCGAGCCACGCGCACGAACCATTCCCACTCGCAGACGATCTTGATCTCGGGATCGAACATCCCGGCGCGCTGCAGTGCGTCCCGCCGGAACATCACCGTGGGGGGATGGATGAAATTGCCTTGCACCAGTTCGTCGTAAACCTCTCCCCAGTAAACCGCGATAGAGGCTTGGCCGTTCTGCCGCGCGGTCTCCTCCGGTAGCAAGGCAAAAGTTTCTGCCTGCGGATACCGCGCCCTCAGGCCGCCCCGTTGCGGGCTACAGCGGGAGTAATAGACGCCGCAATACGAGGCGGGCGCCAGGGGCCCGGTTTCGTCGAAGGCGCTGAAATCGGAACTGCAGAGCAGGATGTCGGGGTGCGACTGTAGGTAGCGCAGTTCAATCGCGATGCGATCCGGACGGCACAAATCGTCGGCATCGAGCAGCGCGATGAAGTCGCCCCGAGCCGCCTGCACGCTCGTATTCCTCGCCGCGCCTATACCCGCATTGGTCTGCCGGATCGTCCGCACCCGCCCTGCATAAGCCTCCAGAACTTCCGCCGTGCCATCGGTGGAGCCATCGTCCACGACCACGATGTCGAGATTGCGGTGCGTCTGGGCGAACAGGCTGTCGAGGGTTTGCGCAAGGGTATTGCGGGCGTTGTACGCAGGGATGACCACGGAAACCAAGGCTTCCGGGTCGGTAGTCCCTGACCTGCTCGAATCGGCGTTCATGGGCTCGGCTACTCGGCTACGGGGTGTGCGGTGAGCTTCGTTTCCGCAACGACCATGTCCTCGGCAGGTGCTGCCGAAGCGCGGTTTGCAGCAAGCCTGGCCTTGACTCGGTAAAGCCAGTGAATCAAGCCCGGGCGGTGAACCCGCAAGCCAAAAGTCTCGCGGGTTTGCTGAAAGAAATGCCGCTTGTGGCCGTAGTCGCCCTTAAGCGTGTCAAAGGTCTTGCACCCTTCGCCGATGGCCTGTTCTATCGTATACGCCATCAAGAGCTGACCTGGGCTCAAGCCAGCATGCGCGGGATCGAACCCGCCCTGAAAGTGGTAAAAAGTATCGCCCCACCTGAATCCGTACAACATGGCGATGGTGCTGCCCTCAAGTTCAAGCGCAAACAGCCGCAACCGGCCACGGGCCTGCAGCGCATGCATCACACCTCGATGGAAACCGAGATACCGATCGGAAGTAAAACTCAGTTCCTGCGTCCGTCCCTTCCAACGCAGTTGATGCAGTAAAGCAAGCCGGTCAAACGCCGCATCGACCTCTTTAGCCTGCGTTACCTGATGGAAACGCGCGCCTGGCAACTGCTCGAATTTGCGTCGATACCGTGCCAACGCCTGACGACGATCACGGCTAAGACTGTGGCGATAACGCTCCCAGTCCGGCGGCAAATCGCCGTAGATGATGCGGTTCACCGGCGTGCGCTCGATCGAGCCTGAAATCTGTGTGCTTTGCTGCGTCCAGCAAGCCAGCAAGGCCGAATCGGCGGGCAGATCGACGAGATCTAGTAGTTGCCAACCGGGGACTTTGTTCAGCACATGATCGACGAACGCTCTGGCAACGACCTGTTCGTGGACCGGATCGAACAACATGCCCAGATCGTCGGGCGCGGTATCGCCTCCGGAGCCGATGGGCCTGAGCTTACGCACGCGCAGGATCTTGAAAGCGCGGTGCGTTTCCAGATACAGCGGAAAAATGCCCACGGCCTGACCGCCAAAACGCGCCACCAGAATCCGCAGTTCTCGTCCCTCCCCATACTGCGACCACCACAGACGCTGCCAATCCCAACTGAGAAACAGACTGTTTCGCGGGGTCAGCCCCTCGATGGCGCGCCACTCGGGCTCCAGGGCGTCGAAGGCCCGCGTCGTGGTGATGAGTTCAATTTGCATGGATCAGGCCTGGCACGAAGCGGGGCGGCAATGCGCGAATTCAAGTCTCTCAGGCCCAAGGTCGATGCATGCGCCAGGCCAGTAGGGGAAGATGCGATGTCACAGGAATGCGCGGAATTGCGATTGGATCGACCGCGGCCGACACCATGCCCTCTTCAGTCGTCACGGCCGCGCGGTAGATCGACCGGGCGACCTTCCGCACTCGCTCATCCGTCGAACCGTTGGGGTAGCAAAACAAATCGACCCTTCGGCCCAGCTCTGTCTCGAGTCGCTCACGGCTGTCCTGCAACTCGTGCTGGATTTCATCTTCCGTCAGCGTGGGCAGGATGGGGTGGGTCATGGTGTGCGAACCTATCGTCAGGCAGCCGCGGTCGCAGGCGCGCACCTCATCCCAGCTCATCATGTCGTAAGCCTCGTGTTCTGCAGGGGTGGATACGAAGCGCGGCGTGCAATCGCGCAGAACGTCCTGCGCATGTTGTCTTTGCGGCAGGGACAGAGTTTTCATCCAGGCAATGAAGCCTTCGAGGTGATGCGCAGGCGAATTCAAGGTCTGCGCACACTCCATCAGCCCTTCATTTGATAAACGCTTCAACCGGGCGCGCGCCTCGTGGTTCCACATCCACTGCCTGGCATCCACCAGGCCAGGACAGACAAAAATCGTGGCCGGTATCTCAAGTTGCTCGAGGATGGGGCGGGCGATGCGGTACTGATTGCACAGCCCGTCGTCGAAGGTGATGGCGAGCTGGCTGCGGCCGGCCCCAGCGGGCGCGGGCACACCGTCCAGAATCTCTCGAACCATGAGATCGAGCGGCACGATGGCATAGCGCTGCTTCAACCACGCCAGCATGCGGTGGAAATCTCCCGGAGGCATCGTGCTTCCACCCACGCCGTGCAGCATGAGGATGCGGCGCACAGGATGGCGATGCGCTAGCCAGTGCGACACCCCACTGCCGAGCGCCACCGCTAAAGCGGAGGTGCGCGCGTAGCTTTTGAGTGCGCTTGGAGCCGCGGGAGGGGAATCAGCCATGCGATTCTGGAAAGTTGCTGTACAGATTGTCTTAAGCCCAAAAAAGGCTCGAAATCGTTAAAACCACTATACAAATAATTACGACTGTGAAGAAACCCGCCCCCCTGAATGAATGGCGGGATAAGTACGCCCTTCACCAAGGCTAGGTCGTACGTACGAAAGAACGGCACAAACACGGGAACAGTGAGCCATCATTTCATACAACACCCGATAAAAACAGGAAATAAGTCACCAACTTGCGTCTTGAAGTTGAACCCTGCTGAACCTTCAACCATTTGAACGGCGTCGCAGCAAGGCGCCAATCCGGCTTTTGCCTAGTTTTACTCAATCAATCGAATTAGAACTTTTAATTGTTCTTTTCAATTATTGCGGCCTAAGCTGCAACGGTCGCATCAAGCACCTCGAAGCGATGACAACCTCAAGGAGTCAACCATGTCGAACGATTTGAAATGCCCGGTGGCGCACAGCACCCACACCAAGACTGTCGCTGGGGCGATGGGCAACGCCAATTGGTGGCCCAACCAGCTCAACCTCAAAATGCTGCACCAGCACGCGCCAGCGTCCAATCCGATGGGCGAGGCGTTCAACTACGCCGAAGAGTTCAAGACCCTCGATCTCGACGCCGTGATCCAAGACCTCAAGGCGCTGATGATCGACTCGCAGGACTGGTGGCCTGCGGACTACGGGCACTACGGCCCGCTGTTCATCCGCATGGCTTGGCACGGCGCGGGCACTTACCGCATTGGCGACGGGCGCGGTGGCGCGGGCAGCGGCTATCAGCGGTTCGCGCCGCTCAATAGTTGGCCTGACAACGTCAATCTCGACAAGGCGCGTCGTCTGCTGTGGCCGATCAAACAGAAGTACGGCCGCAAGCTGTCGTGGGCCGATCTGTACATTCTCGCGGGCAATGCGGCCCTCGAATCGATGGGTTTCAAAACCTTTGGTTTCGGTGGCGGGCGCGCCGATGTGTACGAGCCGGAAGAAGATACCTATTGGGGTTCGGAGAACACCTGGCTGGGCGATACGCGCCACGGCACGCAACAGACCGAACTCGAAAACCCGCTCGCCGCCGTGCAGATGGGGCTGATTTACGTCAACCCGGAAGGGCCGGGCGGCAAGCCCGATCCGCTGGCTTCGGCGCAGATGGTGCGTGAAACCTTCGCGCGCATGGCCATGAACGACGAAGAGACCGTGGCGCTCACCGCCGGCGGTCACACCTTCGGCAAATGCCACGGCGCCGGGCCTGCCACGCATGTCGGCCCAGCGCCCGAGGCGGCGCCGGTGGAGGAGATGGGACTGGGCTGGATCAGCAGCTACATGAGCGGCAAGGGCGGCGACCAGATCGGCAGCGGCCTGGAGGGCTCCTGGACGCCCACGCCGACGCAGTGGGACATGAGCTACTTCGAAGTGCTGTTCGGCAATGAATGGGAAAACGTCAAGAGCCCGGCGGGTGCGCATCAATGGGTGCCCAAGCAGAACACCGACAAGAACATGGCCCCGTCAGCGGCGGATGCGTCGAAGAAGGTGCCCATCCTCATGACCGATGCCGACATGGCCATGCGCGTCGATCCGATCTATGAAAAGATCTCGCGCCGCTTCATGGCCAACCCGGACGAGTTCGCCGACGCCTTCGCCCGCGCCTGGTTCAAGCTCACGCACCGCGACATGGGGCCGCGCACCCGCTACCTCGGCAAGCTCGTACCCAAGGAAGATCTGATCTGGCAAGACCCGGTGCCTGCGGTCGATCATCCGCTGATCGACGCGGCAGACATTGCGGCGCTCAAGGCCAAATTGCTCGCCTGCGGCCTGTCCATCCCCCAACTGGTCGGCACCGCCTGGGCCTCGGCCTCCACCTTCCGCGGCAGCGACAAGCGCGGCGGCGCCAACGGCGCGCGCATCCGCCTCGCACCGCAGAAAGACTGGGAAGCCAACCAGCCTGCCGAGCTGGCCAAAGTGCTGTCCAAGCTCGAAGCCCTCCAGGCCGAGTTCAACGCGCAGGCCGCGGGTGGCAAAAAAGTGTCGCTGGCCGACCTGATCGTGCTGGGCGGTTGCGCCGGGGTGGAAGCGGCGGCGAAGAAGGGCGGGGTCAACGTCGAGGTGCCGTTCTCACCCGGCCGCACCGACGCCACGCAGGAACAAACCGATGTGGCGTCGTTCGCCGTGCTCGAACCCAAGGCCGACGGCTTTCGCAACTACACCCGCAAGGGCTATGCCGGTTATGCCGCTGAATTGCTGGTCGACCGGGCGCAGTTGATGAACCTGAGCGCGCCCGAGATGACGGTGCTGATCGGCGGCATGCGCGCGCTGAACACCAACGTCGGAGAGTCGCACCACGGCCTGTTCACCCAGCGACCGGAAACCCTGAGCAACGACTTTTTCGTCAACCTGCTCGACATGGGCACGAAGTGGGAGCGCACCGCAACCGAAGGCGTGATGGAGGGCCGCGACCGCAAGACCGGGGCGCTGAAGTGGACGGCCACCACGGTCGATCTCATGTTCGGCTCCAACGCCCAGCTTCGCGCCATTGCCGAGGTGTATGCCGGCAGCGATGCGCAGCAAAAATTCGCGCACGACTTCGCCGCGGCATTTGGCAAGGTGATGAATCTGGATCGATTCGACCTGGCCTGAACCTTGAGGAAGCCGGTCGAGGCGCAAGCCGAGACCGGCTTGGCTGGACTTCGCCGGGAAGGTTTTTATCCCGGCTTTTTTGTGCGCGCGCGCAAACCCGCCTCTGCGTCGCGCCAGTTAGCCCGCCGCACAAATGCCGCTCTTTCAACCCAGATTTTCCATGGGGACACGGGTTGATGGCGCGGCGGGTTGGGGATCCCCCTCCCGACCTCCCCCACGGCGTGGGGGAGGTGAAATCACTCCCTCCCCACTTGTGGGGAGGGTTGGGGTGGGGTGGGGTGGATTTGGCCCTGCGTGACAAGCCCATCGCCATCGCTATGGGCGCGAAGCGCGGGGGCAAAGACGCCCTGGATTCTCAAACTCGCGCCCGCCAGCGCCCGTGTAGGGGCGAAGCCCCGCCTGATGGAAGATCTGGGTTCAAGGTGAGTAAACTGCGCAGCCCGCTGCATCGCGTGCAGCACTGCGGCAACCTCACTTTTGTTCATGATGTCCCCTCTACACGGCACGCTCGGCATTGATTTCGGCACCTCCAATTCGGCGGTGTCTTGGGCGGAGCCACACGGACTGTCGCGTCTGATTCCGTTGGAGGGCGAAGCGCTGGCCATGCCCACGGCGGTGTTCTTCAATGCGGAAGACCACCGCACGCACTTCGGGCGCGACGCCGTGCGGCAATACCTCAGCGGCTCGGAAGGGCGGCTGATGCGTTCGCTCAAAAGTCTGCTGGGCAGCCCGCTGCTGCTGGAGAAGACGGAAGTCAACCACCAGCAGGTCAGCTTTCAAGACATCGTGGCGACCTTCCTTGCCGAGTTGCGCCAACGTGCGGCGCAGGCGCTGGGCCGCGCGCCCACGCGGGTGGTCATGGGCCGACCGGTGCACTTTGTCGACGACAACCCGCAGCGCGACGCGCAGGCGCAGCGCTCGCTGCACGAGGCTGCCCTGGCGGTGGGGTTCGAGCAGGTGACGTTTCAACTGGAGCCCATCGCAGCGGCGCTCGACTACGAGCGCCGTCTGTCGCGCGAGAGTCTGGTGCTGGTGGTCGATGTGGGCGGCGGCACGTCCGACTTCACCGTGGTGCGACTGGGCCCGCAGCGCAGTGCGCAAGCCGACCGCAGCGCCGACGTGCTCGCCACTACCGGGGTGCACATCGGCGGGACCGATTTCGACCACAAGCTCAGTCTGGAGCGGGCCATGCCCCTGCTGGGCTACCGCCACCTGGGGCCGCAGCAGCGCGAGGTGCCCAGCCGCGTGTTTTTCGATCTCTCGACCTGGCACCTGATCCAGTGGCTGTATCTGCCGCGCGCGCTGAGTCAGGCGCAGGCGCTGCGCGAAGACTATGCCGACCCCCGCTTGCACGAGCGACTGATGACGGTGCTGCGCCACCGCGAGGGGCACCGGCTGGCGCATGAGGTCGAGCAGGCCAAGATCCGCTGCTCGCAGGACGATGCCGATACGGCCATCATGCTGTCGTTCATCGAGAAGGGGCTGCAGGCCTCGCTCACCCCCGCCGATCTGCGCGATCATCTGGCGGATTTGCTCTCGCGTACCGTGGCCTGCGCCCGCGACTGCGTGCAGCGCGCGGGCCTGGGCGACGGCGCACTCGATGCGATCTACCTCACCGGTGGGTCGAGCGCGCTGCGCCCGTTTCAGCGCGCACTGCAGGCCGAGTTCGACGGCGTGGAGCTGGTGGTCGGCGACCTGTTCGGCGGCGTGGCCTCGGGCCTGGCGTACAGCCGCGGTTGATTCGTTGCGCAACTGGCGCGCCTGCACGCGGTACCGCCGGAAAAAAGGCGGGTGCGTTGGCCATTCCGAAAAACAGGCTGCGCTGTGACATTTTTCCGAGACGCCTGCCGCCGAGTTCGGGAACAATGTTTACATTTCCCTCATGAGAAAACGCCGGGCCGCCCCAAGTTTTCTCATCCCCCTCGGGGGGCCTGACGCGAACGCGGCAGGTCTGGGGGCGCTCTCAGCCACCTGATTTTTGCCGTTGCGCACATGACCCCCTGGCCTCGCCGCAGTCTTGAGCCCCGTTCTGCCACCAGCGGCAGCGAGTCGGCACGCCTGACCGGCGAAGCCTCGCCACCCATCGGCCGGCTCGGCCTGTTTCTGCGCAGACAGGACGAGCACGCCTATGTGCATGATCTCTGGCCCGATATCGCCGCGCGGTTGCGCCTGCTCGGGCTGTTGGGCGGTCTGGTGTGTTTGCTCGGCAGCATCGTCGACTGGACCCAGCTGCACGATAGCCCCCCGTTCTTCTGGCTGCTGGCCGTGCGGCTGGCCGTGTTGGCGCTGGGCCTGTATCTCTGGCGCGTGGCGCGACCCGGCGCTGTCGCGCGTCCGGCGCAATTGCGCACGGCGCTGATTCTGTTTGAACTCGGAGCCATCGTCGCCTTGCGTCTGGTCAATTTGGGCTATGGCGAGTTCTCACCCTATCAGGGACTGACCGGCCTGCTCATAGTGGCGTCGGCTTATGCCTTCGTGCCCATGCTCAGCCCGGTCAACTTCTGGCTGTTGCCGCTGGGCACCGCCAGCCTGTTCATTCAGGCCTACGGGTGGCATCACGCCTCGTGGCGCGACCTGAGCGCGCTGCTGGTCATCGCGCTGTATGTGCACATTCTGGGGTGGATGACTGCCGCCCACAACGCCCGCTCCGGCCGCCAGCTCTGGCTCGAACGCCAGAGGCTGGAAAAAGAAATGCGGGAGCGCCGCACCGCAGAGGGCAATCTGCGCCATCTGTTCGAGGTCTGCCCGGTGCCGCTGGTCCTGAGCCAGCAAGACAACGGCTCGGTGTTGCGATTCAACCGCGCTGCTCAGGCCCTGCTCGACCCGGAACGGCGCCACACTGAACCGGGCTCTGCCTATGCCTCGAATTTTTACGCGGACGCGCGCACTCGCAGCGCCGTGACCGATGCGCTGAAAGCACGCGGCGAGGCGGGCCCTGTGGATGTGCGCATGCTCACCTCCAGCGGCAATCACATCCACGTCATGCTGGCCGCCAGCAGCCTGCGCTTCGACAACAAGGCCGCGGTGCTCACCAGTCTGGTGGAAATCACCGACCGCAAGCAGCGCGAGCAGGCGCTCACCCGCATGACCCAGACCGACGCGCTGACCGGGCTCTACAACCGCCGGGGCTTTTTTGAGCGCGCCAATGCCTTGCTGCAATCCGCCCGCGACCAGGCGCCCAGTCTGCTGCTGATCGACGCCGACCACTTCAAGCGCGTCAACGACACGCACGGTCACGCCGTGGGCGATACCGTGCTGGTGCAGCTGGCCAATCGCATGAACGCCGCGCTGCGCCAGGGCGACGTGATCGGGCGGATCGGCGGCGAGGAGTTCGCCGTCTTCCTGCCCGCCACTAGCCTGGAAAACGCGTATGAACTGGCTGATCGCATCCGCCTGTCGGTGTCGCGACATGCGCTACGCATCCAGGGGCTGCGGGTGCCGATGACGCTGAGTATCGGCGTCACCGTTCTGCAGCCTGGCGAGAGCACTCTGGAAGCCGCGCTGGGCCGTGCCGATACGGCCATGTACCAGGCCAAACAAAACGGCCGCAACCGGGTGGAGCTGGCGGCGGCCTCGGTTTTGTAGGCGTCTGACGCTGCTGCGCGCCCGAGGGGCGACCCGGCGTTTGCTCATGCGCTGATGCAAGCCTGAGGGATTGAGCGGCAAGACGCGCGATCGAGGCTGGTTTGAAGCAGCGCCATTCGCCGCCTTGACGGCAAAACACCGCCGTCCCTTATGCGTGCAGACCCAACACACTTCCTTCTATGCTGGGCGCTGGGCGATTTTTCGAGGGAATGCATCATGGAGAGCAAGCAGAGGAAGGCGGCGTTGCTGACGGTGTTCGCGCTGGTTCTGGCGCTGGTGTGGTGGCGTCCGCTGCAAGCCACGGCGCAACGGTCTGTCGAGTCGGGACTGCAGCGCGCGCTGGTGACGTTTGCTTCGGCGCGGGCGCTCAACGGCGTGCTCAGCGTGGCCAAGAGTGCGTCAGTGAGTTTTCAGATCGGCGCGGGCGCTTCGGTGCAGCCGGGCGCGGCACTCGACCCTCTGGACGATCTGGTCGAGCAGTTTTCCACCGTCATGCTGGTGGCGACTTTGTCGTTTGCCATGCAGCAAGTGCTGATCTCGGTGTTCAGCGCCTGGCCGCTGGCGGTGGTGCTCTCCGCCTTGTTTCTGGCCTGGGCTGTGCTGGTGCTCAGAGAGCGCCGCGCACCGCCCTGGCTGGCGCGGCTGTCGGTTGGCCTGTTGGTGCTGAGCCTGAGCGTGCCGGCCGCCTCGCTGGCCAGCGAGCTGACCTATTCGCTGCTGATGTCGCGCGACTACGCCGCCGCTCAGCAGCAGGTCAGCCTGTCCACCCCCGCGGCCTCTGAAGCGCAGACGGCGGCGCAGGCCGACGGCGGGGCCTTGGACAAGCTCAGACAACTGTGGTCGCAGACGCAGGACATCGGCCAGCAGGTGCAGGCGCTGCAGGCCAAGGCGAGCGGTATCGTGTCGCACCTCATCACCCTGGCGGCCGTCTTTCTGATACAGACCGTGGTGCTGCCCCTGCTGTTTTTCTGGGGGATGATGCGGCTTTACCGGCTGCTGCTGGGAAGAACATGGCCGGGCCGGGCGCCCGCCGTAAGATGATTTGCCCCTGATTGATTTCTCCTGCAAGGAAAACCCATGGCCTCCTCCAAACCCGCGTTTCAATGGGACGATGCGCTGCAGCTCGACGCCCAACTCAGCGCCGACGAACGGGCGGTGCGCGACGCCGCGCAGGCGTATTGCCAAGACCAGCTCGCGCCGCGTGTGCTCAGCGCCTTCCGCCATGAAACCACCGACCCGACGATCTTCCGCGAAATGGGAGCGCTCGGCCTGCTCGGCCCGACGATTCCCGAGGCCTATGGCGGCGCGGGGTTGAACTATGTGGGTTACGGGCTGATCGCGCGCGAGGTCGAGCGGGTCGATTCGGGCTATCGCTCGATGATGAGTGTGCAGAGTTCGCTGGTCATGCTGCCGATCTTCGCCTTCGGCTCCGAAGCGATGAAGCAGAAGTATCTGCCCAAGCTGGCCCGCGGCGAATGGATCGGCTGCTTCGGGCTGACCGAACCCGATCACGGCTCCGACCCCGGCGGCATGAGCACGCGCGCCCGTGCCGTGCCCGGCGGCTATGCGCTCACTGGCAACAAGATGTGGATCAGCAATAGCCCGATCGCCGATGTGTTCGTGGTCTGGGCCAAGGACGACGCGGGCGAGATTCGCGGCTTCGTGCTCGACAAAGGGGCAAAGGGGCTGAGCGCACCGGCCCTACACGGCAAGGTCGGCCTGCGTACCTCGATCACCGGCGAGATCGTGATGGACCAGGTGTTCTGCCCCGAGGAAAACGCCTTTGCGCAGGTGCGCGGACTCAAAGGCCCGTTCACCTGCCTGAACAGCGCGCGCTACGGCATCGCCTGGGGCGCGATGGGCGCGGCGGAAGACTGCTACGCCCGTGCGCGGCAGTATGTGCTCGACCGCAAGCAGTTCGGCCGTCCGCTGGCGGCCAATCAGCTCATCCAGAAAAAACTGGCCGATATGGCGACCGACATCAGCCTGGGGCTGCAGGGCGTGCTGCGCCTGGGGCGCATGAAGGACGAAGGCACGGCGGCGCCCGAAGTCACCTCGCTGCTTAAGCGCAACAACTGCGGCAAGGCGCTCGACATCGCCCGCACCGCGCGCGACATGCTCGGCGGCAACGGCATTTCAGACGAATTCGGCGTGGCCCGCCATTTGGTGAATCTCGAAGTGGTCAACACCTACGAGGGCACGCACGACATCCACGCCCTCATTCTCGGCCGGGCGATCACGGGCATCGCGGCGTTCTGAGTCTCACGCCACCGTCCGCGACGCGGCGCATTCCCGCTCAGGCGGCGACAAACTCCCAAGCGTCCATGCTGAGGTTGCCGTAGTGCACGCCCCCGGCATGATGACGCGGCGTGGCGCCCTCGCCAGCGGCGCCCAGCGCCCAGAACAGGGGCAGCAGATGCTCGTCGGTGGGATGCGCGCGTGCCGCATGCGGCGCTCTGCGGCGGTAGTCGAGCAGCGCCGGGGTGTCGCCGCGGTCGATCATGCCGCGCATCCATTCGACGAAAGCCTGCACGTAGGCGGCCGGTGGATCGTCGGTGCGGGCGGACGGGTGAAACTCGTGCAGATTGTGCGTCAGGCTGCCAGTGCCGAACAGCAAGACGCCTTGCTCGGTCAGCGGCGCCAGCGCCGCGCCCAGGCGGTAGGCGAGCGCGGCGTCAAGCGGCCAGGGCATGGCCAGCGGCATCACCGGAATATCCGCCTGCGGAAGCATCAGGCGAAGCGGTGACCAGACGCCGTGATCGAGCCCGCGCTGCGCGTCTTCGTGCACGCCCCAGCCGGCTTCGCGCAACAGTGCTTCTATCCGCGCAGCCCACTGCGGCGCGCCGGGCGCGGGGTATTGCAGGGCATAGAGCGCGCGGTCGAAACCGCCGAAGTCGTGCAGGGTCGCGGGCCGCGTGCTGGTACCCAGAATGGGCTGCCTCGCCATCCAGTGCGGCGAAAAGGCGAGGATGATCTCGGGCCGCGGCAGAGCCTGCCCGAGCGCCTGGAGCATCGGCCCGGCGCTGCCCGGCTCCAGCGGCAGCATGGGCGAGCCGTGAGAGACAAACAACGTGGGCATGCGCTGATCGGGCATGTTCAGCTCCTCATGATGGGGTGCGCACGCCTTCGATCTCCACGCGCACTTTCACCTCATGGCTCAGGCCGGCGGCGAAAGCGGTCATGCCGTAGTCCATGCGGTTGATCGTGGTGGTGGCGACGAAGCCGCTGAGATAACCGCCCCAGGGTTTGGGCAGATAGGCCACATCGCCTGCGCCTTCCAGCGTCACCTCGAAGGTCGCCGGGTGGGTCACGCCGCGCAGGGTGAGGTTGCCGTAGAGCTTGCCGTGGGTCTTGTTCTGCGGCACATAGCGCGTGCCGACGAAGCGGATGTCGGGGTGCGCAGCGGCATCGAAAAACGGCGCGGCCAGCAGATCGGTATCGCGTTGCGGCAAAAAGGTGTCCAGACTCTGCACGGGAATGACGATATCGGCCTTGTCTTTGGCGGGGTTCGCAGGGTCGAAGGTGTAGCTGCCGGTCACCCGTTTGAGCACCCCGGTAAAGCGCCCGACACCCGCGTGGCCGATGGTGAACTGCACCCCGGAATGATCAGGATCGACGCGGTAACTCCCCGCCGGATCGGCATGCTTGTGAACATAGGCCTGCGGCGCCGTGGCTTCGGCGGCCCAGGCCGGTGCGGCGCAGAGCGCCATGGCCACGGCGGTTGAAAGCGCGGGGGCCAGAAGTGAGCGGGAGCTTGAACGCAACATGGTGAAGTCCTTTCAGAGAGAGTGTGGTGTGCGGTAAGTCAGTTGTGTCAGTTATGTCAGTTGTTATTGCGGAGAAACGACCAGATGCACCTGCACCGCAATGGCGGCGGCCACCACGCTGGTGTCCGCCCACGAGCCGGTGCCCAGGCCGAAGGCGGTGCGGTCGAGCGTGAAGGCGGCGTCCATGATCAGGTCTTTGCCGTCGGGGTGGGTGCTCACCTGCACGCGCAGCGGCTGGCTGTGGCCCTTCACGCTGAAGGTGCCGCTAACCCAGTAGCGTCCCGGTCCATCGGGGGTGAATTGGCTGGAGACGAAACGGGCCTGCGGATCGGCTTTGGCCGCCAGCCAGTCGGCTCCGGCGAGCAGGGCGTTGGTCTGGGCGCTGCCCGCGTCCACGCTGGCCGACTGCACCGCAACCTCGACATTCGACTTGGCAAGGTCGCCCGGCATGAAGTCGATCTGCGCGGTCAAGGTTTTGAAGTGGCCTTTCATCGGCACGCCCATCTGGGTGGCGCTGAAGCTCACGCTCGACGCAGGCAAAGCGTGGGTGTAGGCCGCAGCGGGAAGGGGCTGCGCCCAGGCTGCAGCGCAGATCGACAGCAGGGCGCCGCCGCACAGCGTTTTGATCGAGAGTGGCGACATGGTTGATTTCCTTTTCCAAAAAAGCGCATGCGGCTCGAGAGTCTTGAGCCCATCAGCGGCGCGGGCGTGGCAACGAACGCGGCAACAGACGCGGCAGCATGCGCAGCAGCACGCCGTCGTGATCGATGAACTGGTGCTTGAGCGCCGCCGCCATATGCACGGCAACCAAGGCGGCCAGGGTGTAGTTCAACGTGGCATGCACTAGTTCGAGCAGATGCGCCATCGCCGGGTTGGCGGGCAGCAGATTGGGCAGCTTCCACACGCCCCACCACACCACGGGCACACCAGCCGCCGAACTCAGCGCCCAGCCGCTCAGCGGTATGCAAAGCATCAGCAGATAGAGCAGTTCGTGCATCAGGGTCGCAGTCGCCTGCTGCCAGGGCGGAATATCGCCGGGCAGCGGCGGTGGGCGATGTGTGAGCCGCCAGCCGATGCGCAGCACCACCAACAGCAGCACGGTGATGCCGAACCATTTGTGCCACGAATACAACTCGATTTTGCGCACTGAAAGCGGCAGCCCGTGCATATAAAGCCCCAGCGGAAAGAGGCCGAAAATCAACAGGGCAATCAGCCAGTGCAGCAACTGCGCGGGCAAGGTGTAGCGGGCCACTTCGGCAGCCGGGGTGGAGCTCATCTCTCCCCCTCCTGAGTACCCGCGTGAGCGCCCGCCTGCTCCAGCGCCTGCCGCAGACTGTGCAAGGCCTGCTGCGACGCGATCAGCTCGGCAGCGCTCAGTTTTGAGAACGCCTGCGCCAGATGCGCCCCATGCGCAGGAAACACTTGCTCGAACACCTTCTGCCCCCGCGTCGTCAGCCGCACGATCTGCCCACGGCCATCGCTCGGATCGGGCAGACGCTGCACCAAGCCCTTGGCCAGCAGGCGATCGACCACGCCGGTCAGCGTGCCCTTGGTAATCAGGGTCTTGTCGCCCAGCTGCTTGGGGTTCATGCCCTCGGTGTTGCCCAGCGTGGCCACCACGTCGAATTGCGCCGGGGTCAACCCCAGGCTTTGCACATGCGCCGCGGAGTAACGCTCGAACGCCTGATAGGTGCGCACGAGTTCGCGCAACAAGGGCAGAAAGGGGGGCGGGGAAGTCACGGCGCAACCAGGGAAAAGAACATGCTGCGCATCTTAGTTCTGATTAGAACTATCTCTGCGCGCAGGGTCATTGCGGTTCCGCGCCACCGGCACGCGCATCGCGGCCTGAAGTTCACGCTTCGAGGCCGCCCCTCCTACCATGTCGGCATGAACAGCGCTGCTATTTCTTCGCCCCCGCCCGGTATCGCCTGCGACGTGCTGGTCGTCGGCGGCGGCATCAACGGGGCGGGCATTGCGCGCGATCTGGCCGGGCGCGGCCTCAAGGTGGTGCTGTGCGAACGCGACGACCTTGCGGCGCACACTTCCTCGGCCTCCACCAAGCTGATTCACGGCGGCCTGCGCTATCTGGAGTATTACGAGTTCGGCCTGGTGCGCAAGGCCTTGCAGGAGCGCGAAGTGCTGTTGCGCAGCGCGCCGCATCTGATGTGGCCGCTGCGCTTTGTCATGCCGCACGCACCGGCCATGCGCCCGGCTTGGATGATTCGCGCCGGGCTGTTTCTCTACGACCATCTGGCGCGGCGCGAGTGGCTGCCGGGCTCAAGCAGCATCGATCTGCGCACCCATGCCGCAGGCGCCCCGCTGAAGGCCGAATACACCCGCGGCTTCATGTATTCCGACGGCTGGGTGGACGACGCCCGGCTGGTGACCCTGTGCGCGGTGGACGCAGCGGAACATGGCGCCACCGTGCTGGCCCGCACCACCTGCACCTCCGCCACGCGCCACGGCACGGGCTGGCAAGCCACGCTGCGCGATGCCGCCGGTCACGAGCAGCGGGTGAGCGCCCGCGCCCTGGTCAACGCGGCAGGCCCGTGGGCCGAACAACTGCTCAAGCGCACGGTGCACAACGCCGACGGGCAGCCGCCGCGCGAGCGCCGCTCGCTGCGGCTGGTGCGCGGCAGCCACATCGTCGTGCCGCGCCTGTTCGATCATCCGCACGCCTACATCTTTCAGGCGGACGATGGCCGTATCGTGTTCGCCATTCCCTACGAGCGCGACTTCACCCTGATCGGTACCACCGATGTCGAAGTGTCCGACCCCGACAGCGCCGAGACTTGCAGTGAGGCCGAAGCCGCCTACCTCTGCGCCGAAGTCAACCGCTACTTCCGCACCGAGTTGCGGCCCGAGCAGACCGTCTGGCGCTACGCCGGCGTGCGCCCCCTGCTCGAAGATCACGCGGGCGATGCCAAGGCCGCGACCCGTGACTACAAGCTCGAACTCGACCGCGAAGGCGCGCCGCTGCTCACCGTGTGGGGCGGCAAGATCACCACCTTCCGCAAGCTCGCCGAACAGGCCGCCGACCAGCTCTGCGCCGCCCTCGGCGAAGCACGCCCGGCGTGGACGCACGGCGCCTTTCTTCCCGGTGGCGATCTGTCGGGCTGGATCGGCCCCGCGCAGCGCCCCGACACCGACTTCGCCCGTTTCGTTCAAACCGTGCAGCAACGCTATCCGTGGCTGCCGCCCGACCTAGCGCAGCGTCTGGCCCGCGCCTACGGCAGCCGCATCGACCGCGTGCTGCAAACCACAGGTGGGCAAAGCGCGGCACGCCTGCAAGACCTCGGCGCCGAGATCGCCCCCGGTTTGTTCGAGACCGAGCTGCGTTATTTGCGCGACACCGAATGGGCCGCCAGCGCCGACGATGTGCTTTGGCGCCGCAGCAAACTCGGTTTGCACCTGCTCGCCGATCACCCGGCCTCCTCCCATCCTCACGCCGTATCCGACTGGCTCGCCAGCCGCTGATTACGCGCTGCGCCGTCGCGCGGGAAAATACCCGGATGGGTATAGGGGCAACACGTCTCGTTACCCCTTGCGCTTGATCTAAGTCAGACAATTTCTTCGACTTTCAGAAATTCCTGAAACTTCGATCAAACCACTTATGCAACTCCCGGAACTCACCCAGCGCTTCGTGCTGCACTTTGGCGAAATGGGCAGCCGCTGGGGCATCAACCGCACCGTCGGCCAGATTTATGCCCTGCTGTTCGTCAGCGAGCGCCCGCTCAATGCCGACGAAATCGCCGCCGCGCTCGATTTTTCGCGCTCCAACGTCAGCATGGGGCTCAAGGAGCTGGGTGCCTGGAACCTGGTGCGCATGCAGCACCTGCCCGGCGACCGGCGCGATTATTTCTCTGCGCCAGAAGACGTGTGGGCTATTTTCCGCACCCTGGCCGAGGAACGCCGCAAGCGCGAAATCGACCCCACCCTGTCCATGCTGCGCGACGCCCTGCTGTCTCAGCCCGAGGGCGCTTCCGAGCAATACGCGCAGCAGCGCATGCGCGAAATGCACGATCTCATCGAACTGGCCACGCAGTGGTTCGACGATATTCAGCGCATGCCCAGCGAAGACGTGCGCCAGCTCATGCAACTGGGCGGCGCGGTGCAAAAGCTCATCGCCCTCAAAAGCCGCGTCAAGCAGGTGGCTACGCGCAGGCGGGGCGACAAAGTCGCCGCGCTGCAAGTGGTGGAGAACTGAGATGTGCACCGCCTTCTGCTGGACTTTGCGCATTGACCTGCCGCCGCCGCAGAGCGTCACCCCGCTGTAACGCGTCCCGCTTATCGTTGGCTCAACCCGCCGCCCTGCGCGGCAAGGCCCGCCAACCGACATCCCCCTCTTCAGGAGTGCATCATGGATTGGCTTCAAAACCCTGAGTTCCTCGCTCGGGCGCAGTTTGGCTTCATTGCGATGTTCCACATCATGTGGCCGCCGCTCACCATCGGGCTGGCGCTGGTGCTGTTCGGCATGGAAGCCGCGTGGGTGAAGACCAAAAACGTCTTCTACTTTCACCAGGTCAAGTTCTGGACCAAGCTGTTCCTCATCAACTTCGGCGTCGGCGTCATCAGCGGCATTCCGATGGAGTTTTCCTTCGGCACCAACTGGGGGCCGTTCTCCACCTCGGCCGGCGACTTCATGGGCAACATCCTCGGCTTCGAGACGGCGATGGCCTTCATGCTCGAAGCCGGGTTTCTCGGCATCATGCTGTTCGGCTGGGGCCGCGTCGGCCCCAAGATGCACCTTTTCGCCACCGGCATGGTGGCCTTTGGCAGCACCTTGTCGGCCTTCTGGATCATGGTGGCCAATTCGTGGATGCAAACGCCCGCCGGGGTGAAGCTGGTGGACGGCAAGTTCGCCATCACCAACTGGTATGACGCGGTGTTCAACCCCGATCTGCCCTATGGCTTCGGCCACATGTTCACCGCCGCGATCGAGCTCAGCCTGGTTGTCATGGCCGGGGTGAGCGCGTATTACCTGCTCAAAAAACGCCATGTCGATTTCTTCCGTCCGGCGTTCAAGTGGGCGGTGATCTCGTTGTTCATCGTCGCACCGCTGCAGATTTTTATTGGCGATTCTGCGGGGAGCTCGCTGGCCGAGACTCAACCTGCCAAGCTCGCCGCCATCGAGGCGCACTGGCATACCAACAAGCCCGGCGAGGGCGCACCGTGGGCGCTGCTGGCTATTCCTAACCAGAAAGAGCAGAAAAACGACTGGGCGCTGGAAATTCCCGATGGTCTGAGCATGATCGTGACCAAAACGATGATGGGCAAAGTCGTCGGCCTGGATCACTTCAAGCCACAAGACCAGCCGCCAGTGTGGATTCCGTTTTACGCCTTCCGCGTCATGGTGGCCGCCGGGGTGTTTGTCGCCTTCATGGCCTTCTGGACGCTGTGGATGCTGTGGCGCAAACGTGAGCGCATGACTGCGGCGCGCATCAGCGAAAACAAATGGCTGCTGCGTGGCTGGCTGCTCGCGGTACCCGCCATCTACGCCGCGGTTGAAGCCGGCTGGATGACCCGCGAAGTAGGCCGCCAGCCGTGGATCGTCTACGGCATGATGCGCACCAGCCAGGGCGTGAGCAACCTGCCGGCCGACACCGTGCTGTGGTCACTCGCCATGTACATGCTGTTCTACGGCGTGATCGGCGTCACCGCCTTCGTCTTTGCTGCACGCATGATCCGCAAAGGCCCGAGCTTCGAAGACCCGCCCGGCGCACCCGGCCAGGGTGGTAAGCCGGAACACGCTGCTGCGCCCAAGCACGTCCCCTTCACCCCGCCTGTCGCACCGATTGCGCCCGCCTCGGTCAGCGCCAAGCTCGCGGTGAAAGGAGGGCAGTGAGATGGACTTCGGCAACCCGCAGGAACTGCATCACGTTCTGGCCACCGTTTGGTTCCTCATCATCGGCCTGTTCATGGTGTTTTATGTGGTGCTCGACGGTTTCGACCTCGGCGTGGGGGTGCTCTCGCTGTTCGTCGGCGAGCGCCGCCGAAAGGTGATGATGGCCAGCCTGGGCAGCATCTGGGACGCCAACGAGACCTGGCTGGTGGTCATCGGCGGCACGCTGTTCGGCGCCTTTCCGCTGGCCTACGGCACCGTGCTGCATGGGCTCTACATTCCGATCATCCTCATGCTGCTGGGCTTCATGCTGCGCGGCGTGTCGTTCGAGTTTCACGAACTCTCCGAGCGCAAAGCCTTCTGGGGCGCCATGTTCGGCCTCGGCAGCCTGCTGGCCAGCATCGCCCAGGGGTTTGCGCTCGGTGGCTTGCTCAATGGCGTGAAGGTGGTCAACGGCGTGTTCGTGGGCAGCGTGTGGGACTGGCTCTCGCCCTTCAGCGTCATCGTGGTGCTGGGCGTGGTGGCCGGTTACGCCATGCTGGGTTCGACCTACCTCATCATCAAGACCAAAGACGACATTCAGGCCGGTTGCTACCAGCGCGGCCAGCTGCTCGCCTGGATCATGCTCGCCGTCGGCGCCGTGGTCACCGTCTGGACGCCGCTGCAATTCCCGCAGATCTTCGCCCGCTGGCTCACCACCCCGAACATCTACTTCTTCGCCGTGCTGCCCGCGCTGGCCTTACTCAGCTTCGTCATGCTGCTGCGCGCCCTCAAGCGGCAGGCCGAAGTGGCGCCGTTTGTCTGGACCATGCTGATCTTCCTGTTCTCTTTCGCCGGACTGGCCGCCACTTGGTATCCGTACATCGTGCCCGGCTCGCTCACCATCGACCAGGCCGCCTCAGACAGCGGCACCCTGGTGTTCATGCTCATCGGCATCGGCATGCTCATCCCGGTGATGATTACCTACAACGTCTATCAATACATCGTCTTTCGCGGAAAAATCGACCCGGACGCGGAGCACGCTTATTGAGCACGCCACTTCCGGGCCAGCCGGATGTGAAAACCGTTCGGAGTTGGGTTGGCCGTATTCACGCCAAATGCTATTGATCTAGATCTGCCCCTCAGCTTTTTCCTAACGTCTGACGTGAGGGGTGGGCAAAGCCGCGAAGCTGCGAAGGGTATCTGCAAGCGCAGCTTGCAGACTGTCACCCTCGACGAAATTATTAGGCTGGGGCATAGATACCTTCAATAGCATGATCTGGTATCCATGTTTCATATTGACCTGGAGTTCCGAATTTTCGAATAACCAGATAGCCCATAAAGATATAGCCGTGACGTGGAGGCGCCTTCGTGTTGCTGCTTTGAGCCATGCGTGCGTATCTCTGTGCATATTCGGAATTGCTCATTTGGGTGGCTCTCACGAATTTTCCGTAGCGTAAAGCAACCTCCGAATCAGTCGCACGAAATTCAAGCAGACTGCTGGCATCAACAAATGGACGATTAAAGTCATACCCAGACATCTCGGTATTTCCGCTGAGTTTACCTAACGATCAAGCTGTGCGGCTCAAACGAAGCGCAGCGTAGTATGCGTCCGAACAAGCGACTTATTATACGTTTTGTAGCTGCTTGAGCTGAACGCCATCTTTATTCACCCATGCTGTTAACCCATTGGCACTACCACCATGAATCGTTGCCGCTGCGGAACTCGGACTTGTGAATTCAACATCTTTCACGAAAACGTATGCGCCGTCTTTTGCGACGAGCGCACCCTCTTCAATAAGTTTATTCCGCTGCGCCAGCACGCTTGGCCATTTTTGGGCAGAAGCCCGCTCTTCCAAAACCGCCTGAGATCCTTCAAGTACAACAATTCCATTTGGAGTCAAATAGCCTGTGGCGGTTAGCCCTTTAATGTTACAACTAAGCAGTTCCCTCTCCTGCTTACTATGCGCAGTAGATGACGTTTTATCTAAGAACGCCTCAACTCCGAGAACTGGAAGAACCTGCTGCATTTTTTCTAGAAATACCTCCATATCTTCGCGATCTGACTCTGGAAGTCTTGCTCCGCTACCTTGACCGTTCATGACAATAGCCCGTTCGGTTGCTCGCGCGATATTAATCAATTTCCCTTCGAGATACTTTATATGAGCCTTAGTAAGGTTCTCATCTTTCGTAACAAAGAATGTAATGTTGTTCCAGAAATCTCTCGATAGATGCGATTTAACGCGATCCTTGATGCACTCGGCTTCACCGATATAGATTGCGCTCCTATTAGTTTCTGGGTCGGTTCCAGTTAGAAAGTAGACGCCAGACCCAATTGACTCCTCGCGCTCTAACACTTTTTCAAACTCACTCCTTGGTCCAGAAACAGCCTTTCCAGTCCAATTTGATAGCTCAGCAGTTCGCAGCCTCTTCGGATCGCCGTATGCAAGAAATATTTTAAGAGTAGCTGTTGGCACGAATTATTCCTACGTATAACTTAATGTAGATCATCGGATAAATTGGAAATCCGATGTTATTCGACATAATATCCTATGCGCATTACCCTTGCCCTGAGATGGCCGACCCTCTGGAAGCCGCTTGACAACTGGCCTGCGGGCTATGTTTTGTTTATAAAAACAGCAGTCAAAGTCGTAATGAACCCGGTCGCCTATCCTCCCAAGTCCCCACGCCTACGCGATCAATTGAGCATGGTCATGCGGTCCAGGCACGAGTGGCTGAGGAGTACAAATGCAACACCCACGGGACATGTGCGCTGCGGAGATACAACTATCCCGCTGGACCGCCTGCTCGTCAACTCAATCCTGGGTCATTCTGCGTCTGAGCAAACAAAAACCCGCACAAGGCGGGTTTTTGTAAGCAGCAAAGCGCGAAAAGGTATCAGCGCTTGGAGAACTGCTTGGCGCGACGGGCGCCGCGCAGGCCCACTTTTTTCCGCTCCACTTCGCGTGCGTCGCGGGTGACGAAGCCTGCCTTGGAGAGCGCGGGTTTGAGGGTGGCCTCGTAGTCGATCAGCGCGCGGGTGATGCCGTGACGCACCGCACCGGCCTGGCCGGTTTCGCCGCCACCGTGGACGTTGATCTTGATGTCGAAGCTCTCGACGTTCTCGGTGAGAACGAGGGGTTGCTTGACGATCATGATGGAGGTCTGACGGCCGAAATACTGCTCGACGTCTTTCCCGTTGACCGTGATTTTGCCGGTGCCCTTCTTGATGAAGACGCGGGCCACGGAGCTTTTGCGACGGCCTGTGCCGTAATTCCAGTTTCCGATCATCGCCTGTCCTTAGATGTCGAGAGTCTTGGGCTGTTGGGCGCTGTGCGGATGCTCTGCACCCCCATAGACCTTGAGCTTCTTGATCATGGCGTAACCGAGCGGGCCTTTGGGCAGCATGCCCTTGACTGCCAGTTCCAGCGCACGGCCGGGGTGACGCGCCTGCATATCCTTGAATTTGGTGGCGTAGATGCCGCCGGGATAGCCGGTGTGACGGTAGTAGGTCTTGTCGTTGGCTTTGTTGCCGGTCACACGAATTTTGGAGGTGTTGACGACAATGATGAAGTCACCGGTATCGACGTGCGGGGTATAGATGGGTTTGTGTTTGCCACGCAGACGGAGGGCCACTTCGCTGGCGACCCGACCGAGAACCTTGTTCTCTGCGTCAATCACGAACCACTCATGCACGACTTCGGCCGGTTTGGCGCTGAAGGTTTTCATGGTTGTTCCTATGAACGATGTTTGAGCGAGATATGAATGAGCCCACCAGTGATGTGCGGCAGCGGGCCTCAATGTCGAGATGTTCTTCAACGTTGAGACGCTCTGCCCCGCGCCCGCCGGCATGGGTTTTCTGGCCCCCGCTCGAAGCCAAACGCGTCATTATAGACAGGTGAGCGGGTTTGTCACTGGCAAGTGCTTGATTTTCATGCGCGTTGTGGCGGCAAGGGCGCGGCAATGTCCCTGTTCCTTGTGTTTGCAGGGGCAGCGCCTAAACTATGTGACCTATGCTGCATTGCAGCAATCTTGCTTCTATTCGATATGACTCAGCCTCCCGAGACCGCTCCCTTACAAGCCACAGGCAGCGCGTCGGCCGTCCCGCCCCGCGCTCGGCATCTGTCCGCGCCGATCATCCCGATTCGCCCGATCGGGCCGGAACATCGCGAGCAGTTGCTGCGGCATTTTCTGGCGCTGGGGCCGGATGATCGCTATCTGCGCTTTGGCTACGCCGCGAGCGACGAGCGCGTGCGTCTTTACGTCGATTCCATCCGCTTCGAATCGGACGAGATTTTTGGCGTGTTCAACCGCAAGCTGGAGTTGCTGGCGGTGGCGCATATCGCCATCGAACCGGGGCAGACGGAGCGGGCGGAGTTTGGCGTCTCGGTGCTGCCCAAAGGCCGCGGGCTGGGCATCGGCACGCGCTTGTTTGCACGCGCGGCGGTGGACGCGCGCAACCGCGGGCTGCGTGTGCTTTACATGCAGTGCCTGAGCAGCAATGCCGCGATGCTCAAAATCGCGCGCCGGGCCGGCATGAAAGTGCATAACGAGGGCGGCGAAACCGAAGCGTATCTAGAGTTGCCGGAAGACAACTACCAGAGCCACTTCAATGCGCTGATGGAAAACCAGACCGGTCAGATCGACTACTGGGTAAAGGCGGCGATGCGCCAATGGCGTTGTTTCTGGCTGTTCGGTCGCTGCAGCGACACGGCCTGAACCGACCTCACGGCAGCCAGCGGGCGACGGCCAGGGTGCGCCAGCCGTTGAACTGCTGCCACACGGCCATGGTGCTCCCCACCGCATCGACGGCCAGCGCGGGAAAGCTGGCCTGCACCGTGGCGCTCGGGTCGGACAAGGTCTGCGGCGCCTGCCAGCGCTGCTCGGCCGGGTTGTAGCGCGCGGTCTGCACCTGCATTCCGCTGGGCCCGTCTTGATACCAGGCGCAACGCACATTGCCCGCCGCATCGGTCACCAACACCGGGTTGCCCGCGCTGCGCAGCGCGGGGTCGTCGATCTGCTGCGGCGGCGACCAGCGAGCCGAGGCGGCATCCGCGCCAGCATCGCGCCGGGCGGCGAGTATGGCGTATCGCACCGGGCCACCCTGCGCCGACTTGGCCTGTTCCCACATCAGCGTGAGATCGCCCGCGGCATCGGCGGTGAGCGCGGGCGAAAGCGCCGGGCCGGTGAAGGCCGTGCTGTGCTGAATCTGCGGCGCGCTCCAGCGAAACGCAGCGCCGCTGCCCACGGGCAGAAGCTGGCTGACGGCAATGCGCTGCAACGCATCCCGACCTTGCACCCATGCGGCGACGATGGCCTCTTGCGGTGTAGCCGTGAGCGCAGGGCTTGTGGCGGCGATGCCCTCTGCGCTGAGACGCCGTGGCGCATCCCACGACTGGCCGGAAGGCTGCAACGCCGCGGCAAACACCGCCTCGCGCCCGGAAGTCCCCTGCTGCCAGGCGGCTACCACCTGCCCTTGCGGCGTGGCGGCAATCACCGGGTTGTACGCATTGGCAGGGCCGCGATCAACGGGCTGCGCGGGCAGCCAGCGCAGCGCTGCCTGTTGCCAATGGGCCGCATAAATGGCGGTGTGGCGGCCGTCGGGCTGCTGCCAGACCACGGTGACATTGCCCGCGGCGTCGGCGGCGAGTTGGGGATTGGTGGCGTTGCCGGGCAGCGCGGGTTGATCGAGCCGCTGCGGGGCCTGCCACGCGCCGCCATCGCTGCGCGCCGCAAATACGGCGTTGCGGCCATCCACCGCCTGAAACCACACGACGGTGAGGCGCCCCTGGCGATCCGCCGTGATGGCGGGAATGCTCGACGCCCCAGCTTGCGGCCCTTGCAGATCGATGGCTTGCGGGCGGCTCCAGACCTGCGTGTCCGGGTTGAAGCGCGTGGCCAGAATGGCGCGGCGGCCCGCATCGTCCTGAAACCACACCGCGACAAAGTCACCGTCGGCCGTTGCCGCCACTTGCGCGCCGCTGACGGGCAGATCGACTTGGTGCGCTGTACGGCTGTCGTCGATCTGCACGGGCGCACTCCATGCGCTGCACGCGGTGGTGAAGCGGCTGCGCACGCGCTCTGGCGCGTTCAGCAGGAGGGTGTAGGTGGTGCAGCCAACCAAGGGCACGGTGGGCTCGAACACTGCGCGGTCGCCGGAGGTGCGCACCAGGCCGCGAACCGCAGCCCCGTCCGGGGCGAGCAACAGCAAGCGGTCTGCCGTGATGGCGGCCGCCTGCGCCGGGGCGGCAAAGCGAAGCCCGGGCGTCACTGTGCGGGCCACATCGCTGGCGCCGGAGGCTGGCAAGGGCTCGGGTGCGCTTTGCGCGTTCGCCGTACCCGCAACGGTGCACAGCGCCACGATGACCGCAAATTGCTCGACCCAGCGCCTGCGCATCACAGTCTCCCCATGAACTTCATCAGCCAGCGGGTACGCGGCCCGTAGGGCGGCGCGGCCAGGCCGACGCCAGAGAACCGCGTCTGAAAAAGTACGGGCTTGAGCTTGCTGAAGGTATCGAATCCCCAGCGGCCGTGATAGCTGCCCATGCCGGACGCCCCAACGCCGCCAAAGGGCAACTCGTCTTGCGCAAAGTGCAGCAAGGTATCGTTGACCGTCACGCCGCCGGCATGGGTGTGCAGCAGGGCATCGGCGGTGCGCTGGCGGTCGTGGTCGAACCAGTACAGCGCCAGCGGGCGCGGCTGGCTGCGTAGATGAGCCAGCGCCTGCGCCAGATCGTCATAGGCCACCACGGGCAGCAGCGGACCGAAGATTTCTTCGTTCATCAAGCGCACCGAGGCCGGGGCGTCGCACACCAGCGCGGGCGCGAGGCGGTGGCGCAGATCGTCGGCCTGCACGCCGTCGAACAGGGCATGCACCTGCGCGCCGGCGGCGCGAGCTTCGCCCAGTAGCCCGAGCAGACGGCTGTATTGGCGATGGTCGATGATGCTGGTGTAGTCGGGGCTGCGCAGGCCGTCGGGATAGAGTTTTTGCGCCGCGGCGCGGCAGGCGGCAACCCAGTCAGACTGCTGCGCACGCGGCACGAGCACATAGTCGGGCGCGATACAGGTCTGCCCGGCGTTGAGCAGCTTGCCGTAGAGGATGCGCTGGGCCGCGTGCGCCAGGTCGTAACCCGGCGTGATGACGGCGGGCGATTTGCCGCCGAGTTCCAGCGTGACGGGAGTGAGGTTGGCCGCCGCCGCCGCCATGACGCGCTTGCCCACCCCGGTGGAGCCGGTGAACAGCAGGTGGTCGAACGGCAAGGCGCTGAAAGCGGCGCCGATTTCTGCATCGCCCTGCACCACCGCCACTTCGTCGGGCGCAAAGGTTTGTCCGGCCCGCTGCGCGAACACCGCGCTGAACGTGGGCGTGAACTCGGAGAGCTTGACCATCGCCCGGTTGCCCGCAGCCAGCGCCGCCGTCAGCGGCGCCACCGCCAATACCAGTGGGTAGTTCCACGGCGCAATGACGCCTACCACGCCCAGCGGCTGGGGCAGCACCCGCGCCCGGGCGGGAAAAAACCAGGGTGAAACAGAGGCGGCGCGCGGACGCATCCAGCCTTTGCCGTGCTTGAGCGCATCGGCGATGCCCGTCAGGCTGGGCACGAGTTCGAGCATGCCGGTTTCGGGCGGCGGGCGGCCGCCGAAATCGGCGTCGATGGCCTCGGCGAACTCGGCCGCATGAGTGCGCAGCAAGGCCTGCAGTCGTCGCAGCCGGTCGCGTCGCAGCGTCCAGTCGGGATAGGGCGCGGCGTCGAACGCCGCTCGCAGCACGCTGAAAGTCTGCTGGAGTGAAGCGGCGAAATCAGGGGCGCGATCCATGGCTTTGGCGGCAAACTGAACATGCAGCAAAGCATGGTAAGTCGGATGCCGCCAGCATGAAAAATTGGTTTGCCATGCCCCGCTCGACAAAACCCCTTCGCTGAATCGGGTATCAAAAAACAACTCAGGCAGTATTTGCCTAAGCAATAAACTGCGCGGCATGAATTCTTCCGCCCCCACTCCCACGACCGCGCCGCGTTTCTACGACGGCTCGGAGTATGCCAAGGACAACTCGGTCGGCTTTCTGATGAAAGTCGCGCTGGCGGTGCTGGTGCGCAATCTGGAGCATCAACTGCAGGGGCTCGACCTCACCGGCTCGCAATGGCATCCGCTGCTGCATGTGCACCAAGGCTGCGACACCGTGGCCGCCTGCGCCCGCGAAATGCAGACCGATGCCGGCGCCATGACCCGCATGCTCGACCGCCTGGAAGCCAAGGGCCTGTTGGTGCGCGAGCGCAGTTGCAGCGACCGCCGCGTGGTCAACCTCTCGCTCACCCCGCGCGGCAGCGAGGTGGCGGCGCAAATTCCGCATGTGCTCTCCGAGGTGCTCAACGACCATCTGCGCGGCTTCAGCCCCAAGGAGTTTGCCCAGTTGCTCGACCTGCTGCGGCGCTTCATCGCCAATGGCGAGGCGCTGGCCGAAGCCAACAAGGCAGCCCCCGGCCCGCAACTGGTGGTGCAGGAACGCGACCCCGAAGAAAACAACGACAACAACCCCTCCTGACCCGTTCTCATCATGCTCAACAGACCTTTCGTTCGATCCGCCACGCTGGCCGCGCCGCTCTTGGCAGCCCTGCTACTGGCGGGCTGCGCCAGCACCGAAGGCATCGCGCCCACGGCCCAGCTCACTCGTCCGCAGCAACTCGGCTTGCAGCCGGTGCAGACCGCCTTTCCCAAGAAAGGCTGGTGGGCCGACTTTCACGATCCTGAACTCGACCGCCTGATCGCCACCGCCCTGGCCGACAACCCCAGCCTGCAAGTCGCGCAGGCGCGGCTCGAACAGGCCCGTGCGCAGGTGCAGGGCGCAGGCAGCGCGCTCAAGCCCAAGCTGGGCGCCGCGGTGAGTTCCACTCGCCAGCAGTTCAGCAACAACTACATCTACGGCCCCTACGGCAGCAACTGGTATTACGACAATTCGGCGCTGCTGCAAGGCAGCTGGGAGTTGGACTTTTTCGGCAAAAACCGGCAAACGCTGCAAGCCGCCATCGGCGAGGCCCACGCCGCCGCCGCGCAGGAGCAGGCCGCGCGGGTGCTGCTCGCATCCAACGTGGCCAGCGCTTATGTGAACCTTGCGCGGCTGATCGCCATCCAGAACGTGCTTCAGCAAACCCTGCAGCAACGCGAGCACATGCTCAAACTGGTGCAGGACCGCGTGCGCGCCGGTCTGGAAACCACGGTGCAGGAGAAGCAGGCGCTGGCCGAAGTGCCGCAGATCCGTCTGCAGCTCGACCAGACTGCGGTGCAGATCACGCAGGCGCGCAATCTGCTGGCCGCGCTCACCGGCCAAGCCCCGCAGGCCACGGCCACGCTCGCCCCGCAGCTCTCCGCCCTGCCGACCATGAACCTGCCCGACACGCTGCCCGCCTCGCTGATCGGCCGCCGCGCCGACATCGTCGCTGCGCGCTGGCAGGTGGAAGCCGCGCTGCACGGCGTGAAGGCGGCCCGCGCGGCGTTCTATCCCGACGTCAATCTCACGGCATTCGCCGGGTTCTCTGCGCTGGGCTTCAGCCAATGGCTGACCGGCGGCAGCCAGACCTTGGGCGTCGGCCCCGCACTCACCCTGCCGATCTTCGAGGGCGGCGCGCTGCGCGCCCAGCTTCGCGGCAAATCGGCGCAGGCGGACGCCGCCATCGCGCAATACAACGGCACGCTGGTGGACGCAGTGCATGAGGTCGCCGACGCCATCGCGGCGCGGCAATCCATCGGTCAGCAGATCGCGCAACAGCAGCAGGCGCTCGATGCTGCGCAGGACGCGCTGCGCCTGGTCGATCAGCGCTACAAGGCCGGGCTGTCGAACTACCTCACCGTGCTCACGGTTGAGTCGAGTGTGCTCAAGCTGCAGCAGGCCGGGGTGGACTTGAAAGCGCAGGCGCTGGCCGACGACGTGGCGCTGATTCGCGCCCTGGGCGGGGGCTACAACGCGCCGAAGATGCCCGAGCAGGCTCCTGCGAAATCCTCCTGACCCACGCTTTGACTTCTCCTTCTAAAAACGAATCGAATCCCAACGGAGCGCATCCATGAGTACCCCAGACAGCAATAAAACAGAAGGCGCGGCCCAGCCCGCCGAAAATGGCAACGGAAGCGGCAACGGCAAGGCCGCCAAGCGGCGGCGGCTGATGCTGCTGGCCATCGGCTTTTTCGTTATCGTCGGCGCCGTCTATGGCGGCTATCACTATTGGGAATCCCTGCGCTACGCCTACACCGATGACGCCTATGTGCAGGGCAATCTGGTGCAGGTCACGCCGCAGGTGGGCGGCACGGTGACCGCCATCGACGCCGACGATACCCAGCTGGTCAAGTCCGGCCAGCCGTTGGTGCAGCTCGACGGCGCCGACACCCATGTGGCGCTGCAACAGGCCGAGGCCCTGCTGGCGCAGGCGGTGCGTCAGGTGCGGGTGAGCTTTGCCAACAACGGCACCCTGGCTGCCCAGGTTGCCGTGCGGCAGACCGATGTCAGCGTCGCGCAGGCCAATGTAGCCAAGGCCCAGGACGCGCTGCGCCGCCGCCAAGAGCTGGCGGGTACCGGCGCGGTGGGCGCTGAGGAACTGCGGCAGGCACAGATTGCCTTGCAATCCGCCCAAGCCGCGTTGACCACCGCGCAGGCCGGGGTGAAAGCCGCGCAGGAGCAACTCGCCGCCAGCGAAGCGCTGACCGCGGGCACGGTCATCGCCAACAACCCCTCGGTCAAGCTGGCCGCGGCCAAGCTGCGCGAGGCCTATCTGGCGTATGAACGCACCACCATTCCGGCGCCGGTCAGCGGCGTGGTGGCGCGGCGCACGGTGCAGCTCGGCCAGCGCGTGGCGCCCGGCCAGCCGCTGATGTGGGTAGTGCCGTTGAACGATGTGTGGATCGACGCCAATCTGAAGGAAACCCAGCTGCGCGACGTGCGCATCGGCCAGAAGGCCACGGTGACTGCCGACACCTATGGCGGCAGCTTCACCTACACCGGCCATGTGGTCGGACTGTCGGCGGGCACCGGCGCGGCGTTCTCGCTGTTGCCCGCGCAGAACGCCACGGGCAACTGGATCAAGGTGGTGCAGCGCCTGCCGGTGCGCGTGGCGCTCGATCCCAAGCAGGTCGCCAGCCACCCGCTGCGCGTGGGCATGTCCACCGAAGTGACCATCGACATCAGCGACCACAAAGGCCCGCTGGTCATGGACGAGCCGCC
This sequence comes from Thiomonas sp. UBA7699, assembly GCF_002482605.1. Taxonomy (NCBI): domain Bacteria; kingdom Pseudomonadati; phylum Pseudomonadota; class Betaproteobacteria; order Burkholderiales; genus Thiomonas; species Thiomonas sp. UBA7699. The sequence continues at coordinate 75,884 of NZ_DLGH01000013.1, read as the reverse complement.
CACCAAGCCCGCCGCCCGCACCGACGTTTACGCCGCCGACTGGCAGAAGGCCGACGCCCTGGTGAACGCCATCATCGCCGCCAACGCCGGCGGCAAGCGCTAAAGAGGCCAACATGAAACAGCCCCCTCGCTCGCTTTGCTCGCTGCCCCCCACGGGGGGTGTCAGCTCCTTCGGAACGGCCGTGCGGAGCAAGATGAAACGACCCCCTCGCTCGCTTTGCTCGCTGCCCCCCACGGGGGGTGTCAGCTCCTTCGGAACGGCCGTGCGGAGCTGACATGGCCACTACGCAAGAAATTGAAGAAAGCGCGGCCGGCGCCTTGCCGAGTCCGGCACCCGCCAAAACCACGCCGACGCACATGACGCCCTTGACCGGCAGCGCGCTGGTGCTGGGCACCATCGCCCTGTCGCTGGCGACCTTCATGAACGTGCTCGACACCTCGATTGCCAACGTGTCGATTCCCGCCATCGCGGGCGACCTGGGGGTGAGTTCGTCGCAAGGCACCTGGGTCATCACCTCGTTCGGGGTGGCCAACGCCATCGCCGTGCCGCTCACCGGCTTCGTCACCCAGCGCTTCGGCGCGGTGAAGGTGTTTCTCACCAGCATTCTGCTGTTCACCCTGTTCTCGTTTTTGTGCGGGCAGGCGCCGAGCATCGAAATTCTCATCCTGTTCCGCGTGCTGCAGGGCGCCAGCGCCGGACCGATGATTCCGCTCTCACAAACCCTGCTGCTCTCCAGCTACAAACCCGCGCGTGCCGGCATGGCCATCGCCATGTGGTCGATGACCACGCTGATCGCCCCCATCATGGGGCCGCTGCTCGGCGGCTGGATCACCGACAACATCTCCTGGCCGTGGATTTTCTATATCAACGTGCCCGTGGGTCTGCTAGCCGCTGCGGTCACTGCGTCGATCTACCTGCGACGCGAAACGCCCATCCGCAAGCTGCCGATCGACTGGACCGGGCTGGGGCTGTTGGTCATCTGGGTGGGCTCGCTGCAGATCATGCTCGACAAGGGGCAGGAACTCGACTGGTTCTCCAGCCCGGTCATCATCGCGCTGGCCGCAGCGGCCGTGGTGGGTTTCGTGCTGTTCCTGATCTGGGAAATCTACGACGAGCATCCGGTGGTCGACCTAACCCTGTTCAAGATCCCGACCTTCACCATCGGCACCATCTTGCTGGCGCTGGCCTACGGCATGTTCTTCGGCAGCCTGGTGCTGCTGCCGCTGTGGCTGCAGGAGTTCATCGGCTACACCGCCACCGACGCGGGCGAGGTGCTGGCCTGGGTGGGCTTGTTCGCGCTGATTCTCTCGCCCATTATCGGGCGCTATCTGCCCGTGCTCGATTCGCGCTGGGTCACCACGTTTTCCTTCCTGGTGTTCGCCGTCGTGTTCTATATGCGCTCGCAGTTCACCACGGGCGACAGCTATTGGGAATATTCCATCCCCACGGTGATTCAGGGCATCGCGACGGCGACTTTCTTCATCCCGCTGCTGGGCATCATCCTCGGCGGACTGCCGTCGCACCGCATCGCGGCGGCGTCGGGGCTATCGAACTTCGCGCGCATCACCGCAGGTTCGTTCGGCACTTCGATCTACACCACCTTGTGGACCGACCGCGCCGATCTGCACCATGAGCAGCTGGTCACGCACATCTACGCGGGCAACCCGGTGGTCGAGCCCGTACTGCATGGCATGCAAGCCCAGGGCTTCAATTATGAGCAGGCTTTGGGTGTAATCAACCGCCTGATCGACCAACAGGCGTACACCCTCGCTGTGGACGACATGTTCCGCCTCAGCGCCTGGCTGTTTGTCGCCATGATCGTGCTGGTCTGGTTCATCAAACCCTCCAAGAGCAGCGCCGGCGGTGAGGCCGCAGCAGGCGCGCACTAAAAACATCTTTTCTCAAGAACCCCAAAGAGGTCTGCGATGCAAAACCCAACTTCTCAAAATTCCCATCGGCCCAAGCAAGGGGCGAAGCGGCCCGGGCTCACCACGGCGGCGCTGCGCCGCGCGGCCCTCGCCGCCGCCCTGCTGTTCACCGCAGGTCTGGCGCCAGCGCAGGCCACCGAGCTTTCCGCGCTCTGGGGTATCGACAAGGGCCACAGCTACAGCAATGCCACGCTGGCCCTTCAATCCGGCCCGCTGTGGCAACACGATTTCGCGCATAGCCGCCTCGACGTGGTGCTCGAAGCCTCGTTGGGACAAGTGAGCAGCTCGGAAGGCCCCGGCAGCCGTCACCTCACCCACGTCGGGCTCACGCCCTTTGCGCGCTGGTGGTTTGCGCCGCAGACGGCGATGGAATTCGGCATCGGCGCCAACCTGTTTTCGGGCACGACCCTCGGTGCCAAGCGAATCTCCACCGCCTACCAGTTCGGCGATTCCATCGGCCTGCTGCATCGCTTCGCGGGCACGCCTTGGACGCTGGGCGCGCGCCTCACCCATTACTCCAACGCCGACATCAAGCGCCCCAACCCGGGGCAGGACTATCTCCAGGTACGCCTCGGCTACAGCTTCAATTGACCACCCGCAATGGCCGCCCCCCCGCCCGATCAGCGTCCCCAACCCTGGCTTCGTAACTTTTTCGCAGACGAGGGAAGGGCCTGGCTGTTCGTCGCGAAATGCCTGCTCGCCATGTATGGCGGGGCTTGGCTAGCCATGCGCCTGCACCTGGAACAACCCTCGACCACGATGCTCACGGTGGCCATTGTGATGCACCCGCAAAGCGGCATGGTGCTGGCCAAGGGCTTTTACCGCGCCATCGGCACCCTGGCGGGCAGTCTTGCGGGCTTGCTGCTGATTACCGCTTTACCCCAGCAGCGTGAGCTGTTTCTGCTGGGGCTCTCGCTGTGGATCACGCTGTGCGCCAGTGGCGCCGTGCTGTATCGCAACTTCATGGCCTACGGCTTTGTGCTGGCGGGATACACAGCGGCCATCGTGGTCTTACCCATCGTCAACGACCCACTGGCCGGATTTCAGTCGGCCCAGATGCGGGTCAGCGAAGTGCTGCTGGGCATTCTGGTCGCCAGCGTGGTGAGCGATGGGGTGTTTCCCCAGCGTCTACGTGTGGCCCTGCGCCGCAGTGCACGTGCGCAGGTCGATCACTTCTTCGCCTTCGTCCGCGACGGTCTGGGCGGCGACGTGCCGATAGCCCGCATGGAGGAAGCGAACCTGGAATTCGTGCGCGCGGCAGTTCAGCTTGAAAATCTGCGCGCTTCGGTGATTTTCGAAGACCCGGAAGTCCGTGCTCGCAGCAGCCACATGCGCCTTCTAAACCATCGCTATATGGCGGCTGCCACTACGTTCCAGTCGCTGCTCCATCTGGTCAACCGTCTGCAGCGCAAAGGGCAGACCGAAATCGTGACTGCCTTGACCGCGCTTTACCAACCGCTGCCAGCCGTGCTGACGCTCCCCGCCCGCGCGCTCAGCTCGAGCGACATGCTGGCGCAGCGGCTCGACCGCTATCAAAACGACCTTCCGGAGCAGATCGCCGTGCAACGCAATGCACTGCCGCAGCGATCTGACCCGCTCGAATTCGCAACCGGGGCCGCCCTGCTGCAGCGCTTCTCCGCCGAGCTGTACGACTTTGCCCGCACCGAAGCCGCCCTGCGAGGCGGGGTCATCCGCCCCGACCAGGAACGGGTGCATTTCCGCCGCAGCAACATCTGGTCCGATGCCGGACTCACCGGGCTACGGAGCTTTCTCACTATGACGGTTCTTAGCATGCTCTGGATCCAGAGCGGTTGGGCCTTCGGTGCAACCACCATGCTGCTGGCCACCGTGTTCAGCGGCCTGCTGGCCGCAGTGCCGAATCCGGTCGCCGCCGCGCTCAATACGTTGTATGGATTCGCCGCGGGCATAGCCGCCGCGTCGTTCGTGGTGTTCAGGATGCTGCCGATGGGTGACAATTTCCCTTGGCTCATCGCCGCCACACTGCCTTTGCTTTTGCTGGGACCCTACCTGAGCACGCGGCCACAATTTTCCGGTTTCGGCGCGGGCTACACCACCAGCATGGTGCTCAACCTCGCGCTGAGCCAGCCCATATCTTACAACCCGGAACTATTTTTCAACAGCGCCCTGGCGCAACTCGCCGGGTTGGCGGCCGCCGCTGCTGCCTTCATGCTGCTGCCGGGGCAAGTAAATCTACAGCGCCAACTGCGGCGCCTACGCCAACTGGTCGGCATGGCGGCAAGCGCACGGCTGGAAGGGCTGGCCTGGCAGTTTGAAAGCCGATGCCGGGATCTGGTGCAGCAAGCCGTTCTGCATACGCCGCCAGGCAGTGCGCAGGCACGCACGCTGACGGCCTGGTCGCTGGCCGTGCAGGAGAGCGGTCGCACGCTGATCGAGCTGCGCCAGGACCTGGCCGCAGGCACTCTGCCGGATGCGGCGCTCATGCTTATCGATACCGCAGTTCACGCGATCAGCGCGCTTTATCGCACACCCAATGCGCCGCATTGGCAACAGGCCGATGCGGCCGTGAAAGCGGCAATTTCGGCCATGCCGGATGGACTGGTCCGCAATCATCTCTACCAACTTCACAGCGCGTTGCATGACACTGAATCCCCGCTAGTCGGCCTGACTGCGCCCAACCCTATCGTGAGTGCCACGTATGCCGCGTGAGATCGATCTGTTCGGTGTGCTGGTTCCCGGCATACTGGTGATTTTTTTCGGCAGCCTGCTCATCGCTGGCCTGATCGACGGCCTGCTGGGAAGCCTGGGCGGGTATCGCTATGTCTGGCACCCCGCCCTGTTCCGACTTGCCGTGTTTCTTGCCCTGTTCGCTGCGACAGGCCTGTTGCTGCTTTGACCGTCACATGAAGACCCAGTCGCTCCAATCCCTTCTTCGCGTCGCTATCACCCTGGTCGTGGTAACAGCGGCCCTATTGCTGGCCCGTATGCTGTGGCATCAGGACGCCGAATCCCCCTGGACACGCGACGGCCGCATCCGCGCCGACGTGGTGCGCGTTGCGCCTGATGTCTCCGGACTGATTCGCACCGTGGCCGTGCACGACAATGAGTTCGTGCATCGCGGCCAAGTGCTTTTCATCGTCGACCCCGCACGTTTCGAAAATGCGGCGCAGCAGGCCCAAGCGGAAATCGCTTCCGCGCAGGCGGCGCTGCAGGTCGCGCAAGCCGATATTCGAGCGGCGCAGGCGGGCGTGGCTGCCGCAAACGCGCAGTCAGGCAGCCTGCGCGATAAGGCGCAACGGCGGGACCATGCTGCGCCTGGCGTGGTCTCCACCGAAGAAAGGACGGATGCCGCAGCAGCCGCCGCCATCGGACAGGCCCAGGTTCTGGAGGCACGGGCCCGTCTGGGCCAAGCGCAGGCTGAGCGCAGCAAGGCACTTGCTGCGGAGCAACTGGCCCGCGCGCACCTGGCGCTAGCTCAGCTCAATCTAGCGCGTACGCAGGTGCGCGCGCCTTCGGACGGCACCATCACCAATCTCAAACTCGAAGCAGGCGACTACGCGGCGGCTGGGGCCCCGCGCGTGGCCCTGGTGGACAGCGATAGCATGTATGTGGAGGGATATTTCGAGGAAACGAAACTGCCACAAATTCGTGTAGGCGACCCGGTGGATATTCGCCTCATGGCAGGCGGAGTGCATCTGCGCGGCACGGTCACCGGCATCGCGCGCGGCATCGCATCGCGCGAAAACCCGATGGGCAGCGACCTGCTCTCCGAGACAAACCCTATTTTCGACTGGGTCCGTCTGGCGCAGCGTATTCCTGTGCGCATAGCCATCGACCGCGCCAGCCTGCCGCCGCACCTGCGCCTTGCGGCCGGCATGACGGCCACGCTGCGCATCCAGCTGGGAATCCTGCCTCTCGGCAAAACCTGAGAGCATCCCAAGCCCCTGGCGGCGCCCGGCTTTCGCGAAGAGACGATCTTGCGCTACAAGGTGAACGGCAGTGCCGAGATGACCGACAAGTCATTGGTGCGAGTCTGCGGCGTTGTAGGACGCTGCGAGGTGAGCCCGCTCGTGAGCCTGGTCCGGGAATCGTCGGCGACAGTGGTGAGCACAGCGATGTGCATCCCGTTTGAGAGATTGAGTCGAATTCGACGACTCCCATGGCGCTGCCATTCGTTGACAATCTTGGAGCAAACGATGGCGATGCGCAAGCGAGATGATGATCTGGTCTTCCCTAACGCGGCGGGTATTGACGTAGGAGGGTCGAGCCACTGGGTGGCCGTGCCCAGGCACTGCTGTGACGAGCCGGTACGAGAGTTCGGTGCGATGACCGACGATCTGCACACCCTGGCCGACTGGCTGCTCGCGTGCGGGGTCGATGCGGTGGCGCTAGAGTCCACCGGGGTGTACTGGATCCCCGTTTTCGAGGTGCTGGAGCAGCGCGGCCTGAAGGTCTGGCTGGTCGACGCGCGTCAGATGAAATACGTGCCCGGACGCAAGAGCGATGTGCAGGACTGCCAGTGGTTGCAGAAGTTGATGAGCCTGGGGTTCTTGCGCGCGGCGTTCCGACCGACCGATGAGGTCTGTGTGGTGCGAGCTGTGGCCCGTCAGCGCGACGTGCTCCTAGCCGAGCAGGCCAGTTGGGTGCAGCGCATGCAAAAGGCGCTGGTGCAGATGAACATCCAGCTCACCGAGGTGCTCACTGACGTGATGGGCATGACCGGCCAAGCCATCATCCGCGCCATCGTCGCTGGCGAGCGCGACCCCAAGACGCTGGCCCGGTATCGCAACGCTCGTGTCAAGGCCAGTGAGACGGAGATTGCCAAGGCCTTGACGGGCAACTGGCGCGACGAGCACCTGTTCGTGCTGCGCCAGGCGCTGTCAATGGATGACGACATCGCCCGGCATCTGGGCGAATGCGATGCCAAGCTGCAGGGGCTGCTGAGCGAGCTTGGCTCAGCCCAGGTCGATCTGGGCAAGACGCCTCGTGCGGGCAGCAAGCTGCGCGCGCAGTTCGATACGCGCCAGATCTTGGCCAACTGGGCGGGCGTCGACCTCACCCGCATCAACGGCCTGGGTCTGTCTGCGGTGATGACGATCCTCTCGGAAGTTGGCCCTGACCTGAGCCGCTTCGCCAACGTCAAGCATTTCTGCTCGTGGCTGGGCCTGAGTCCGGGCACGAAGATCAGCGGCGGCAAGGTGCTGTCGGCCAAGACCCGGCGATCCGCCAACCGGGTGCGCCAGGCGCTGAAGATGGCGGCGATGAGCCTGTCGCACAGCGACTGCGCGCTGGGTGCGTTCTATCGCCGACTATCGGGTCGAATGGACAAGCCGCGTGCCAACACCGCCACCGCGCACAAACTGGCCCGGATGGTGTACTTCATGCTGACGCGTGGCGAGGCGTTCGTCGATCAAGGCCAGCAGCGCTATGAAGATCAGCAGCGCGAGCGCTCAATCGCCACCCTCAAGCGCCGCGCCGCTGCCCTAGGCTTCCAGATCCATCCCAACCCGGTGCCAGCATGAAACCGGCCTTCAACCGTTTTGTTTCTTGAGAGGGTGTGAACAAATCCCAAATCCGCTATGCCCGCTTACCGCATTCTCTGAGTACGAAGGGCTGCGGCACAATGCGGGCACCATGCTCGACAACCCGCCCGAACCCACCCGCATCATCGCCATCCGTCATGGTGAAACCGACTGGAACGCCGCTTCGCGCATCCAGGGTCATACCGATATTGCGCTGAACGCGCGCGGGCTGGAGCAGGCCCGGCTGGCCGCCCGCGCCTTGGCCGATGAGCCCTTGGCCGCCGTGTACGCCAGCGATCTGCAACGGGCCTGGCAGACGGCGGAAGCAATTGCCGCGCCGCACGGCCTGAGCGTCATACGCGACCCCGGCCTGCGCGAGCGCTGCTTCGGCGCGTTCGAGGGCTACAGCTTTGCCGCGCTGGAACCGCTGCACCCCGAACTGTGCGCCCGCTGGCGTCACCGCGACCCGACCTTCGCCGCCCCCGGCGGAGAAACCCTGCGCGACTTCGCCGACCGCGCCCAGACTGCCTTGCGGCGCATTGCCGCGCGCCATCCCGGCCAGCTCATCGTCGTCGCTGTGCATGGCGGCGTGCTCGACGCCTTCTACCGCGCCGCCACCGGGCAGGAACTGCAGGCGCCGCGCAGCTTCGAACTGCGCAATGCCGCGCTCAACCGCCTGCTCTACGCCCAAGGCCAGCTCACCCTGGTGGGTTGGGGCGATACTGCGCATCTCGATCGCAGCCTCAACGAAGGCGTGCAATAGTGCCAGCTTCACCGTTTTTTCTGCGCTGAATCCATCAAGAAAAGGGTCAAGAGTCGCTAGACTGCGGCTTTTGCTCCTGTTCGCTCTACCCCGCCATGGCTGCTGCTCGTACCCGCCTGTTTTCATCCCTCTTGGGGCTCACCCTTGCGCTGAGCAGCCTTTCGGCCCAGGCCGGGCTGGGCCGTCCGTTGTCAGAAGCGGCCCAGGACGGCAATCCGGTGAGTCAGGTGCAACGTGTCGCGGCGCAGGCGACGTCTGGCCCGACTGCAGCCAGCAATGCGTCGGCCGTTCAATCGCAAACCGTGCAAACGCCGCAGGGCGTGACGGTCACGGAATATGCCAACGCGGCGGGCACGGTGTTCGCCATCACCTGGAAGGGGCCATTCAAGCCCAATCTGCAACAACTGCTCGGCAGCTATTTCGCCCCCTACGTCCACGCCGCCCAGACGCAGACGCAACAGCTCAATGTCTCGCAGGTGGCGGGCAGCGACATCGTCGTGCACAGCGCGGGCCGCATGCGCGGCTTTCTTGGCGTAGCTTGGGTGCCCTCGCTGGTTCCTGCCGGCTTCGACCCCGCCAGCCTTCAGCCCTGAGGCTGCGCCGCCATGTTGACCGGACTGCGCTCCTGGCGCCTTAGCGGCCGTTTGATGCGTCTGGCCGCCCCCGCTGCGCTGGTCGGCCTGCTGTTGACCGGCTGCGGAGGCGGCGGCAGCAGCGCGCTGCCATCGCCACCATCTGTCACCCTGAGCAGCCCCGCAACGGGCAGCAATGTGGCGGCGGTCAGCATTCGCCAGTTCCAGAGCGCCCCCAGCATCACGGCGAACACGCCCTATGTCGATGTGAAGGTCTGCGATGCCAGCGGCAACTGCCAGACCATTCCCGACGTGATGGTGGATACCGGCTCGGCCGGGCTGCGGCTTTTTGCCAACAAGGTCGCACTCAATCTCCCTGGCATTGCCTCGGGCGACGGCACGCTGGCCGCCTGCGCCCAGTTCGCCTCGGGCTATGCCTGGGGCAGCATGCACCTGGCCACGGTGCAGATCGGCGGCGAAGTCACGACCACGGCCATCCCCGTTCAGTTCATGAACGACCCCGCCCTACCCACCGCGCCTTCGACCTGCGCCGCACAGGGCATCGACTTCGCCACCCGCTTCGCCCCGGTGGCCAACGGCATTCTGGGCATCAGCAATTTCATTCACGACTGCGGCGCAGGCTGCACCGCGGCCACACCAGCCGCCGACCGCCCTGCGATGTATTACCGCTGTGCGAGCGGCGCTTGCAGCCAGACCAGCGCCGAACTTTCGCAACAGGGCGCCAACCCCATTTCCGCGTTTGCCGTGGACAATAACGGCAGCATTCTCACACTGCCCGCCGTGGCGCCCGGTGGCGCTGCCAGCGCGACCGGCACGCTGGTTTTCGGCATCGGCACGCAGGCCAACAACGCGCTGCCCGCGGGCGCCGAAATTTTCCCCATCGGGCAAGATGCCTACATCGACGGTCGCATCGATGGCGTGATGGGCCGCGGCTTCATCGACAGCGGCTCCAACGGCTACTTTCTCGACCTCGACCCCAGCGTCACCCGCTGCACACCCAACGCCGCATTCAGCTGGTACTGCCCCAGCAGCCCGGTTGCGCTCACCGTTCAGCTCAGCGGCGCCTCCAGCGCGCAGACCCTGGTCATCGGCAATGCGCAGACCATGTTCGACCAACAGTTCACCGCCCTGCCCGCTCTGGGCGGCACCGCCGCCATCGCCCAGTTCGCCGATCTCGGCCTGCCCTTTTTCTACGGCCGCCCCATCGCCACTGGGTTGGAGGACAGCAGCAACGCCAGCGCGCCCTACGGCTACTGGGCGTTCTGAAGCCGATGGACACTGTCATCTGAGCTGCGGTTCAATGGTTTGGCGATGAACCCCGACTTGTATTTGACCTAGCCCCGAGGCCGCAACCATGCTGCAAGCAAGCCGATCCGCCGTTTACCACACGCTATCCGTCATCGCGGCTTTGAGCACAGCGCTGCTGCTCGCTGCCTGCGGAGGAGGCGGTTCAAGTAGTGGCACCACCCCCTCAGGCAACGTCGTCCCCGTCAGCATTCGCCAGCTCGGCAGCAACACCACCACGCTCACAGCGAACACGCCTTACGTCACCGTCACGGTCTGCGCGCCAGGCGGCAGTCCTTGCCAGTCCATCCCAGACGTGCTGGTGGACACCGGCTCGCAGGGGCTGCGGCTGTTTTCCGCTGCACTCAACAACGCTCAACTGAGCGCTCTACCCCAAATCACCAACGGCAGCTCCACCTTGGCGGCCTGCGCGCAGTTCGCCTCGGGCTATGCCTGGGGCAGCATGCGGCAGGCCATCGTGCAGATCGGGGGTGAAGCCACCACGACCGCGATCCCGATCCAGATCATGGATGACCCCGCGCTGCCCGCCGCGCCCAGCAGTTGCAGCGGCTCGGGCGGGGTCGATTTCGCCAGCAATTTTTACGGCATCGCCAACGGCATTCTGGGCGTGAGCAATTTGAAGTACGACTGCGGCAGCGCCTGCGCTCAAAGCGCCAAACCGGGGGTGTATTTCGCCTGCACCGGCAGCACCTGCACGGGGACGACGGTGGACACTTCGCTGCAAGGCATCAACCCCATCGCGGCATTCGCCACGGACAACAACGGCAGCATCCTCGCCCTGCCCGGCGTGCCGCTGCCCCTTGGCGCGCCCAGCGCAAACGGAACGCTGATTTTCGGCATCAATACGCAGACCAACAACACGCTGAGCGGCGCGCAGCTTTATCCGCTCGACAGTGCTGGCAATCTGTCTCTGACCCTGAACGGAACGGCGATGTCGGGCTTCGTTGACAGCGGCTCCAACGGTTATTACCTGGCGCTCAGCGGCGTGCCGACCTGCTCGCAGACCTCAAGCTTTTACTGCCCTTCGCAGGCGTTCAGCCTGGCGGCCAGTCTGCAGTTGGCTGACCGCTCCTATGGGCCGACGCAGAACATCGTGATCGGCAATGCGCAAGAGATGTTCCAGACACAAAACGCCGCCCTGCCCGCGTTGGGCGGAACGGCGGCCATTTCGGGTTTCGTGGATCTGGGGCTACCGTTTTTCTACGGCCGTTCAATCGCCACGGGCCTGGAAGGCACCAACGCCAGCGCGCCCAACGGCTATCTGGCGTATTGAGCTCGCCGGACCTCAGCCGCCGAACAGATCGCCACCCGGGCGCTGCGGCGCGGCCAGGCCGAGATGAGCGTAGGTCGCCGCGGTGGCGATGCGCCCGCGCGGGGTGCGCTGCAAGTAGCCCTGCTGGATGAGGTAGGGCTCGATCACGTCTTCGATGGTGTCGCGCTCTTCGCCAATGGCCGCGGCCAGATTGTCCAGCCCCACCGGCCCGCCGTCGAAACGGTGCACCACCGCTTCGAGCAGCTTGCGATCCATTACGTCGAAACCCAGCGGATCGACGTCGAGCATGCGCAAGGCGGCATCGGCCACTTCGGCGCTGATTCTCCCGGCGGCTTTCATGTCGGCATAGTCGCGCACCCGGCGCAGCAGGCGGTTGGCGATGCGCGGCGTGCCGCGGGCGCGGCGGGCAATCTCGACCGCGCCGTCCGGGTCGATGACCGCCCCGAGCAACTTGGCCGAACGCAGCACGATGCGAGTCAATTCCTCGGCGGTATAAAACTCCAGCCGGGCGACGATGCCGAAACGGTCGCGCAAGGGGTTGGTCAACATGCCCGCGCGCGTGGTGGCGCCAACCAGGGTGAAGGGCTGCAGGTCGATTTTCACACTGCGCGCGCCCGGTCCTTCGCCGATCAGAATGTCGATCTGATAATCCTCCAGCGCCGGATACAGAATCTCCTCGACCACCGGCGAGAGGCGGTGAATCTCGTCGATGAACAGCACGTCGTTGCGCTCCAGATTGGTCAGCAACGCGGCCAGATCGCCCGCGCGTTCAAGCACCGGGCCGGAGGTCGAACGCAGGTTCACGCCCATTTCCCGCGCCACGATGTGCGCCAGCGTGGTCTTGCCCAGACCCGGCGGGCCGAACAGCAGCACGTGGTCGAGGGCTTCTTCGCGCTTGCGCGCCGCGCCGATGAAAATGTCGAGCTGCTCGCGCACCCGCGCCTGGCCGACATAGTCGTCGAGCTGCTGCGGGCGCAGCGCACGCTCGGCCACGGCCTCCTGCGGCGACACGGCCGCAGCATCGATCACCCGCGCGGGGCTGGCAGCAAAGGCATCAGGTTGTATGGGCACGGCAGGCGGCGCGAAGAACTGGAAATCCGCACAGCATAGATCAACCGCGAAGCAGCGCTTCTTCCGCCACGGCCAGCGCATCGGGCAGGCCGGAAAGCACCACGGTATCGCCCTCTTGCAGCAGCAGGGTGGGAGCGGGTTTGAGCACCTGACCGTTGCTGCGCCGCACCTGCGTGACGCGCGCGCCCTCGCGGCTGACCGCACGCAGCATCTGCCCCACGGCGGCGGCTTCGGCAGTAAGGGTGATCGATTGCAGACGCGGCTGATCGGCGTCGTCCAGCGAGGCATCGTCGCTGCCGTGAAACCAGTCGCGCAGCAGGCCATAGCGCTGCGCGCGCGCATGTCGCACCCGTTTGAGCACGCGCGGCAGCGGCACGCCCACCAGAGCCAGAGTGTGAGAGGCCAACATCAGCGAGCCTTCGAGAATTTCGGGCACCACCTCGGCAGCGCCAGCCTGGCGCAACTCTTCGAGCGGACCGTCGTCCATGGTGCGCACCACCACCGGCACATGCGGCGCATGCTCGCGCATGAGATGCAAGATGCGCAGCGCCGAATGCGTCTCGACATAGGTGATGACCAGCGCACTCGCCCGCTGCAAGCCGGCCGCCTGCAGCGTGGCCAGCCGGGTGGAGTCGCCGTACACCACGTTCTGCCCGGCGGCCTTGGTCTGCGCCACCCGGTCGGGATCGAGGTCGAGCGCAAGGTGCGCAATGTGCTCGGTATCGAGCAGACGCGCCAGATTCTGCCCGCAGCGGCCGAAGCCGCAGATGATGACGTGGTTCTGCGCCTTGATGGAACTGCGCGCGATATTGGTGAGCTGCAGCGAGGCGAGCATCCAGTCGGCCGATGACACCTTGAGCACAATGCGGTCGATGTGCTGTCCCAGCAACGGGGTGTAGAGCATGGAAATGACCATGGCCGCCAGCACCGGATTGAGCACCTCGGGCGGAATGAGCGTGTTGCCCGACGCGATATTGAGCAGCACGATACCGAATTCACCCGCAGGCGCCAGCCACAGCGCCACCCGCAGGCTCAGCCCCGGCGGCGTTTTTCGCAGACGCTCGATGCCGAACACCAGCGCCGCCTTGACCAGCGGCGGCAACACGGCCAGCAGCAGCACCAGCCACCACTGCGCCAGCACAAGCCGCCAGTCGAGCAGCATGCCGATGGTGATGAAAAACAGCCCGAGCAGCACGTCGCGGAAGGGGCGAATGTCCGCCTCCACCTGCGCCTTGTAGGGCGTTTCGGCAATGAGCATGCCGGCCAGAAAAGCGCCCAGCGCCAGCGACAGCCCGGCCAGCTCGGTGATCCAGGCCAGCCCCAAGGTGAGCAGCAGCAGATTGAGCATGAACAGCTCATCGGACTTGCGCTTGACCACGATGCGCAGCCAAGGCTGCAGCAAGCGCCCGCCTGCCAGCAAAATGACCGCCAGCACCAGCACCGCCTTGATGGCAGCAAACAGCAGCAGCCGCGGCAGATCGGCGCTGTGCGAAGCCAGCGCTGGAATCAGGATCAGCAGGGGCACCACCGCCAGATCCTGAAACAGCAGCACACCGATGATGTGGCGACCATGCTCCGAGTCGAGTTCAATTTTTTCCGCCAGCAGCTTGACCACGATGGCCGTGGAGGACATGGCGAACGCGCCGCCGATGGCAATGCCCGCCGCAATCGCTTGCGACCAGAACTGTGGCATGAACCCGGCAAACGCCAAACTGGCCAGCAGCACCACCGCCAGGGTCGAGAGCATTTGCGCCGCGCCCAGCCCGAACACCAGCGAACGCATGGCCTTGAGCTGGCCCAGGCTGAATTCCAGGCCAATGGAAAACATCAGGAACACCACGCCGAATTCAGCCAGATGCTGCAACCCGGCGGTGTCTCCGGCCAGCGCCAGGGTGTTGGGGCCGATGACCACGCCTACTGCCAGATAGCCGAGCATGGGCGGCATGGACATGGCGCGAAACACAGCCACGCCAATCACGGCGGCAGCGAGGTAAAGCAGGGTGAGTTCGAGGCCGGTCATCTTGGAGAAAAAGGCTGGCGAAAATTTTGTATCTACCCGGCGCAGCATAAGTCATGCCCAAGTTCCAAACGTGGATCACACGTCGAGCCAGAAACCAATTACAATCAAATTCGTAGTAACGCAAAAGTAGGTCGTTTTGAAGAAGATCGTCGAAACCCAATCCGTCTGTTCTGCAGCGGTTTGCGGCCTGATTGAATTCCCCAAGTGATTTCTGGCGTGTTTCTGCACTGCGCTGGCATGTTGCTGCGCAGCTCATTCACTTTTTAGGAACTCAAAAATGGCTATGCAAACTGGCGCCGTCAAATGGTTTAACGAAAGCAAGGGCTTTGGCTTTATCGCCCAGGACGGCGGCGATGCCGATCTGTTCGTGCATTTCAGTGAAATTCAAGGCAATGGCTTCAAGACCCTGGCAGAAAACCAGCGCGTGCAATTCGAAGTCAAGCAAGGCCCCAAGGGCCTGCAGGCTTCGAACGTGACGCCGCTGTAATCATGATCTGATCCCGCAAGGGCTCAAACAAAAAACCGCAGCCTTGGCTGCGGTTTTTTTATTCCCGATACGGGACAATGCACACAACAAGGAGCGTCATCATGCCCAAAGGTCAGCAACGGACGAACAAGGAAGTCAAAAAGCCCAAGGCGGACAAATCTCCGCCCAAGCCAATTTCGCCAGACGCGGTGCGGCCGGAAATCGTCACCTTCGTGCCGGATCGTCACAAGAAAAAATGAGCGCCACGCGCGGCTGCGCGCGCTTTTCAGGGTTTGGGCTTGAGGCTCAGAATCCATTTCGCCAGATCGAGCGCCTGATGCGGGTTCAGGTAGCCGTCCGGGGCGTAAGCGGGCATCGGAATCACGCCCCATGTGCCTTGATGGCCGTTGAGAATCGCGTCTTGCAGAATGGCCGCAGCGTTGGGGTTGTGAGCGTAACGTTGCGCCACCGCGGTGTAAGCCGGCCCGACCTTCTTGTGGTTGATCGCGTGGCAGGCAAAGCAACCCTGCGACTCGGCCAGTTTTTGCATATCGGAAGCAGAAGCGGCCCACGCGACGGCAACCGCTCCCCAGGCGAGCGCGCCGCCGATGACGATTCGACGCAGCCCAATCACTTGAATTGCTGCCCCATGGTGGCGCCCTTGGAGAGCTGGGTGAGATAGGCCACGAGGTCGATCATTTCCGGGCTGTTATACGCCGGGGGCTTGCCGACGATGCCGGCGCGCACGCAATGCACAATCTGCCGCTCCAGGGTGTAGACCGCGTGCTTCTTGGCCTTGAATTTCGGATAGTTGGCCGCTGCGCCGATCAGACTGGGCAGATGGGCGCCCGCCGGGGTCGTGCCCTCGGTTTTGCCGCCGTCCGTGTGGCAGGCGGCGCAGGTCATGAGATGGCTGCTGAAGGCGTTGGCCGGCACCCAGGTCTGCTTGGTGCCGAAGGTGTCGTTGGCGAAAATTTGCGCGCCTTGCGCTGCGGCCTCGTCGATCGACGAGACTTTGGCCGTGGCGGTGAACTTGCCCGCCGGTGCGGTCGCGGCAAAGGCCGAGCCTGCTGACAGCGCCAAGGCGGTCATGCAGAGTGCGGGAATGAGCGATTTTGATGAACGCTTCAGTTGGAACATCGTTGTCTCCTCGCGCGGTTGCGCAGTTGCGTTTTTTGATTGTGCTGCGACTGCAAGCCGACAGCGGTGAGAAGATGTGACAAGGTGCTTGCAGAGGTGTGCGCGGTGTCATCCAAACCCAGAACATGCGCTGCTAATCTTTGCGCATTCCGGCCATCAGCGAGCGCCCGTGCCCCTTCCCGAACAACCTGATGAGAAAACGCCGGGCCGCCCCCAGTTTTCTTGTCCACCTGGCGGCTTGCAAGCCGCTCGGGGGGCGGCCGCTGCAAAGCGGTGGCCTGGGGGCGCTCTCTGGCATGCACGCGAAGCGACTGACGCGCTGGCGGCCTTGCAAAGCGATGCGCAGCGCGGCCTGAGCGCGGACCAAGCCAGGCGACGCCTGCGTGAGCAGGGCCCCAATAGCCTGCCCGCCCCGCCCCGGCGTGGCCCTTTGCTCCGCTTCGCGCTGCAATTTCATAATCCGCTGATTTATGTGTTGCTCGCCGCAGGGTGGGTCACTTTGCTGCTGCGCGACTATGTGGACACCGCGGTCATCTTGGGAGTGGTGCTGATCAACGCCGTGATCGGCTTTGTGCAGGAGGGAAAGGCTGAGCAAGCGCTGGCCGCGGTGCGCGCCATGCTCGCCAGCCGGGCCACCGTGCTGCGCGACGGGGTGTATGCCGAGTGCGACGCGTCCGAGCTGGTGCCCGGTGACCTGGTATTGCTGGAATCCGGCGCCCGGGTTCCAGCCGACTTGCGCTTGCTGCAGGTCAAAAACCTGCGCATCGACGAATCTGCGCTGACGGGCGAATCCGTGGCCACCGAGAAGGACACCGCCGCAGTCGACCAGGCAACGCCCGTGGCGGAGCGCCGCTGCATGGCCTACGCCGGAACCGTAGTGCGATACGGCCAGGGGCGGGGTGTGGTGGTGGAAACCGGGCGCACGACGGAAATCGGCCGCATCGGCGACATGGTGCGCGAGGCCGCCGAGCTGGAAACCCCGCTGACGCGCCGCCTCGGCCGCTTTTCGCGCCAGATCACCTGGGTGATTCTGCTGTTGAGCGCCCTGACCTTCGCCTTTGGGGTTGCCGTGCGGCACATGCCCATGTTCGATGTGTTTCTCGCCGTGGTCGGGCTCGCGGTTGCGGCGATTCCCGAGGGCCTGCCAGCCATCGTCACCATCGTGCTGGCGATCGGCACGCGCAATATGGCGCGTCAGCGCGCCGTGCTGCGTCGCCTTCCCGCAGTCGAAACCCTGGGCTCGGTCACCGTGATCTGCACCGACAAAACCGGCACGCTCACCCGCAACGAAATGACCGCGGTGCGCGTGATGCTGGCTAGCTGCGAACTCGCCGTCAGCGGCGCGGGCTACGCGCCGATTGGCGTGTTCACTTCCGCGGGCAAGCCGATCCATCCGGCGCAGCATGACCCGCTGCAGGCGCTTGCCACCTGCGCCTTGCTGTGCAACGACGCGCAATTGCAGCAAGATGCGCAGCAGCAATGGCAACTCGTCGGCGATCCCACCGAGGGCGCGCTGCTGGCGCTGGCCTACAAAGCCGGTCTCGACGGGGCGGCGCTGCGCGCGCAGTTTCCGCGGGTCGATGCCATCCCCTTCGAATCCGAACTGCGCTACATGGCCACGCTGCATCGCGACCCGCAGGGCAAGGCGTTCATCCTGCTCAAGGGCGCGCCGGAACAGGTGCTGGCCTTGTGCACGCTGGAGGCGAATGGCGCGCCGGTGGTGCAGTCCGACTGGCTCGCGGCCATCGAGCGGGCAGCGCAATCGGGCTTGCGCGTGCTGGCGCTGGCACGCTGCGAAGCCGCCTCAGATATGGCGAAACTCACCGTCGCCGACATCACTCCGCGGTTCACCCTGCTGGGCCTGGCGGGCCTGATCGATCCGCCGCGCGATGAGGCCGTTGCCGCAGTGGCCGAGTGCCAGCGGGCCGGACTGCGGGTGAAAATGATCACCGGCGACCACGCCGCAACCGCCGCAGCCATCGGTGCGCAGATCGGGCTGAATGCCGCGTTGCCGCTCGACGGCGCACGCATCGACCCACTCGATGAGGCCGCCTTGCGCCGCGCCTTGCTCCAGACCGACGTCATCGCCCGCGCCAGCCCGGAACACAAACTCCGGCTGGTGCGCGCGCTGCAGGCCGACGGCGAACTCGTCGCCATGACCGGCGACGGCGTGAACGACGCACCGGCGCTCAAGGCCGCCGACATCGGCGTGGCGATGGGGCGGCGAGGCACAGACGCCGCGCGCGAGGCCGCCGATCTGGTGCTCACCGATGACAACTTCGCCACCATCGCCCGCGCCGTGCACGAAGGCCGCGCGGTATTCGACAACATCAAGAAGTCGCTGCTATTCATCCTGCCGACGAATATCGGCGAGGCTGGCGTGATTTTGTTCGCCCTGCTGGCGGGACTGGCCCTGCCGGTCACCGCCAGCCAGATCCTGTGGGTGAACATGGTCTCCGCGGTCACGCTGTCGCTGGCGCTGGCTTTCGAGCCGCCCGAAATCGACGTCATGCAGCGGCCGCCGCGCTCACCCGCCGAGCCGCTGATCACCCGCTCCATGCTGGTGCGCATCGGGTTCGTCAGCCTGCTGATGGGTGCAACAACCTTCGGCATTTTCGAATGGGAACTGGCGCGCGGCAGCAGCCTTGAGTTTGCACGCACCGCAGCGGTCAATATGCTGGCCTTCGCCGAACTGGCCTATCTGTTTCAGGTGCGCAGCTACACCGCCTCGGCGCTGCATCGCACCCTGTTGCACGGCAATCCGGTGGCGCTGGCGGTGGCCATTTTGCTGGTGCTGCTGCAGCTGGCGTTCACCTACGCGCCGCCGCTGCAGTCACTGCTCGGCGGCGCGGCGCTGCCGCCGTCGTCGTGGGCGATGATCCTGGGGCTGAGCCTGGCGGTGTTTGCCGCCATCGAGATCGAAAAGGCGCTGTGGCGGCGAATGGGCCTGCAGCGCATGTGACGGCGCATCCGTGGCGGGGGCCGACCCTGCCACCGCGAGCCGCATTCTCGACGGCAGCGCGAGAGAGTTCACAGCCGCTGCATTACCGCGCCGAAGTCGGCGGCCTTGGCGTTGTACAGGCTGGAGGTCACGAGCACGTCCACGCCGCTGGCGGCAAACGCCGCGGCGTTGTCGGGGCGGATGCCGCCAGCGGCGTTGATGGTCAGCCGCGGCTGCAGGGCGCGCAGTTGCGGCACGAGCGCGGTCAGTCGCTCGGGCGACATTTTGTCGAGCTGCACGCCGTCCGCCCCGGCGCGGGCGGCGACCAGCGCGTCATCAGCGCTTTCGGCCTCGATGAGCACGAACTTCTCCGGGCTGTGCGCCTTGGCGCGCGCCACCAGCTGCGCCGCATCCAGATCAGGCAGAAAGGCGCGGTGCTGGGCGAACACCAAAATGGTTTCCGACAGCCCGGCGCGGTGCACCATGCCGCCGCCGCACAGCACGGCGTAGTGCTGCAGCTTGCGCGCTCCGGGATGCGCCTTGCGCGTGCCCGCCACCTGAATGCGCGGATTGCCCGCGCGTGCGCAATCGACCATCTGCCGCGTGGCGCTGGCGATGCCGCCCAGATATTCGAGCAGATTCATGCCCTGCTTCCAGGCCATATGCAGCGCGTGCGCGTTGCCGTGCAGCCGCAGCACCGCCTGCCCAGGCGCGGTAGCGTCGCCATCGGCCGCAAGCGGCTCGGGGCGCAAACCCAGCGATTGCGCCAGGCGCAGCAGCGGCGCCAGGCCCGCGAGCACGCCGGGCTGGCGTGCGGAGTAGGTGAGGCTGCCGGGCACGTCGGGCAGCGCCAGCGCGCGCGTGGTTTCGTCGTGCAGCGGCAGGTCTTCGAGAATGAGTTGATCGATGTCAGCCTGGGTGAAGTACATCATGTTTGGCAAGCTCCTTGTTTTGCAGCAGACGCACGGCAACGAACAGCACCAGGCTGAACCCGCCCAGCAAGGCGCTGAGCCAGGCCGCCTGGGCGTAGTCGCCCGTGGTCACGGTGTTGAAAATCGCCAGCGACAGGGTTTCGGTGCGGCCGAGGATGTTGCCGCCGAGCATGAGCGATATCCCCACCTCGCCCATGCCGCGCGCCAGCGCCAGCAGCAGCCCGCCGAGCAAGGCGGGCAGGGCAATCGGCAAGTGCATGGTGAGGTACACATTGACCGGCCCGCGCCCCAGGGTGAGCGCCACCTCGTGCCACACGCGGGGATGCGTCTGGAGCGCGGTCTGCAGGGTCTTGACCGCCAGCGGCAGCCCGGCGATGAACGCCGCCAGCAGCAGCCCCGGAAAGGTGAACACAAAATTCACGCCGAGGAGCTGCAGCGCGTGCCCGAGCAGGCTCTCGCGCCCCAGCAGCCACAGCAGGGCAAAGCCGATGACCACCGGCGGAAACACCAGCGGGATAGTGATCAGCGCGTCCAACCAAGCCGGTCGGCGCAGACCGAACTGCAGCGCATAACCCAACAGCACAGCGGCCACGGCGTAAGCGGGCAGCGCCAGCAGGGCGATTTGCACGCTCAGCCACAGCGCCTTGACCGCATCCGGGGTGAGGACGGACATGCGGCAAGGCTCACAGCCCGGCGCGGCGCAAAATCTCCTGCGCCTGCGCGCTTTGCAAGAACTGCGCAAAGCGGGCGCGGCTGGCCGAGGTTTCGGGCTGCACCGTCTGCTCGGGGAATGCGGCGACGATTTCGATGGGCGCATAGCTGTCCGCCCCCGGCTGGAGTTCGAGGTAGCCGCCGAGCTGCCCCTTGACCGCCAGCACCTCGGTGAGGTTGAGAAAACCGGCGTCGATCTGCCCCGAGGTGAGGTAGGCGCTGACCTGCGGCACGGTCTGCACGATTTTGAGCTTGTCCTGCAGCGGCGCCCACAGGCCCTTGGCCTTGAGCCATTGCTCGGCGGCTCGGCCGTAAATCGCTTGCTGCGGATTGGGCAGGGTGATGGACTGCATCTCGGGCAGGTCGCGCACCGGGTCGGTGATCGGGTCGGGGCTGCGCCGGCCCAGCAGCTTGCGCCGCCACGCCAGCACCAGCTTGCCCTGGCCGAGGGTTTGGCGCTGCGGCAGGTTGAGGTCTTTGGCGTGGTCGATGAAGTCGGCGTCGCCGATCAGCACATCCACCCGCCCACTGGCGCGCGCCTGCGCAAAGATTTGCTGCAGATTGCCATAGCTGCGCTCGACCGGGATCCCGGTGTCGCGGGTGAAGTCGGCGCACAGCGCCTCAACCGGGCGCTTGTAACCGGCGCCAGCCATGAGCAGCAACCCGGCGGGATCGGCAGCCAGTGCGCGCGCCGCGGGCAGCAGCGCCATCAAACCGCCGAGAGCGAGGCGGCGACGGGTGAGCAAAACGGTTTGCATGACAAACTTTCCTTAGGGTGTTCAGGTGGAACGACGGTGGCGAAACACTTTCCACGCCGAGACCGCCAGAATCAGCGCCAGCAGCAGGCCGAGGCCGTCGGTGGGCACGACGCCCAGCAGCAGCCCGCCCAGCAACGCACCGAGCAAGGAGCCTGCGGCCATACTCAGCAGCAGCGCGCGATGGGTGCGCAGCACGGCGAACGCCGCGCTTTCGCGGTAGCGGGCAAATCCCACGATCATGGTCGGCAGCGACACCAGCAGCGACAGGCTGCCCGCGAGCTTGAGGTCCAGCCCCCACAGCAGCACGATGGTCGGAATCAGCAGTTCGCCCCCGGCCACGCCCATCACCGCGGCGAATAGGCCGATCACCAGCCCGGCGGCGATGCCCACAGCCGCGTGCCCCCAGGGCGGCAGAATCTGTGCGAGATTGGGCAGGGCGCGCAGGCCGAACACCTGCTCGGCCGCCATGGTGCAGGCCAACAGAATGAGCAGCACCAGCAGCACGCCATCGAGCGTCTTGTGCGGCAAGCGCATCGCCCAGCCCGCGGCCCACCAGGCACCGAGCAGACTGCCCGCCAACAGGTTGAGCACCACGGGCCAATGCGGCAGCAAAACCGCCAGCGGCACGGCGTGCAGCCGGGCGACGATCGCCACGCCCACCACCAGCAGCGACAACGCCTTGTTGGCGATCACCGCCTGCAGCGTCGCCAGACCGAACAACCCGACCAGCACCGGCAGACGAAACTCCGCCCCGCCCAGACCGACCAGGCCGCCGAGCAGCCCGATGGCCAGCGCGGTGAAAAAGCCACGGACGGCACAGGCCGTATCGCAGGCCGTGGGGCAGGGGGCGGTGACCGACGAAGACGCGTTCATGTCATCGCTCCACCGAGGCGGCCTTGATGAGAGCGATCACAGCCTCGTCTTCGGCGAGACGCAGCGCATCGCGGGCGCGCATGGTGATTTCGCTCCACAGCCCCTGGCCGTCGGCCAGACACAGACGCACCAGACTATGCCCAGGGCGGCTTGCGGCAAAGCCGCAAATGCGCGCGGGCAGGTGATTGAGCATGCTGATTTCGGTGGGCACACTGCGCGCCAGCGCCACGTCGCGGGCGTAGATGCGCAGCCGCACCTGACCCGGCTTGGCGGCGGCAGGAAAGGTCAGCAGGCTGCCGTCGATGCGCAGTTGCGCCAGACCTTCGGCCAGCGGCGTGGCCTCGCCTTCGAGCACCGCCACCGGGCCGAGCCGGTCGAACAAGGGCGAGTCGGCGCGCATCAGCGCCTCGGTCAGCGGCTCGATGCGCAGGATGCGCCCGTCCTGCATGAACACCACGCGCTGCGCCAGACGCTCGATTTCTTCCGGCGCGTGGCTGACCAGCACCATGGGCAAGCGCTGCGAGCGGGCGATCTGGCCGATGAGTTCGAGCAATTCGTCCTTGGCTTTCCAGTCGAGCGCGGCCAAGGGCTCGTCGAGCAGCAGCAGCCGCGGGCGCGACAGCAAGGCGCGGGCGATCGCCACCCGCTGCTTCTCCCCGCCCGATAGCGCGGCGATGCGGCGGTCGAGCAGGTGGGCGATGCCGACTTCGGCGGCGACCTGGTCGATCGCCGCAGGCGCCTCGCCTTTGGGCGCGCGGCTTGCCGCAAACTGCAGATTGCCGCGCACGGAAAGATGCGGGAACAGCGCCGCGTCCTGGAATACATAGCCCACGTCGCGCTCCGGCGCCGGGGTCTGCCGCCGCCCGTCCAGCCAAAGCGCCTCACCGACGCGCAGCGTGCCGCTGGCGCGCGGAATCAGCCCGGCGATGGCGCGCAGCAGGGTGCTTTTGCCGCAGCCGGAGCGGCCGAACAAGGCGGTGATGCCGTCGAGCGGCCAGGAAAAATCACCCGTCTGCAGGCTGAAGGCACCTAGCCGCGCCTGCACATTGCCGCTGACCGCTGCGGTAGATCCGCGCCCCGACATCAGCCGTGCTCCTTGTTGCCGTGGCGGTACAGGCCATAGACGATGGTCAGCACGACGACGGCAAACACCAGCATCAGCGCCGAGAGCATGTGCGCCTGGGCGTACTCCATCGCCTCGACATGGTTGTAGATGTCGATCGACACCACGCGCGTCTTGCCCGGAATATTGCCGCCCACCATGAGCACCACGCCGAACTCACCCACGGTGTGCGCAAAGGTCAGGGTGAGCGCGACGATCAGCCCGCCGCGCGACAGCGGCAGCACCACGTTGAAAAACCGGTCCCACCAACCGGCGCGCAGGGTGGCGGCAGCGTCGAGCAGGTTGCGCGGCAAGCTCTCGAACGCGCGCAGCAGCGGTTGCACCATGAAGGGCAACGAATACACCACCGAGCCGATGATCAGGCCGATTTTGTTGAAGGTGAGCTGGCCTTCATAGCCGAGGCTGTGCAGGGTTTGCGTCACCCAGCCCTGCGGATTGAGAAAGACCAATAGATAAAACCCCAAGACCACCGGCGGCAGCACCAGCGGCAAGGCCACCACCGCCTCGACCACGGCGCGCAGCGGCGAGCGCCAGTTCGCCAGCCACCAGGCCAGCGCCATGCCGGGAACCAGCAGGATGGCAGTAGCGATGCTGGCGACCTGCAACGTCAGCCACAGCGGGCCGAGATCGAGCGCATAGCCGAACAGGGTCATCGTCCGCCGCCCGTCAACGCGGGATGGTGTAACCGTATTTCTCGATCACCGTGCGCGCTTCAGGCCCACGCAAAAAGTCGAGATAGGCCTTGGCCACGGCCTTGTTTTCACCGGGCTTGAGCAGGATGGCGCTTTGGTCGATGGGCGCGTAGTCCGCCTGCGGCACCACCCACCATTGCCCCTTGCCTGCGCCGATGGCCTGCGACAGCGCGACAAAGCCCGCCTGCGCATTGCCGGTGGCGACGAAGTCGAAGGTCTGGCCGATGTTCGACCCTTCGACGATCTTCGGTTTGAGCGCGTCATATACGCCCATTTTTTTCATCGCCTCGATCGCCGCTGTGCCGTAGGGCGCGGTCTTGGGGTTGGCGATGGATACATGCGCGAAATCGCCCTTGCGCAGGATTTGCTCGCCCTGTTCCTTCAGCGGCAGCGTGGTGCTGTAGAGCACGAGCGTGCCGCGCGCATAGACGAAATTGCTCGACGCCAAGGCCAGACCGTCTTTGGCCAGCGCGGGCGCGGTGGTGTCGTCAGCCGCCAGCAGGATGTCGAAAGGCGCGCCGTTGCGAATCTGCGCGGCAAATTGCCCAGTGGCGCCGAAGGCGTACTTCACCTCGTCCCCGGTCTTGGCCTTGAACGCCGCGCCGATTTCCTCGGCGGGCTTTTTGAAGTTGGCCGCCACCGCCACGGTGAGGGTTTCGGCCTGCGCGCTTGCCACCAGCGCGAAAGGCAACACGAGCGCGAGCCCAGCTCGGCGCAGGATTCGGACAAATCGGTTCATACGGATCTCCGTCAGGTTGGGTTACAGGGGCATAAAAAAAGCGGCCCCGGGATGACCCCGAGGCCGACAAGCGAGATGGGACGTTTAGTCCACCCCGAGGATGACATGGGTGGCCTTGATGAGCGCGCATGCGGCGTCGCCCACCTTGAGGCCGAGTGTTTTTTCGCTGCCGGTGGTGATCATCACCACCAGTTCGGCGCCGCCCTTGAGGCCCAGCACCACTTCGGTGTTCACCGCGCCGGTGGTGATGGCCTTGACCGTGCCGCACAAGGTGTTGCGCGCCGAGGTGGCCGGGGCGGCGCCCTTGACCAGAATAGGCCACGAGGCCTTGACCAGCGCCCAGGCCGATTTGCCCGCGGCAAGGCCCAGACGATGGGCGCTGTCTTTGGTGACGATGGCCACGAGGTGCTGGCCCTCGCCGAGGTCGAGCACGACTTCGGTGTTGACTGCACCGTCGTGCACCGCATGAACCTTGCCGTGAAGATGATTGCGCGCGCTGGTTTGCATGATGACTCTCTCCTGATGAAGGGGTGGATGATGTGTTCAGTGTATATGAATGGCTACGACGCTTGAGCTAAAAACCGAACCGATCTTCCCCTTCAGACTGTGACCAACGCCCACAATGTCAACTCATCACCAATATTTGCCCCTATGCCTACTTTGCAACCGCCGCGAACATCGCTTGCGACGTTGTATTTTTATGAATATATTGAAAGCCTCGCACAGCTGTCAAGCGCTGAATTGGATGAAGGAGCAAAACCATGCAAAGACGCACCGTCGCCAGCCTGATTGCAGGATTGGCGGGATCGCCTTGGCTCATCGGCACGGCCCAGGCGGGCAGCGCGCTGGCGCCACCCGGCATTCAGGCGGCATGCGGCTGCGCGGCGGGCGCGCCAGCAGCGCCGACGACCTGCTCGACGGCCTGCAGCACGCCCTGAGCGATGCGCATCGGCCGCTCGCCCAACCCGAAGCACAGCGCCGGGTCGCCGCGCGGATCGACTTCGACGAGTTTGGTTTTACGCCGCACCGGCACGCCCGAACGGGTCAGCCCGCGCAACACGCCGCGCAGCGGCGCAGGCAGCGGCAGGAGTTCGCTCTCTGGCGTGTGCACATGGCCGATCACCTCGCCTGCCTCGACCGCCTGGCCGATCCGCAAAGAGGTTTCGAACACCCCGTCCTGCGGGGCGTAAACCAGGCGCTCGCGCCCCGCGCCGAGGATGGGCCGCGGCTCTCCGGCCAGCGCCCGAGCCGAGCCGACGTGCAGCACCCGCCCCAGTTCATCGCCCCAGGCCGACTCGATCACCACATCGGCGTTATAGCCCACGGTATATCCTGGACCAATGCCGACCGCAGTCGCTGCACCGCCGCACAGCACGCGCAGATCGGGCTGCGCGGCGGCGTGTTTGCGCAGCCGCGCATCGACCAGAATCTGCGCGCCGAGCTGGCGCAGCCACAGCGGCAGGTCGGGAGCGACCACCAGCGGCAGCCAGATGCGGCGGGCAAAGGCGAGAGCCGCATCTGCCGGGTGAAACACCCGCACCGCGCTGAGATGATCGAGCACCGCGATGCCGTCGAACACCGCATCCACCCAGCACATGCCACGCCGCGGGGACGTGGGCTGTTCCGTCTCGACCAGCAACACGGCGTAGCCCTGGCGGAACAAAACATGCGCCACGGCAGAGCCCACATCCCCTGCGCCAAGAACCACGATGCAAGCTGCCTGGCGACGAGGAGCAGGCACAGGTTTGACAGGGAACAATTCTGCAGCGGACATGGCAAGGGATGTGGCAGGCCAAGGGGAATTCGTTATATCTTAGAGAATATCTCGAAACCCGCCATGATTTTTTATTGGAGACCCTGATGCCCCGCTCTCGCCCCGCCCGCCGTCAGCGGCCACTGCAACCTGTGCGCCCCTCGTTGATGCCGCTCCTGCCGCTGCTCGCGGCCCTGCATGCCGCAAGCGCCGCAGCGCAAACCCCGCAGGCCGCGCAACCGGTGTTCCAGCTTGGCGAGGTCGATGTGCAGGCCCCCGCCGTGTCCAAGCCCGCGCCGGGCGGCACGAGTAGCAATGTGGTGACGCAGCAGCAAATGCTCGACCGTGGCGCGCTCAATGTGGGCGAGGCACTGGGCGATCTGCCCGGCGTCACCCCGGTGACGCTGGGCCAGCGCGGCGAGACGCAGGTGAACATCCGCGGCTTCGACTCGCGGCAGATCACCCTGAACATCGACGGCATTCCGATTTATGTGCCCTACGACGGCAATGTGGACTTGAGTCGGCTACTGACGCCCGGCCTGTCCGAAATCGTCGTGACCAAAGGGCTGGGCTCCTTGATGTACGGGCCGAACAATATGGGCGGCTCGATCAACCTCATCACCCAGGCGCCCAGCAAAAAACTCGAAGGCAGCATCACCGGCGGCCTAACCGCCAATCAACACCGGCTGTACGGCAACGATCTGTCGGTGCAACTGGGCAGCCGTATCGACAGCCGCTGGTATGTGCAGGGCGGCGTGGCCAGCGCCAATCGCGACAGTTTTCCGCTGTCCACGGCGTTCAAGCCGGTGGCGGCGCAGCCGGGGGGCGACCGGCTCAACGCCGCCAGCCACGACATCAACGCCAACCTGAAAGTAGGCTTCACTCCCAACGCCACCGACGACTATGCGCTGGGCCTCTACACCGTCAACTCCGACAAAGACTCGCCGCCCTACACCGGCAACACCAAGGTCACCGGCCAGCCGGTGCGCTACTGGCAGTGGCCGCAGTGGAACAAACAGAGCTACTACTACATCGGCAACACCGCCCTCGGAACGGGTTACCTCAAGACCCGGCTGTATCACGACACCTTCGACAACGAACTGATCTCGTTCGACAACGCCCGCTACAACTCGACCCAAAAACCTTACGCCTTCAATAGCCAGTACCGCGATTTTTCCAACGGCGCCACGGTCGAACTCGGCCAGCCGCTGGGCACGCAGAACTTCCTCAAACTCGGACTGTTCTACAAGCAAGACGTGCACCGCGAGTCCAACCTCGCCACCCAGGCGCAGCCTTACCAGACGCCGTGGCTGCATTTCGAGGCGCACACCTACGCGCTGGGCTTCGAGAATGCCTACAAGCCCACGGCGGCGGACACCCTCACCTTCGGCTACCGCCGCGACGAGCACCGCTTCGATCGGGCCGAGCAATATACCAATAAGGCGCAGACCCAGATCGGGCCGATGCCCACCAGCCCGCGCGTAGGGGCGAACAATGCACAAATCGTCTGGCGGCACAAGCTCTCGGCGCACACCGAGCTGCGCGCGGGCATCGGGCAGAAGACCCGTTTTCCCAGCATCAAGGAGGTGTATTCCTACCGCCTGGGCCAGGCCATCCCCAATCCGGCGCTGGGGCCGGAGCGCGCGCTCAACCGTGAAGTCGGCGTCTCCGGGGTGATGCTGGGCGGGGTGAAGTACGACGCCGCGGTGTATTGGGATTCGATCAAGGACGCGATCGAGAGTGTCGCCACCTCCACCCCCGGCATCAGGCAGGCGCAAAACGTCGGCACGGCGACCAACAAGGGGCTGGACTTGAGCGTGCAGGCGCCGATCGGCAACGCCTGGATCGCCTCGGTGGCGTATAGCTATCTCGACGCCACGCTGGGCGCGCCTGGACTGGTCGCCACCAATGCGCCGCGCCACTGGGCCGATCTGGGCGTGTCGTGGCTGCCCGGCGACGCCACCACCCTGTCGGCGCATGTGCAGGCGGCCAGCAGCCGCCAGACCACGACCGACGGCAAGCAGCCGGTGGCCGGGTTCGCCGTGGTCAACCTGCGCTGGACGCAACGCCTGGCCCCGCGACTGACGCTCTACACCAATCTGAACAACGCCTTCGACCGCAACTATCAATTGAGCGAGGGCTTCCCCATGCCCGGACGCGAGCTGCGGGTGCAACTGCAGTACAAGCTATGAGCCGATTTCTCGCTTGGCTGCGCGCTCCTTTGCTCGGCGCCGCGCTCCTGCTGCACGGCGCGTTCGCGCTGGCTCAAACGCCTGCGGCCTGCCCCAGCGCCCCGAGCGGCCCGGTGTATGGGAGCAGCCCGGTCAACAATTACTTGCTGCTGGCGCTGGCGCCCGATCGCATGGCGGGGCTGAACTTTCCCTGGAGCAAGCAGGCGGCGCAGATTCTGCCGAAAAGCGTCCTCGATCTTCCCGTGCTCGGCGGTTGGTTCGGCCAGGGCAAGACGGCCAACCTGGAGCAGGTGTTGCGCGTGCATCCCACGCTGGCGCTGGTGTCCGGGGCGACGGTGGGTGCGCAGGCCAGCACGGCGGCCATGCGCAAGCTCGGGCTGCCCATCTGCCCGGTGCGGCTCGACAGCCTGGCGGACTACCCCGCGGCCTTTCGCCAGGTGGGGCAGGCGCTGGGGATCGCCGCACGCGGCGAGGCGCTGGCCGCCGACGCGCAGACCACGCTGGACGATCTGGCCGCGCTGCGCCAGCGCGTATCCGCACAAAAGCCTGTGCGCATCTATTACGCCGAAGGCGAAGACGGCCTGGCGAGCGAGTGCAGCGGCTCGATCCATGCCGAAGCCATCACCGCCATCGGCGCGCATAACGCCTTGCACTGCACCGACGGCAGCCGCTTCGGCATGGTGCGGGTGAGTTTCGAGCAAATCCTGGCCGCAGACCCCGACTGGATCCTCACCCAAGACGGCCCGGCGATGCGCGCCATCCAGACCGAGCCGCGCTGGAGGCTGCTGCGCGCGGTGCGCGAAGGCCATGTGCTGTTCGCACCGCAAGTGCCGTTTCGCTGGATCGACCGGCCGCCGTCGTTCATGCGGCTGCTGGCCGCGCCCTGGCTGGCGAGCCGGATTTTCCCGGCAGACTACCGCGCGGTGTTCAAGACCCCGATCGACGCCCGCACCCAGGCGTTTTTCGCGCTGTACTTCAAGCGCACGCTTTCCGCCGCGCAAGCGCGCGCCGTTCTGGCGCCCGACCCCGCCGACTATCCCACCCAGTATTGACCCGCCATGCCTGCCTCCCCCCTGCCGCAAATCGGCATGATGCTGCACATGCAGCCCGCCGCGAACGAGCCCATCCCCGCTTTTTTCCAGCAGCGCGCCGCCCTGGTGCAGGAGATCGAGCAGATCGGCGTGCAGGCGGTGTGGGTCACCGAACACCACTTCGACCCGCAAAGCCTGAGCGCCTCGCCGCTGCTGCTGCTGGCCCACTGGGCGGCGCGGACGCAGCGCATCCAGCTCGGCGTGGCCGCGGTGTTGCCCGCAGGCCGCAACCCCTCGCTGCTGGCCGAGGAAATCGCGCTGCTGTCCAATCTGGCGCCTGGGCGCATCGCCATCGGCTTTGCCAAAGGCGGGCCGTTCGAGGCGCAAAAGCGCGCTTTCGGCTGGGGCAGCGATGCGGCGCGCGTGCAAATGCGCGAGGTGGTGGACGCCTTACTCGACCGGCTGCACCCCCAGTCGGTCGGGGGCGGCGGCGAGGCCGTGCTGCAACCGCCGGCGCAACTCCCGCTGCCCCTGTTCGTCGCCAGCCGCGAGCCCGACACCCTGGCTTGGGCGGCTTCGCGCGGGCTGGGCTGGATGAGCGCGCAGTTCTGGCCGCTGGAAACCTACGACGCCCAGGCCATCAACTGGGGCATCGTTGCACAACGTCCGGCCGACGCGCTGCTGTCGCGCGGGCTGTGGATCGATGAGGATGGCGACGCCGCCAGACGCCATGCCCTGGCGTGGCTGGCCGCCTTTCGGCGCAACAAGCAATCGCAATGGAAGGTCGGCTTTCGCGGCCCCATGGCCGAGATGGACGAGAGCGAAAGTCTGGCGCGCGCCATCGTCGGCACGCCCGAGGAATGCGCCCGGCAGCTCACCGACCTGCTGGCGCAACGCGCGGTGCCGCGCCTGGCATTCAACCCGCTCGACGACCGCCCTGAACGGCAGCTCGAACAAATGCAGCGGCTGTTGCGTCAGGTTTTGCCGCTGGTGTCCTCATCTTTATCCGCGCCCCAGCCGACGTCTTTGCCTGCGTCTTTGCCCGCCGCGTCTGCCGCGCCGCATCGGGCAGACGCCGCATTGCCCGGCCGTCCATGAAGGGTCGCTTCGGGTTGCTGGGCTCGGCCTTGTTGCTCTGCGCCGCGATCTCCTTGCTGCTCGGGCGCTATCAGCCCTCGCCGTTCGAGGCGGCCATGCGCCTGTGGCAGGGCCTTGCAGGCCATCCTTCCGAACTGTGGACGGTGATCGTGGAGCTGCGCGCGCCGCGCATCGTCGCGGCCATGTGCATCGGCGCTGCGCTGTCCGCCTCGGGCGCGGCTTACCAGGCGCTGTTTCGCAATCCGCTGGCCTCGCCGGAAGTGCTCGGCGGTTTGGCCGGAGCCGCATTCGGCGCGGCACTGGGCATCCTGCTCGGTCACACCCTTTGGCAGGTTCAGCTTTCCAGCTTTGTCTTTGGGCTGATGGCCGTGGGCATGACCCTGCTGCTCGCCCGCCTGGTCGGCATCCATGGCATTGTGGTGCTGCTGTTGGCGGGCTTGATCACCGGCGCGTTTTTCACCGCCCTGCTGTCCACCGCCAAGTACGTCGCCGACCCGTACGACAAGCTGCCCGCCATCACCTATTGGCTGATGGGCACGCTCTCCAGCGTGTCGGCGCACAGCGTGTGGCTCACCGCCCCGCTGATGGCGCTGGCCACCGCCGCCCTCATCGGCCTGGGCCATGCGCTCAACGTGCTGAGCATGGGCGACGAGGAAGCGACCACACTGGGCGTACCGGTGCGCGCCACGCGCGCCTGGGTCATCGCGCTGGCCACCTTGCTGGGCACGCTGTCGGTGACTCTGGCCGGGATGATCGCCTGGGTCGGTCTGCTGATTCCTCAGATTGCCCGGCTGATCTGGGGCGCGGACAACCGCCGCGTGTTGCCCGCCTCTGCCTTGCTGGGGGCGCTCTACCTTTTGCTGCTCGACGACGTGGCGCGCACGGCGTTCACCGTGGAGTTGCCGCTGGGCGTTCTCACGGCCTTGGTCGGGCTGCCGCTGCTCGCCGTGGTGCTGCGACGCGCCGCCGTGAGCTGGGCCGATTGAGGAGCCGGAGATGATCGACGCACAACAACTCCACGTCCGCTATGGACAGGAAGAGATCGTCAAGGGCGTGCAGCTGCGCCTTGCCCCAGGTGAGACGCTGGCGCTGCTCGGCCCCAACGGCTGCGGCAAAACCACCTTGCTCAAAGCCCTGTGCGCGATTCATGCGCCGCATGCTGGGTCGGTGCAAGTCGATGGCTTAGACCTCTTCACCCTGTCCGCGCCCGAGCGCGCCCGACGCATTGCCTATGTGCCTCAGCAGCACCGGCTGGTGTTCGCTTACAGCGTCATCGACGTGGTGATGATGGGGCGGCTGGCCAGCCGCGGGCTGATCGCCCGGCCCGCAGCCGACGACTTCGCCGCCGTGCACGCCATCCTGCACCGGCTCGGCCTGCAAGCCCTGGCCACACGCAGCTACGCGGCGCTGTCAGGCGGGCAGCGTCAGCAAGTCTTGATCGCCCGTGCGCTGGCACAGGACGCTCCCTACCTGCTACTCGACGAACCTGCCAGCAGCCTGGACTTTGGCAATCAGTTGCGGCTGCTCGAACTGCTCGCGCAGTTGCGCGACGACGGGCGGGCCGTGCTGTTCACCACCCATCATCCTGATCACGCCTTTGTCGTGGCCTCGCGCGTCATTCTGATGCAGGCAGGCCGCTTCATCGCCCAGGGCAGCCCGGCGCAGTGCATCGACCGCGAGCAACTCGCCCGGCTCTACGGTCTGGCCCCGGATCATCTGCAACGCACCCTGCTGGCGCCGCACTGGTCAA
This sequence comes from Thiomonas sp. UBA7699, assembly GCF_002482605.1. Classification (NCBI taxonomy): domain Bacteria; kingdom Pseudomonadati; phylum Pseudomonadota; class Betaproteobacteria; order Burkholderiales; genus Thiomonas; species Thiomonas sp. UBA7699. The sequence continues at coordinate 43,230 of NZ_DLGH01000013.1, read as the reverse complement.
CGCACGGGGCGATGGGCTGAATCCGTTTGGGGATGCTCCTATACTTGCCCACGCGCCGATTTGCCCTGGGCTTGCGGGCGCGTAACAAATACCGCTAAAACAGCGCAGACCACCGGCGGTTTTCGCTGCATTGCCAGCGCCGCCGGTTTGTTTTTTCAGGAACACCCATGAGTGCTTCGCCCTCAGCCCTCGGTGACGTCACGCCGCAGCGCATGGCGTTCGAGCAGCCGCTGCCGCTTCAAAGCGGCGCGCAACTGCCCGCCTACGAGTTGATGTATGAAACCTACGGCACGCTCAACGCCGAGCGCAGCAACGCCGTGCTGGTGTGTCATGCGCTCAACGCCAGCCATCACGCCGCCGGCACGCATGCAGGCAACCCCAAGAGCGTGGGCTGGTGGGACAACCTGATCGGCCCCGGCAAACCGCTGGACACCGAGCGCTTTTTCGTCTTGTGCGTCAACAATCCCGGCTCGTGCTTCGGCTCCACCGGCCCGATGAGCCTCGACCCCGCCACTGGCCAGCCTTGGGGCAGCCGCTTCCCCGTGGTGACGGTCGAAGACTGGGTGGATGCGCAGGCGCGGCTGCTCGACCGGCTGGGCATCGAGCGCCTGGCTGCGGTCATCGGCGGCAGCCTGGGCGGCATGCAGGCGCTGAGTTGGGCGCTGCGCTACCCCGAACGCGTGGCCCACTGCGCCGCCATCGCCACAGCGCCCAGTCTTTCGGCGCAGAACATCGCCTTCAACGAGGTGGCGCGGCGCGCCATCACCACCGACCCCGACTTTCATGGCGGCGACTACTACGCCCACGGCGTCGTGCCCAAGCAAGGTCTGGCGGTGGCGCGCATGATCGGCCACATCACCTATCTCAGCGACGACGCCATGGCCGCCAAATTCGGCCGTGCGCTGCGCAATGGCGCTCTGGGCTACGGCTTTGGTGTGGACTTCGAGATCGAGAGCTATTTGCGCTACCAGGGCGACAAATTCAGCGGCTATTTCGACGCCAACTCCTATCTGCTCATCACCCGCGCGCTCGACTACTTCGACCCGGCGCGCGCCACCGGCGGCGATCTGGCGCAGGGGCTGGCGGCGGCGCAGGCGCGCTTTCTGCTGGTGAGTTTCACCACCGACTGGCGCTTTTCGCCCCAGCGCTCGCGCGAAATCGTGCAGGCGCTGGTGACCAACCGCCGCGCTGTGACCTATGCCGAAGTCGATGCCCCGCAGGGCCATGACGCCTTCCTCATGGATCACCCGCACTACCACGGCGTGGTGCGCGCCTGGTTCGACCGCATCGCGCAGGAGCTTTCCAAATGACCACTCCCCTGAGCGTGATTGCCGATCTGGTGCCGCATGGCAGCCGCGTGCTCGATCTGGGCTGCGGCGATGGCCGCATGCTGGCGCATTTGCGCGACACCCGCGGCTGCACCGGGCTGGGCGTGGAAATCAGCCCTGAAAAATTGATCGCCGCCGCCGAAAAAGGCGTGGACGTGCTGCAGCTCGACCTGGAGCAGGGCCTGTCGATGTTCGGCGATGGCAGCTTCGACGTGGTGCTGCAGATCGACACCCTGCCCAATATCCGTCACACCGAAAACGCGCTGCGCGAAACCGCGCGCGTGGGTCGGCTGGGCATCCTCAGCTTCGCCAATTTCGCCCACTGGAGCATCCGCCTGCAAATCCTGACGGGCCGCCTGCCCGTAACGCCCGAGCTGCCCTACGAGTGGTACAACACGCCCAACCTGCGCGTGGCCACCTATGCCGACTTCGAGCGCCTGGCTGCGCACTGCGGGCTGAAGATGATCGACGCCTTCGGCATCCGCAACGGCCGTCGCATTACCTTCGCTCCCGGGCTGCTGGCAACGGAAGCGGTGTTTTGTGTGCAGGGCGCGTAGGAGGAGGGCGCCTGCCCGCTGGCGCCCTCCCTGAACATCGTTTGGTTTACCGCAAACACAGCCTACTTCCCCCGGTATGACGGCAACTCGATCACATAGGTATCGACAATCGAACTCGCGTCAATGACCGGCTTGCTGGGGTTCGCATCGCCCCAATCGCTCTGGAACAACATGCGCGTGCCGCTCGGGCTGATGGTGATATTCGGCTGCGCCCAGTAGTTGCTCTGCGGTGCGTTGAAGTAGTTGCCGGTGCTGCGGTGATGCGCCACGCGATACACCTTGCCGGTGTCCACGTTTGCGAGCAGGATCTCTTGGTCGAGATAGGTCATGGGCGAGCCGACCGCGATGGGCTGCCCCCCGTTGCAGTTGCCGTTCGAGCCCGATGGGCAACCGACCATCGAAATGCCCACCCAGCCCGGCGCTTTGAACGCCCGCCCGCTGGCGAACGAGCCTGAAACCGGGTCATGGTCGATCAGCACTTTGGGGCTGCCGCCTTGCGTCAGGTTCATGGTCATCATGGCTTTGTTGAAGGGCGAGTCGAACTGCACCGACACCACCACATCTTCGCCTGCGGCGTTCAGCAGCAGGTCGCCATGTTGCGAACCGTCGAATGACCGGGTCTGCAGCACCGCATTGGTCAGCGGATCACGAATTTGAACCTGCTGCTCGTTTTCGTAGAAGTAGGTGCCTTTTCCCGAAGGCAGCGCCTGCGGTACGGTGCTGTCGTCAGGGATGAAGCTTTTGCCGATCTGCCCGGTGGAGATGCGATAGGTGAACGCTGCATAAGCTGCGCCGCCGCGCGGGGTGTTGCGATTGAGGTAGGCGCCAAGGCCAATCAGGTCGTTGTCCCAACTCATACCGAACGGGTCGCTGCCGCCTGAGACGCGGGTAATCAGACCCGCACCTTGCACCGCGTCGTGCAGCGCGCCGCCCGGTTTGAAGTCCGCAGCGAAGTCGTGCAGCACGGTGGTGCGCGTGGTCACGGCGCCACCGCTGTAGTTCACCGTCATCTTGGTGAGGGCGTTTTGTTGCGTTCCGGTGCGCTGGTTGTTATCCACGTAGAACAAGGCGCTGGGATCGGTCGTTGACCAATAGAACTGTTCCACATCGGCGGGATTGATGTCGAGGTAGTCGAGAAACTTGTAGGTCTTGCCGTCGTACAGGGCAAACGTGCCGTTTCGCCCGCCTTCGCTGAGCGCGCCCGACACGTAGAGGATCATCAGCGTTTCGTCGGCATTCCACGCCTGCGTGGTCGGATAGGCGGGCAAGGCCACACGCGAATTGAAATCCGCCTTGGCGTCGGTCACGCGGACGATCTTTGTTCCGGGGAAATCGGGGTCAGTGAACCGCACGCCCTTGGCGGGCTTGGCCAGAGGGGTGAACGGGCGCAATGCGGTGCCGTAATCCTGCAGGCCTGCGGCGGGTGAGCCTGCGGCCGTCAGGTCGGACGTCGGGAAGGAGATCGGGGTGGACGTCGGAGTCGGCTCCGGCGGTGCGTTATTCGCACTGCCGCCGGTGATCGTGGGCTGCGGACTGGCGATCGCTGCCGTACCAGTTCCTGCAGTCGCATTATTGGCGGCAGCGAGATCCGTCGTGCCACCGCCACCGCAGCCCGCAAGACTCACCGAAGCCACTAGGGCAAGAGTTCCCGCTTTTAAAAAGAATGAATTCATGACTACTTCCTCACTATGACGCCAGCCGTGCACCCATTGCGACCACACGATCAAGCCCCTCCCAAGATGAGACTGTTTCGACTCATGACACTCGAAACCGCCTCCGCAATACAACGCAAAACAAAGGCACTGTTTGTTACATATGGGGTGCACTAAAGGTTTCGCCTCATGTCCTGATCACCACCCCCCCTCGACGAGGCCTAGGCCTGCGACTCGTCAGACCCCAAAATATGCTCATTAGGGAGTGTGAATTGTCGAGTTTTCCCTAAGCTGAATCGATCAGCGCGCTCTGACTTGCGTATCGGAATTTGCTGGTTTTTTTGTCAGAATTTTCTGATAACCTAGGACTGCCGCCCTAAAGCACGTTGAATTCTCTAGTCGAGACCAGATTTCACAACCCGAATGCTGTGATCTCGCACTATTTTTGAACCACCGCATCTCATGCCAAGCTCATGTTGCCGCAGCGCCACATCCGTGAAACACCCGATCACTTGGCCGACTTGGCAGGCGATGCCGATCTGACGTCTGGCGCAACGCAGGCGCCGGAGGGTTTCACAGACCTGCGTGCGCTCGTTGACCAGCTCCCGGGTTTTGTGTTCCGCCTGCGCCATGACGGCGGGCAATTGCGGTTCGACTTTGCCAGCGCCTGTTGCCTGCCGGTTTGTGGCGTTCAGGCCACTGATTTGCAGCACTCCGCGCAGCACCTTCTGAACCAGATCGACCCCTTGGATCTCGCGCCGTTTCATGCGGCGCTGCAGACCAGCGTCGCCTCCGGTTTCTGGAACTGGGAAGGGCGTCTGCATACGCCGCACGGGCTCAAGTGGGTGAATGTGCGGGCGCGCACGCGCAGCATCAACGCCTTCGCGGCCGAATCCACCGGCATCATGCTCAACGTCACGCAGAGTCATCTGCGCGAATCGCAACTGCTCAATCTCTCCAGCGACCTGCGGCAGATCGCCTCGCATCTGGAGTCGGTGCGCGAGGCGGAGCGGGCCCGCATGGCGCGCGACCTGCATGACGATCTGGGTCAGGTGCTCACGGCCTTGCAGATGGATGTGGCGCTGCTGCGCAAGCAGTTTGGCGCCGCGCAGGCGCCGGAGTTGTTTGGCAACGTCGACAAGCTCATTCACGCCGCGGCAGAGGCGGGTCGGCGGGTTGCGTCCGAATTGCGGCCCAGCGTGCTCGACCTGGGGCTGAAGGCCGCGCTTCGCTGGATGTCCGAGCAATACGCCCAACGCTACGACATTCGGGTGTCAACCGAGCTGAGCTACAAAAGCGAGGTCGGCGAACTGATCGCCACGGAGCTGTTTCGCATCGCGCAGGAGGGCTTGACGAACGTGGTGCGCCATGCGCGGGCGCGTCAGGCCTGGGTACGCTGTGTCGATGTGGAGGCCCATCAGATCTGCATTTCAGTCGAGGATGACGGTATCGGCTACACGCCGCAAGAGCCCCCGGCCAGCCGCCCTTCGCTGGGCCTGCGGGGCATGCGCGAACGCGCCGCAGTCTTCGGCGGCAGCTTTCAGCTCGACCAGTCGCCGCGGGGCGGTGTGCGCGTGCAGGTGTGCATGCCGCTGGGGCCTACGCTGTTGAGTGATGACGCGGGCGCGGCCCAGCCCCACCCATCCGCAGGAGACGCCCTTGGATGAGTTGCGCGTGCTCATCATCGACGACCATGCGCTGCTGGGCGAGAGCTTGGCGCGCTTTCTCGGCTCCAACGACATGCAGGCGGTCTGGTGCGGCGATCTCGCCCGCGCCATGCAATCAATCCGCGATCAGTCGTGGAGCGTAGTGCTACTCGATCTGTCAATGCCCCAGGGCAACGGACTCGATCTGCTCAAGCGCATCAAGCTCATGCACCCAGACCTGCCGGTGCTGATTCTGAGCATGCATCCCGAGCAACAGTTTGCGCTGCGCGCGCTGCGCGGCGGCGCGGCAGGTTATCTCACCAAGGGTTGCAGCCCCAACGTGCTGGTCGAGGCCATTCAAAAGGTCGTGCACGGCGGGCGTTACCTCACACCCGGCGTGGCGGAGCAGTTGGCCAACTATATGAACGAGGGCGAGGCGGCGGAAGAACCCCACGCCCGTCTTTCCGACCGGGAGATGCAGGTGTTCATGCGGCTGGTCGAAGGCAAATCGGTCAATCAGGTCGCCGACGAATTGCACATCAGCTGCAAAACGGTGAGCACGCACAAGACGCGGCTGATGCACAAACTCGCCCTCGACAACGACGCCGATCTGGTGCGCTACGCCATGCATCAGGGCATCGTGAGCTGAACCGCCATGCCCTCGGGGGATCTGACGCGCAGCGGCAGGTCTGGGGCGGCGCTATCAGACAGAAAGCGCCGCGGTTTTTATACTGCCGCTGATGCACACCCCCTACTCGCCTGAGCGCGCGGTTCAACTCGCGCGCGACACCCTGGATATCGAAGCCCGCGCCCTGCTTTCCCTGCGCGAGCGCTTGGCCGCGCCGCCGCTGTCGAGCGCATTTGCCCAGGCGGTGCAGTGCATCCTGCAGAGCCCCGGCCGCGTGGTGGTGTCGGGCATGGGCAAATCGGGACATGTGGGCCGAAAAATCGCGGCGACCTTCGCCTCCACCGGCACGCCGGCCTATTTCGTGCACCCGGCCGAGGCCAGCCATGGCGACCTGGGCATGGTGACGCGCGACGATGTGTTCCTCGCCCTGTCCAACTCCGGCGAGACCGAAGAACTCACCCGCATCGTGCCGCAGGTCAAGCGCCTGGGCGCCACGCTCATCAGCATGACCGGCCGCACCGACTCCACCCTGGCGCGGCATGCCGACATCCTGCTCGATTGCGCCGTCGAACAAGAAGCCTGCCCGCTCAACCTCGCGCCCACCGCCAGCACCACCGCCCAGCTTGCCCTGGGTGACGCCCTGGCCGTCGCCCTGCTCGACGCTCGCGGCTTCGGCCCCGAGGATTTCGCCCGCACCCATCCCGGCGGCAGCCTGGGACGCAAACTGCTCACCCATGTAAGCGATGTGATGCGCAGCGCCGAGGCCGTGCCCAGCGTGACGGGCGACGCGCCGTTCACCGCCGCGCTGATGGAAATCACCCGCAAGGGCCTGGGCATGACCGCCGTGGTCGATGCGCACGGCGTGCTGGCGGGCATCATCACCGACGGCGATCTGCGACGCCTGATCGAAAAGGGCGCCAACCTCAACACCCTGCAAGCGCAGCAGGCCATGCACCCGCAGCCGCACACCATCGGCCCGGACGCGCTCGCCGTCGAAGCGGTGCAACTCATGGAGCAATACCGCATCAACCAATTGCTCGTCGTCGATGCTCAAGGCAAGCCCGTCGGTGCGCTGAACATGCACGACCTGTTCGCCGCCAAAGTGATCTGAGAGGGTGTGAACAAATCCGCCATGAACCCGCCTATCAAAGCCACACCCCGCGACGCCACACCCCGTCTCGCCTTTGAGCCCGAACTCCTACTCGCCGCGCTCGATGTGCAACTGCTGCTGCTCGACGTGGACGGCGTGCTTACCCCCGGCGACCTGCTTTATGGCGCGCAGGGCGAAGAGCTCAAGCGTTTTTCCACCCTCGATGGTCACGGCCTCAAGCTGTTGATGAGCGCAGGCATCGAGCCCGTCGTCATTTCCGGGCGCGACAGCCCCGCGCTGCGCGCGCGCATCGCCGAACTCGGCCTGCAACACAGCGTGCTGGGCAGCGGCGCCAAGCTGCCCGCCGCACAGAGCCTGCTCGACCAGCTCCAGCTGAGCTGGGAGCAAGTGGCCATCATCGGCGACGACTGGCCCGATCTCGCCCTGATCGCCCGGGCAGGTTTCAGCGCAGCGCCGCCGCAAAGCCACGCCGAGGTGCTGGCCCGCGTGAGCCACATTACCCGCGCCCCCGCCGGGCTCGGCGCGGTTCGCGAAGTCTGCGATCTGCTGCTGATGGCGCGCGGCGCCTACGCCGCCCTGCTGCAGGATGCGCTCGACGGCAAGCCGCACACACCACCGCCGGGCCGCCCTCACGATGCCATCAGCGGCACCCTGGCCGAGCCGGGCGCCGTGCTGCCCAGCGCGCGTTGAAGCCCCTGTCGACATGAGAATCAACCCGCGCCAGTTCTGGCTCCGCCTCAGCGCCTGGACGCCCATCCTGCTGCTGGCGTTGGCCGCCGCGTTCAGCTGGTGGGTGGCGCAGGTGGTGATGCGCGCCGAGCAAACCCCCCGAATCGACGCGGCGCACTCCAACCTGCCCGACTACCTGCTGCGCGGATTTTCTGCGGCGAGCTACAACGCCCAGGGCCAGCTCAGCGCCGTTTTGCGCGGCACGCAGATGGTGCACCTGCCCGCCTCCGACACCTTCGACATCACGTCGCCGCAGCTGCGCGCGGTCAACCCCCAGGGCATCGTCACCACGGCCAGCGCGCTGCGCGGCCTGTCCAACAAAGACGGCAGCAATGTGCAGCTGCTCGGCCAGGCCGTGGTGGAGCGCAGCGGCGTGCCCCATCAGGCCTCGCTGATCGTGCGCAGCGAGTTTCTCAACATCTTCCCCAACCAGCAGATCGTGCAGTCGAACCGGCCCACGGTGGTGCAGCAGGGGCAGACCGTTTTTTCCGGCAATGCGGTGGATTTCAACGGCATTGCGGGCACTGCATCGCTGCAGGGACGGGTGAAAGCCGTCATCGTGCCGGGCCAAACCCCACCGGGAGCCACGCCATGACCGCCGCATCGCCCGCACCCATCGTGCTGCTCACCGGCGCGTCCAGCGGCATCGGCGCAGCGCTGGCTGCGGCTTATGCCGCTCGCGGCTGGCGGCTGGTGTTGATCGCCCGCCGCGCCGAGTTGCTGGAGCAAGTCGCACGCGATGCCCATCTCGACCCGACTGATGCGGCCCGCGTGCGGCTCATCGCCGCCGACGTGCGCGACACCGACCGCCTGCGCCTTGAGGCCGACACCCTGCTGCGCGAATGGGGCTGCCCGCAGGTGGTCATTGCCAACGCGGGCATCAGCCACGGCGTCGATCTGTCGCAAGCCGACGATCTCGACGTGGCCATCGACATCATGGACATCAACTGGGCCGCCGCGCTCGCCACCCTGGCGCCCTTCATCGCGCCGATGCGCGCGCGCGGCAGCGGCACCTTGGTGGGTATCGCCAGCGTGGCCGGGATTCGCGGCCTGCCCTGCCACGCCGCCTATTGCGCCAGCAAGGCCGCCCTCATCCGCTCGCTCGAAAGCCTGCGCGTGGAACTGCGGCCCAGCGGCGTGAAAGTCGTCACCCTCAGCCCCGGCTATATCGAAACGCCCATGACGGCGGGCAATCGCTTTCGCATGCCCTTTCTCATTTCACCCGCCGAGTTCGCGCGTCACGCCCTGCCCGCCATCGACGCGGGCCGCGCCTACGTCACCATTCCGTGGCAGATGGGGTGGCTGGGCAAATTCCTGCATGTCGTGCCGCGCGCCGTGTTCGACCACTACGCCGGGCGCTACGGCCGCAAGGCCCGCAAGGACGACTGCGAACCCTGCCAGGCGATGACCCGGCGCAACCGCATGCGTCGTCGCAGATAGCCAGGAATTCAGCCCTTGGCCGCCAGCAGCGAGGCTTCGAGGATGTCGAGCGCCTCGGCGAACACGGCGTCAGAAATTGTCAGCGGGAACAGGAAGCGCACCACGTTGTAGTCCACGCCACAGGTCAGCAGGATGAGGCCGCGCCTGAGTGCCTCGGCCTGCACGGCCTTGGTATAAGCCGCGTCCGGTTTGCCAGAGGCGGGGTCGTTGAACTGCACCGCAACCATGGCGCCCAGGCCGCGCACATCGCTGATCTGCGGCACTTGCGCACGCAGACCTTCAAGCCGGGCCTTGAGCTGATCGCCCAGCTTCTGGCCGCGCGCCGGGAGTTGCTCGTCGTGCATCACGTCGATCACGGCGTGCGCGGCGGCCACCGCCATCGGGTTGCCCGCGTAGGTGCCGCCCAGCCCGCCGGGGGCCGGGGCGTCCATGATTTCGGCGCGGCCGGTCACCGCCGACAGCGGCATGCCCGAGGCCAGCGATTTGGCGATGGTCATGAGGTCGGGCAGCACGCCGGTCTGCTCGAAAAAGTGTTCCATCGCGAACAGCTTGCCGGTGCGGCCGAAGCCGGTCTGTACCTCGTCAGCGATGAGCACGATGCCGTGCTGGTCGCACAGCGCGCGCAGCCACTTCACCGCCTCGGCCTGAATGACGTTGAAGCCACCCTCGCCCTGGATGGGCTCGAAGATGATGGCGGCTACGCGGGAGGGTTCGATGTCGGCCTTGAACAGCAGTTCCACCGCCTTTTTCGTCTCGTCGAGGCTGGCGCAATGACAGGGAAACGGCGCGTGATAGATCTCCGGCGGAAAGGGGCCGAAGCCCGCCTTATACGGCTGCACTTTGCCGGTGAGCGACACGGCAAACAGGCTGCGGCCGTGGAAGGCGCCGCCAAAGGCAATCACCCCGGGGCGCTGGGTGTAGGCGCGGGCAATCTTGATGGCGTTTTCCACGGCCTCAGCGCCGGTGGAGAACAGCGCGGTTTTCTTGGCGTGGCTGCCGGGCGTGAGGGCGTTGAGTTTTTCGGCCAGGCTGACATAGCTCTCATACGGCACGACCTGGTAGCAGGTGTGGGTGAAGTGCTGCAGTTGCTCCTGCAGCGCAGCGACGATCCTCGGGTGGCGATGGCCGACGTTCATCACCGCGATGCCGCCGGCGAAGTCGATGTAGCGGCGGCCTTCGACGTCCCACAGCTCGGCGCCCTCGGCGCGGTCGGCGTAGAAGCTGGCCATCACGCCCACGCCGCGGGGCGTGGCAGCGGCGCGGCGCGCCTGGAGTTGTTCATTCAGTGAGTGGTTCATGGTGTGTCTCCAAAAGATTCCCCCTCCCGCCCCCCCCACTGCGTGGAGGAGGAGCAAAGGCCCCCTCTCCGCTTGCGGGGAGGGCCGGGGTGGGGAGGGTTCAGTTCGCGCTGTCGATGCGCATCCAGGTGGTTTTGAGTTCGGTGTATTTGTCGAAGGCATGCAGCGACTTGTCGCGGCCGTTGCCCGACTGCTTCACGCCGCCGAACGGCACGGTGATGTCGTCCTCGTCGTACTGGTTGACGTGCACGGTGCCCGCCTGCAGCGCGCGCGACACGCGCACCGCGCGGTCGATATTGCGCGACCACACCCCGGCGTGCAGGCCGTAGGCGCTGTCGTTGGCAATGGCGATGGCCTCGGCTTCGGTCTTGAAGCGAATGACCGCCAGCACCGGGCCGAAGATTTCTTCCTGCGCGATTTTCATGCTGTTTTTCACGCCGTCGAACACCGTCGGGGCGACGTACTGCCCGCCGGTCTCCTGCAGCGCGCGGCAGCCGCCGGCCACGCAGCGCGCGCCCTCGTCCACGCCCGACTGGATATAGCCGAGCACGGTCTGTGTCTGGGTTTCATCGACCAGCGCGCCGAGCACGGTGGATGCATCCAGCGGGTCGGCCGGGTGGTATTGCGGAGTGAGCACAGCGAGCTTCTCGACGAAGGCATCGGCAATGCTGTCCTGCACCAGCAGGCGCGAGGGCGCGTTGCAGCTCTCGCCCTGGTTGTAGAACATGCTGCCGATGGCCGTGGCTGCGGCGCGGTCGAGATCGTCGAAGTCGGCGAAGACAATGTTGGCCGACTTGCCACCGAGTTCGTTGTACACGCGCTTCAAGTTGCTGCGGCTGGAGTAGTCGAGCATGCGGCGGCCGGTGCGGGTGGATCCGGTAAAGCCGATGGCGTCCACGTCCATGTGCAGCGCCAGCGCTTCACCGGCCTCATGCCCGAAGCCCGGCACCACGTTGAACACGCCCTCTGGCAGCCCGGCCTCCAGCGCCAGTTCGGCCAGACGCAGCGCGGTGAGCGGCGATTTTTCAGAAGGCTTGAGCACCACGCTGTTGCCCGCGGCCAGCGCGGGCCCCAGCTTCCACGAGGCCATCAGCATAGGGTAGTTCCACGGCACGATGGCGCCGACCACGCCGATGGCCTGGCGCGTAATGAGGGCCAGCGCGTTGTCGCCGGTGGGGGCGATTTCGTCGTAGATCTTGTCCACCGCTTCGCCGAACCACTGCAGGCAGCGCGCGGCGGACGGCACGTCGGTGGACAGGCTGTTCTTGATCGGCTTGCCCATGTCGAGGGTTTCGAGCAGCGCGAGTTCGTCGCGCGCAGCGCGCAGTTGCTCGGCAAACGCCACCATCACCTTCTTGCGCGCAGCAGGCGGCTGGCCAGCCCAGCGGCGATCGTTGAACGCCGCGCGGGCGCTGGCTACGGCGCGGTCGATGTCCGCCGCCTTGCCGCGGGCGACGCGGGCAATCACCTTGCCGTCAACGGGCGAGATGCAGTCGAACAGGCTGCCATCAGTCGCGGCCCAGCGCCTGCCGTCGATGACCATGCGGCCGTCGATACCGCGCTTGAGCAGATCGTCGGCGCGTTGATGCCAGATGCGATTGAAGTTCTCGGTCATGCGAATCTCCTGGGGTAAGGTTTAGTTCTTTTTGAGCGCCATGATGGCTAGTGTTTGCGCACCCGAGTGTGGTTTTCCCAGATGCCGGTGAAGCCGCCGGGCACGACGAACGCGTCACCGACGCGAAATTCCTGCGCCGCGCCGTCGTCTGCGGTGAGCGTCATATGCCCTTCGAGCAGCACGCAGAACTCTTCTTCATGCGGGTCGTAGTGCACGCGCCAAGCACCAGGCTCACCCTGCCAGATGCCAGCGGAGAACTGACCGGTGGCGTCGGTGTAGTGATTCCAGGCCCGTTGCTGCGGGTCGCCGAGCAGCACTCGGTCGGGCGCTGGAGCGATGGGTTCGGGCGCCACCCGGTTCGTTGTGAAGGCGATGGGGTGGCGCATGATGGAGTAGCAAAAAGCGGTGAGGCGGCGGGCAAGACACCCGCCGCGAAAGGACAGATCAGAAGCTCACGACCACCGAAGCGGCAAGAAGATTGTTGTCCTTTTTGTAGCTGCCATCCGACACGTTGTAGAAGGTAGCAAGGCTGGAGCGGTCATAGCGGTATTCCATCTTCAATGTGGTCGACTCGGTCAGCAGGTAATTCCAGCCGAGCGAGAGGGCGTAGCGGTTGGCGCCCTTGTTGGGGTCGACGATGGTCCAGTTACCCGTGCCGTCGTTGACGTAGCCTGGGCCGAAGCCGTTGACGCCGTTGAAGCTCGCGCCGAGGCCACCGGCAGTCGGGTTCATATAGCCGCCCGGCAGCCCGCCGCCATTGCTGCTGTTGTTGAGATAGTCAGCGCGGGCGAAACCGAGGAAGCGCGGGGTGAAGTTATAGGTCAGCATGCCCGAGGCGCCCCACCACTTGGCTTTGCCGCCGTTATACGCTGCCCCGGTCTGCTGTCCATAGCCGAGTTGGCCGTAGTAGCCCCAGTCGCCCTGGGTCAGGTAGCCGTCGACCTCGAACATCTGCGCGGTCGAGGTGCCGGTGGCAAACAGCGGCGTGGTGCCGTCCGCCGCCACGTTGGAGTTCGGCAGCTTGCCCACCATGCCCCAGAAGCCGATATCGGCGTTGTCATAACCGGGCGGGGTGTAGTCGGCACGGAACACCAGTGCCGGGGCACGCCCGCCGGAGCCGCCGTAGTAGTAACGCGGCGAGTTCATATTGGCGATCATGCTCTTCCACTCCCAGTTGCCCACGGTCTGGTCGAGCCCGACGCCGGTGTAGGCGGTCAGCTCGGTGAAGTCGAACAGCAGGTTATGGGTGATGGGTTTGGTCTGGTTGTCCCAGGTGTATTCATAGCCTTCCCAGTCGGGGATCTGGCCGGCGATGAGCTTGGTCTCGTTGTTCAACGGAATCGACACCGAAGCTTCATGAATGATGGAGTTGCCATTCATGTTGACGCCGGCGCCCCGATCGGGAGCCAGGGTGAGGTTCCAGCCCACGCCGCCCGCGGTTTCCTTCTGGAACTGGAGATAAACGCCGCCGAAATACGAGTTGTCGTAGTTGTAGAGCGAGTACGCACCCGGATCGCCATTGGACCGATTCAGGAATACGAACGAACTGGCCTGCTGATCCTGGTTGTAGACATAGGCCGGGGCGATCATGCCGCTGACCTTCAATCCCTTGAAGCCGGACGACTCGGTTTGCTCCTTAATGCCTGACACCTGCACATCCGCATGGTTGGCCACCTTTGAGGCTTCATCTGTCGCCTTCTGGTTGTCGGTGATCTGGGTTTGCTGCGCCTTGACCTGCGCTTCGAGTTGCTGCACCTTGGCCTTGAGCGCTTGCAGCTCGTTCAGGATGTCGGCGTTGGTGTCGGCATGTGCCAGTGGGGCGAGCCCCAGGCTGGCCGCCAGCACGGTGAGTTTGAACTTGTTCATCAGTGTGTCCTCCAGGTGTTTTTAGATGTTGACAGGGTGCTTCTCTTGCTCAAAAAAACCGCTCCTCTGGCGACGGCTCATCGCCCCTCGGCGGTCATCAATCCGACGCCGAACTCCTTTGTTTGCGGCGGCTCGGCATCCATGCGCAAGGCCTGCGCGGCCTGTTTTGCGCGCAGACGTTCACGTCGCGCCATGAGCAGGCTACTCACCGCCACCGCAATGATGACCAGATAGACCGTGATCGCCCCGACCACATTGATGGTCGGGCTCAGACCGAGACGGGCGCGCGAGAAAATCACCACCGGCAAGGTGGTGCTGCCAGGGCCGGAGAGGAAGGCGGAGATCACCACTTCATCGAGCGACAGCGAGAACGCCAGCAGCCAGGCCGACACCAGGGCCTGCGAAATGGACGGCAGGGTGACCAGCATGAACACCTGGAAAGGGCGCGCGCCCAGATCCATGGCGGCTTCCTCGATCGACCGGTCCATTTCCTTCAGACGCGACTGGATGACCACCGCGGCATAGGAAATGGCCATGACGGTATGGCCGATGAAGATGGTGAAAAACCCCTTCTGCGGAAACCCCATGGCCTTCTGCACCGTCACGAAAAACAGCAGCAGCGCCAGCGCAATGACCACGGTGGGCATGACCAGCGGGATGTTGATCATGAAGTTGAGCAGGCTCTTGCCCGCGAAGTGGCGATAGCGCACCAAGGCAAATGCCGCCAATGTGCCCAGCAGCACCGAAGTAGTGGCCGTGGCCAGCGCCACCTTGAGCGACAGAATCAAGCCGCTGATGACTTCATGGTCATGCACCACCGCGCCGTACCACTTGAAGGTCCAGCCGCCCCAAATGGTGACCATGCGCGAATCGTTGAACGAATACACCACCAGCACCACGATGGGCAGGTAAAGGAACAGATAGACCAGGATCATCCAGGTCAGGGGCAGCACGGCGGTCTTTTTCATCGCATGCCCTCCAGGCTCTTGGTCTGGTACTTGTTGAACACCGCAATCGGCAGCAGGATGAGCACGATCATCACAATGGCCACCGCGGAGGCGCGCTGCCAGTCGAGGTTGAGGAAGAACTCATTCCACATCACCCGGCCGATGTTGAGCGTGGACGGGCCCGCGAGCAGCTCGGGAATGACGTACTCGCCCACCGCCGGAATGAACACCAGCAGGCTGCCGGCGATGATGCCCGACTTGGACAGCGGCACGGTGACCAGCCAGAAGGTCTTCAGCGGCGTGGAGCCCAGATCCGCCGCCGCCTCGACCAGCCGGTGATCCATTTTCACCAGCGTGGCGTACAGCGGCAGAATCATGAAGGGGATGTAGCCATACACCATGCCCACCATGAACGAAAACTCGGTGAACATCATGCGCAGCGGGGTGTGGATGATGCCTGCCCACATCAGGAACTGGTTGACCAGGCCGTTGACGTCGAGCAGGTTCTTCCAGGCATAGATGCGGATGAGAAACGAGGTCCAGAACGGCAGCATCACCAGCATCAGCAGGGCGGGCCGTACCGTGGGCTTGGCCCGGGCGATGAAGTAGGAAAACGGATAGCCGATCACCAGACACAGCACTGTGGTCATCAAGGCGTACCACAGCGATGACAGATAGGTGATGATGTAGAGGCTGTCGCGCACCAGCGCCAGGTAAGGCGAGAAGTGGATGTTGACCTGCAGCGCATCGTTCACATAGGTGACGAGCGGGTCGAAGCCTATGCCCAGCGCGTCGGTTTCCGACACGCTGATCTTGAGAAGGATAAAGAACGGCGCGAGCAGAAAGGCCAACAGCCAGATCTGCGGAATGCCGATCACGATCTTGCGGCCCCAGTTGAAGGGCTTGCGCACTTTGCGCGGGGTGGAGGTGTCGCTGTTTGTTGGCATGATGCGTTGGCGCTGTGCCTCAGTCCACGATGACCACAGGCGCGTTATCCGCCCAATGCGCGGTAACCGCGGTCCCCACATCAAACGGATCGGCATGGCGATCGGCGTTGGACACGGTGACGCGAACGCGCCGCTTGCTCGGCAGCAGCAGCTCGTAGGCGGTGTAACTACCCATGTACGAGCGCCCGGACACCGTACCCTGAAAGGCGTTGTTCGGGTGACTCTGGTGCCCCTCGGTCAGAGTCATTTTTTCCGGACGCAAGGCGATGCCCAGCTCCATGTTGAGCGTGCCGCTGATGCCGTGGCCGATGTAGAACAACGCATCATCGGTCTGCACTTCGCAATGGTCGGGCTCGTCGGTCACCAGCCTGCCGTCGAACATATTGACGTTGCCGATGAAATCGGCAATGAAGCGGGTTTGCGGGTGTTCGTAAATCTCGATGGGGGTGCCGAGTTGAAGAAACTCGCCATCCTTCATCACCGCGATGCGGTCGGCCATGGTCATGGCCTCTTCCTGGTCGTGCGTGACCATCACGCAGGTCACGCCGACCTTGCGCAGAATGTTGACGAGTTCGAGCTGGGTACGCTCGCGCAACTTTTTGTCGAGTGCGGCCAGCGGCTCGTCGAGCAAAAGCAGCTTGGGGCGTTTGGCCAGGCTGCGCGCCAAAGCCACGCGCTGTTGCTGGCCGCCGGAGAGCTGGTGCGGCTTGCGCTTGCCGTAGGGCTTGAGCTGCACCAGGTCGAGCATCTGCTCCACGCGGGTAGCGATGTCCGCCTTGGGCATGCCGTCGCGTTTCAGACCGAAGGCGATGTTGTCGAACACGGTCAAGTGCGGAAACAGCGCGTAAGACTGGAACATCATGTTGATCGGCCGCTCATAGGGCGGCAGATCGGTGATGTCCTCGCCCTCCAGATAGATGTGGCCGGAGGTCGGCGTCTCGAAGCCCCCGAGCATGCGCAGCAAGGTGGACTTGCCGCAGCCACTCGATCCGAGCAGGGCAAAAATTTCGCCCTGCTGGATGTCGAGATGAATGTCATTGACCGCGACGACCTCATCGAAGCGACGGGTGATGCCGTCGATGCGCAGGAAGGGTTTTGCACTCGTGGAAGGGGGCGTCACAACGCGAACTCCATCATCGGTCGAACAAGGTTGAGGTGTGGGGGATGCCGCGCCCCTGCCAACAAAAAACGCAGAGCGCGGCAACAGGGGTCAGATCACAGGCCGGTCTTGAACTTGGTATACAGACGGGTCACGAGACGACGCTGCTCCGGGGTGTAAACCTTGGGCGGAATCAGCTTGGCCACCATGTCGGGCTTGAGGAACACGAAGTCGTTATCCTTGATCTTGGCATCGACATAGGGCAGCGACGACGGCACCGGGTTGGCGTAGGTCACCGTGTTGGTGTCGGCCGCGGCCACCTTGGGCTCGAGCACGTAGTTCATCCACTTGTAGGCGTTGTCGAGGTTCTTGGCATCGGCGGGAATGGCCATGGTGTCGATGAAGATCACGGCGCCATGCGTGGGCGGGAACACTTCGATGTCCTGCTTGTTTTTTGCCGCCTTGGCGCGCGCCGCGGCAATGCCCATATCACCCGACCAACCCAGCGACATGCAGATGGAGCCGCCAGCCAGGTCGTTGATGTAGCCCGAGGACGAGAAGATGCTCACGTCCTTGCGCACCTTCTGCACCATGGCGTAGGCCTTCTCGAAGTCGGCCGGGCTCTGGGTGTCTTGCGGAATGCCGAGATAGTTGAACGCAGCCTCCATGATGTCGCCGCCCGAGTCGAGCATGGAGATGCCGCAGGACTTGATCTTGTCAGCGTACGTGGGGTTGAAGATCAGGTCCCAGGGATTGGCCGGCATGGGGGTGTTGCCCAGCGCCTTTTTCACCTGGTTGACGTTGATGCCTACCGTGGTGTAGCCCCACATCCAGGGAATGAGGTATTTGTTGCCCGGATCGACCGCGGCGAGCTGCTTCATCAGGCCCGGATCGAGGTTTTTGTAGTTGGGGATCTTGGCTTTGTCCAGCGGATGCAGCAGGCCGCCCTTGATGTCGATGGCCGCCCAGTTCGACGACGGCACCACGATGTCGTAGCCGGTATCGCCCGCCACCATTTTGGCGAACAGGGTTTCGTTGGAGTCGAAGGTGTCGTAGCGCACCTTGATGCCGGTGTCCTTCTCGAAACCCGGCACCGTGGTCGGGGCGATGTAGTCGGACCAGTTGTAGATATTGAGCACGCCGGCGGCTTGCGCCGGAGCGGCGGCGCCGAGGGTTAGCGCCGCGGCGCCCGCCAGGCAGGCCGCCAGCAGCTTGCGACGGACTGACTTCGTATGCAGTTTTTGTGACATGAAAAACCTCTCAAGTGTGTGTGAAGCCAATTGAAAACAACAGGTGCAGCAGGGTGAGGCTTTGCAATTCCCGTACCAGTATGCCGTGACCGACCGATACGGAAATGGCGATTTATACCAAGCCCTGCGCACGCAGACCAGCCAGCGTGTCGTCCAGGCTACGGCGAATGCGCCGGATCATCTCGTCGATTTCGGCATACGTCATCACCAGCGGCGGGGCGATGATCATGCGTTCTTCCACGGCGCGCATCACCACGCCGTTCTTGAAGCAGTGGTCGCGGCAGAGGTAGCCCACGCCCAGATCAGCCGGGAACAGGGTACGGCTGGCCTTGTCCTTGTAGAGCACCAGCCCAGCCACCATGCCGAGCGAATCGACATCGCCCACCAGGGGATGATCGGCCAGGGTGGCGAATTGCGCCTTCAGGTAAGGCGCGGTGTCTGTGGCCACGCGCTCGACCACGCCCTCGTTGCGCAGCGCGCTGACGTTGGCGATGGCGACGGCGCAGCAGGTCGGATGGCCGGAGTAGGTGAAGCCGTGGTTGAAGTCGCCGCCCTGCTCGATCAGCACCTTGGCCACACGGTCGCCCACCAGCACCCCGCCCAGCGGCAGGTAGCCCGAAGTCACGCCCTTGGCGAAGGTGATGAGGTCGGGTTTGGAGTTGATGTGCGGGTGCTGGCAGCCGAACCAGTGCCCCAGGCGACCGAAGCCGCAGATGACTTCATCGGAGATCAGCAACAGGCCGTACTTGTCGCAGATGCGCTGAATCTCGGGCCAGTAGCTGGCCGGGGGAATGATGACGCCGCCCGCGCCCTGCACCGGCTCGCCGATGAAGGCGGCCACCTTGTCGGCGCCCACTTCGAGAATCTTGGCCTCCAGCCAGCTTGCGGCGCGCAGACCGAAGTCGTGCGCGCTCTCGCCCGGCTTGCCGTGCTGCAACTGGTAGGGCTGGTCGATGTGGGTGATGCCCGGCAGTGGCAGGTCGCCCTGTTCGTGCATGCCGCTCATGCCGCCCAGCGACGCGCCGCCCAGCGTGCTGCCGTGATAGGCGTTGTGGCGGCTGATGATCGTCTTGCGCTGCGGCTGGCCCATCAGGTCCCAATAACGGCGCACCAGGCGGATGATGGTGTCGTTGCCTTCGGAGCCGGAGTTGGTGAAGAATACATGGTTGAAGCCGGGCGGCGCCAACTGCGGCAGCAGCGCCGCAAGCTCGGTTGCCGGGGCCGTGGTGGTCTTGAAAAAGGCGTTGTAGAACGGCAGGGTTTGCATCTGGTGGGTGGCAGCGTCCACCAAATCCTGCCGCCCGTAGCCGAGGTTGACGCACCACAGGCCGGACATACCGTCGATGATTTCGTTGCCGTCGGAGTCCCAGATGCGCACGCCCTCGCCGCGCACGATGACGCGGCTGCCCGCGGCGTTCAGGCTCTTGGTGTCGGTGAAGGGATGCAGGTGATGCGCGGCGTCCTTGGCGCGCAGCGCGGCGGTGTCGAACTGGGGCAGATCATTGGGTTTCATGGGAGTCTCCGTTTCAGGACGATGTTTTGTTGAGGGTGCGGCACCGTTCAGACGTGCAACAGCAGGTGCTCGCGCTCCCAGGGGCTGATGACCTTCATGAACTCGGCGTACTCGCTCATCTTCACCGCCTTGTAGATGCCGCAAAAGCGTTTGCCCAGAATGGCCTCGAGCTCGGGCACATCGTCGAGCGCACGCACCGATTCGGACAGGCTTTGCGGCAGCGGAATGGCGTTGGGCGCGGCATAGGCATTGGTCTTCATTTCGGGCAGCGGGCTGATTTTGTTGACCATGCCCAGATAGCCGCAGGCCAGGCTGGCGGCCAGCGCAACGTAAGGGTTGGCGTCGGCGCCGATCACACGGTTTTCCATGCGGCGGTTTTCGGCATTGGAGAACGGCACGCGGATGCCCACGGTGCGGTTGTCCGCGCCCCATTCCACATTGGTCGGCGCCGCGGTATTGGCGACCAGGCGGCGATACGAGTTCACATACGGGGCGAACAGCGCCATGACGTGCGGTATGTATTTCTGCAAACCGCCGATGTAGTGCAGGAACAGCTCGGACTCGCTGCCGTCGGCGTTGCTGAAAATGTTCTGCCCCGTTTTGCGATCGACGATGCTCTGGTGCACATGCATGGCGCTGCCGGGTTCGCCCGCCATGGGCTTGGCCATGAAGGTGGCGAACATATTGTGGCGAAGCGCCGCTTCGCGCAGGGTGCGTTTGAAAAAGAACACCTTGTCGGCCAGATCGAGCGGATCGCCATGCAGGAAGTTGATTTCCATCTGCCCGGCGCCGACTTCGTGAATCAGCGTGTCCACGTCGAGGTCCATCGCCTCGCAGTAGTCGTAGATGTCTTCGAACAGCGGATCGAACTCGTTGACCGCGTCGATGCTGTAGTGCTGGCGCGAGGTTTCGGCGCGACCCGAACGGCCGATGGGCGGACGCAGCGGCTGGTCGGGATCGTTGTTCTTGGCCACCAGATAGAACTCCAGCTCGGGCGCCACCACCGGGGCCCAGCCCTTGTCGGCGTAGAGCTTGAGCATGTTTTTCAGCACGGTGCGCGGGGCGTAGTCCACCGGCTCGCCATCCTTGAAATAGCAGTCGTGAATGACCTGCGCGGTGGGGTCGGTGGCCCAGGGCACGACGCGCGCGGTGCTCGGATCGGGCACCAGATTCATATCGCGGTCGGTATCGGCGATCAGGGTTTCGAGGCGTTCATCCTCGGGCCAGTTGCCGGTGACGGTGAGGCCGATGATGCTTTCCGGCAGACGCATGCCGCGGTCTTCGGTGAACTTGCTGCGCGGCAGGATCTTGCCGCGCGCCACCCCGGTCAGGTCGGGCACGAGGCATTCGATTTCGGTAATGCGTTGGGCGTTGAGCCAGCCTTCAAGATCGTTGAAGGTCCACTGCTTGCGGTTGTCGCTACTCATGATGTGATTCCAGTTTGCGTTTCAAGGATGGTTCCATCCATCGCCTGCACTTTGAACGCCAAAGGTGCAGGCGCGGTTTGCTCAGGCAGCGCGCGCCAGCGAGTCGTCGCGCTTGCGCGCGGCGAACTGCCGACAGGCGTTGCCGAAAGCGGCATAGATCGCGCGCGACACGGGGTTTTGCGCGGCCTGCCATTCGGGATGCCACTGCACCGCCAGCACAAAGCCAGCGTCGGTGCGGTGAGCGGGTTGATAGGTGTACGCCTCGACCAAGCCGTCGGGCGCATGCGCCTGCGCCAGCAGATCGGGGGCGAGGGTCTGGATGCCTTGGCCATGCAGGCTGTTGACCTCCCAGGAATCCGCGCCGACGATGCTGGCGAGCATGCCGCCGGGTACAGCCTGCAAGCGGTGCGCGGGGCCGTACTGCCCGGCGACATCCAGCGTGTCGTCTTCACGATGATCATCAAAGCCTGCGGTGTTGTGCACCTCCTGCAACAGGCTGCCGCCGAGCGCGACATTGATTTCCTGAAACCCGCGGCAGATACCGAGCACCGGAATGCCACGCGCAAGGGCGGCGCGGATCAGCGGCAGGGTCGTGGCGTCGCGCGCCGGGTCGGCGGGCGACTCAGGGTTGCTCAGCGCCTGGCCATAGTGGTGCGGCTCGATATTCGACGGCGAGCCGGTGAACACCAGCCCGTCCACATCCCCCAGCACCGCATCCAGCGGCAGGCTCGCGCCCATTGAAGGCAGCAGCCAGGGCAACACGCCCGACAGCGGCAGCAGCGGGTCAACATATTTTTGCGTCACCGCATACGTCGGGTGTCCGCCGATCGGCTTCAGATCAGTGGTGACCGCAACGCGAGGCAAGAAGGTGAGGTTGGACATCATCAAAACCGGATCAAAGACCAAAAAAACAAGGGTAGAAGCACACAGGCATGTTCCCTGTTTTAGTGCATTGCAACAAGAGGCAGAGCCTGAGGCAGCCGCTCAGTTTTCGCCCTGATTTGGTGCAATGCAATAAGGCCAGGCACCATTCTGAATGGGCCAAAAAAACAAAAAATACTAGGGTTTTCCATGACTTAGCGCGATTCGATAAGCTCAATTTACCTGCCAACTGGTACTCTCGGAAGTGCCACTCCTTGCTTTTGTCATGGAGCCAGTTTTTATCTGCTGCGCCCCAAGTCCGACAGACTCCTACCCATGCGACCCCTTGCCCTGTCCGAACTCCTGCTCACCGAGCTTCTGCGCACCGAAGGCGACGCGGCGGCAGCCCCGCCGCTCAATCGGCGCCTGTATCTCTCGCTGCGCGGCGCTATTCTTGCGGGCCGCATCACCGCCGGGGTGCAACTGCCATCCACCCGCGATCTGGCGCGCGACCTGAATCTCTCGCGCAATACGGTCATGTCGGCCATCAACCAGCTCACGGCGGAAGGCTACCTCACCGCGCGCCAGGGCAGCGGCACTTTCGTTTCCGAGACCCTTCCGGAACTCGGCCCGCTCAGCCCGGCGGTACGCGGGCGCAAGCTGGCGCAGGCCGCCAGTGCGGACAGCGGCTCGCCACGCGAGCTCTCGCAGCGCGGCCAATTGCTCACCGCGCAGTCGGGCTCGGCGGACTTTGAGGTGCAACCCTTCGCGCCCGGCGAAATCGAGTTTGCCGAATTCCCCATTCAGCTCTGGCAAAAACTGCAGGCCAAGTATTGGCGTAGCCTCGACCGCGACCTGCTCGATTACGGCCAGGAAGGCGGCTATATGCCGCTGCGCGTGGCGATTGCGCAGTACCTCAGCCTGTCGCGCTCGGTGCGGGTGACGCCCGAGCAGGTGCTCATTACCTCGGGCACGCAGCAATCGCTCGATCTGGCCGCGCGCCTGCTCACCGATCACGGCGACGAGGCCTGGGTGGAAGACCCGTGCTACTGGGGCGCGCGCCGGGCGCTGCAGGCCGCTGGGCTGAAGCTCAAGCCGATCGCGGTGGACTTGGAGGGCATGGCGCCGTCAGCCGCCGACTGGCAGCAGGGCAGTCCACGGCTGATCTACGTCACGCCCTCGCATCAATATCCGCTCGGCCATGTGATGAGCCTGCAGCGCCGCCGCGCCCTGCTGCAGTTCGCCGCGCAACAGCGCTGCTGGATTTTCGAGGACGATTACGACAGTGAATTCCGCTTCGGCGGCCGGCCCTTCGCCAGCCTGCAGGGGCTGGACGAACATGCGCAGGTGCTTTACTCAGGCACCTTCTCCAAGGTGATGTACCCCGGCATCCGTCTGGGCTATCTGGTGGTGCCGACTGATCTACTGCCCGCCTTCAACACCGGGCTCTACGACCTGTACCGCCCGGGTCAGCTCATGCTGCAGGCGGCGCTGACCGACTTCATCACCGAAGGCCATCTCAACACCCTCATCCGCCGTCTGCGCGTGGCCTATCAGGCACGGCGCGACGAATTGGCGTGGCGCATTCAGCGCTGCTTGGGCGACCGGGTGCAGATCTCCGGCCAGGAGTCCGGCTTGCACCTCTGTTTGCTGTTCAACACGCCGGGTGTGGACGACGAGGCCATCGCCCGCGCCGCCGACGCACAGGGCATGACGGTGCGGCCGCTATCGCGTTATTACCTCGGCGCACCGCAGCGCCGCGGGCTGATTCTCGGCTATGCCTATGTGCCCACCGAGCGCGTACCGCCCTGGGCGCAGAAGTTGTGCATGCTCATCCGCAGCCAGCTTCCCGACTGAAGCCGCAATCAAGCAGCGTGGGCTACGCCCGCCAGTTGCTCCATCCGGGTCTTGTCGTCGCGCAAGGCGGCCGCATCACCCGAAAAGACAATCTCGCCTTCAGACAGCACGTAGGCGCGGTCAGCCAGTTGCAGCGCGAGAAAAGCGTTCTGCTCAACCAGCAACACGGAAATTCCTTCGTCCTTCATGCGTCCCACCGTGCGCATCACCTCCTGCACGATCACCGGCGCCAAACCCTGCGAAGGTTCATCAAGGATGAGCAGCTTGGGGTTGAGCAGCAGCGCGCGCGCAATGGACAGCATCTCCTGCTCGCCGCCTGAAAGGCGCCCGCCTTTGCTGGTTCGGCGTTCATGCAGACGTGGAAAGAGTTGGTACACGCCATCGATATTCCAGCGCCCCGGCGTTTCGTGCACCACCAGCAGGTTTTCGTGCACCGTGAGGTGCCCGAAGATCTTGCGTCCCTCGGGCACATAGCCCACGCCCAGGCCCGCAATGCGGTGCGGCGAGGCGCCGGTCATGTCCTTGCCGAAGAATTTGATCTTGCCCTGGCGCGGCGGCGTCAGCCCCATGACCGAGCGCATCGTCGTGGTCTTGCCCGCGCCATTGCGGCCCAGCAGCGCGACGAGTTCGCCTTCGCCCACGGTCATCGACACGCCTTTGAGAATATGGCTTTTGTCGTAGTAGGTATGAATGTTGTCGAGTTCGAGGACGGCGGTCATAAGCGGAGAGTCCTGTGGAGATGTCGGCTTGGGTCAGGGCGGTCAGGCCGCTTGACCCAGATAAGCCGCCTGCACCCGTGCGTTGTTGGCAATTTCATCAGCCGTGCCCTCGGCGAGCAGCGTACCGTTGTCGAGCACGGTGATGCGATCGGCGATGCCGAACACGATTTCCATGTCATGCTCTACGAACAGGGTGGCGATGCCCTGGTTTTTGTTCAGATCACGGATCAGCGCGGTCATGTGGTGCGTCTCTTCATCTCCCATCCCGGCGGTGGGCTCGTCGAGCAGCAGCAGCTTGGGACGGCGGGCCAACGCAATGCCCACCTCGACCACCCTTTGGTCGCCGTGCGACATCTCGCCCGTCACCCGATCCGCTTTGCCGCTGATTTTCACCAGATGCATCAACTCATCCACCTGATCGTCGATGCGTTTACGCAGGGCGCGCCCCATCCAGGGACGCAGGTTCACGCCCTGTGCCACCTCAACGGCAATGCGCAGGTTTTCATACACCGTGAGCGAGCGGAAGATCTCGGTGATCTGGAAAGTGCGGATGATGCCGCGCTTGACCAGCTCACCAGGGTTGACCGTCTGGATGGGCCTGCCATCAAAGGTGATCTGCCCTTCACTCGGCGGGAAAAACCCGCTGATCAGGTTGAACAGCGTGGTCTTTCCCGCGCCGTTGGGGCCAATGACCGCGCGCAACTCTCCGAGCTGCACGTCAATGGAAATGTCAGTCAGCGCCTTGAGTGCGCCAAAGCGGCGCGAGACGTTGTGCAGCTGCAGCAAGCTCATGATGGCTTCCCCTTGCGCTGCAAAAACCCCATCACACCCAGGGGGAAAAACAGCACCGACAGCACGAAAATCAGGCCGATGACGGACATCCAGTTGTCTGTCACCGAGCTGGCGTAATCCCGCACCAGCACGAAGATGGCCGCCCCGACCAGTGGCCCCCAGAAGTTGCGCATTCCGCCCAGCACCGCAATCACCACCAAGTCGCCTGAAAAGGTGTAGTTAAGGGTGTTGGGCGAGGTGAAGTTGTCGAGCAAGGCGTTGAGGCCACCGGCCAGCGCCACGATCAGGCCAGACAGAGCGAAGGAAATCGCCGCATAGCGCTGTACCGGCAGGCCGAGGAAGGTCAGCCGCTTCTGGTTTTCGCGGATGGCCACAAAGGTGTGCCCCAGCGGAGAGTTCAGCACGATCCACAGCACCAGGGCGCCCAGCGCGAAGCAGGCCACGACGAGGTAATAAAAGCCCAGAGAGCCCATCGTCCAGTCGAACCCAAACAGATGCAGGGTGTGCCGGGAAAAGCCGGTCAGCCCGTCATAGCCCCCGGTCACCGCCTGCCAGCGAATGGCGATGAAATAAAACATCTGTCCGATGGCAATGGTGATCATGGCGAAGTAGATGCCGCGGCGACGCACGGCGATGGGTGCGAGCACAGCGGCCACAACGCCCCCCAGCAAAGTACCCCCGAGCAGCGCCAACAGCACGTTGTGCGTCATGTACTTGAGCATCAAGCCGACGCCGTAGCTGCCCAGCCCGAAATAGGCGGCATGCCCGAACGACAGCCCGCCGGTATGCCCGAGCAGCAGATTCAGCCCCATGGCGGCCAGGCCGTAGATCAGCACGCGCGAGGCGATGTCGTTGTAGCCGCCGACATAATGCAGCCAGGCCGGGGCGGTGAGCAGCACCAGCGCCAGAATGCCGGTGCCGAGATGCTGTTTGAGGTTGGATGTTTGCATGGCAGATGGGGGAGGTGGAGCGGTATAGGCAGGCGTACTCATTCGAACAATCCCTCCTGTCCCATGAGTCCGCGCGGTCGCACCACGAGCATCAGCCCCATGATGAGGTAAATCACCGCCTCACTCGCGGCGGGAAAGTAGGCCGTAGTGATGCCCGACGCCACCCCGATGAGCAGACCGCCCAGCAGAGAACCCAGCAAGGAACCCACGCCCCCGACCACGATGGCGACAAAGGCCGGCATCAGCAGGCCGTCTCCCATCGTCGGCTCCAGTCCGAGCTGACCCGCAGCCAGAATGCCGGCCACGCCTGCAAACACGATGCCGATGACAAAGTTCGCGGTGCGCAGCAGGTAAATGTTCACGCCAAGCGCCGATACGGTTTCGAGATCGGCATTGCCGGCGCGAATGCGGATGCCCAGTCGGGTGTAGCGCAGCACGGCGAACAGCACGGCAGTGCCCACCAGGGCAACAGCAACAACAAAGAGGCGGTAGCCGGTGAGAAAGAAGTAGGTCTGACTGAGGGGATGTCCCAGCGATTCCGGGATGGACAGCGGCACCCCGTTGGCGCCCCAGACGGTGCGGATCACGTCCTGCATGATCAGCGCCAGACCGAAGGTTAGCAAAAGCGAATACAGCGGATCGCGTTTGTACAGGCGGCGAATGAGAAACACCTCGACCACCAGACCCAGCACTCCGGCGAGCAGCGGCGCCACGGCCAGCGCCCCCCAGAAGCCCAGGCTCGGCTCCAGCGTGTACGCGAAGTAGGCCGCCAGCGCCATGAACGCGCCCTGGGCGAAATTGATGGTGTTGTTCAGCCCGAGTATGAGCGCCAGGCCGAGCGCCAGCAGCGCATAGAACGCTCCGGTGATCAGGCCGTTGAACGTATTGAAGATAAGGACGAGATTCAAGGCAATGCCTCCGCAGCAGCAGATGGACAGGCTGCGGACCCGCGCAGTGGCGGGGCCGCAGGCACGCGCAGTGGCGCTTCAGGCGCGCGGAAGCACGCAGCCGGTTTCAGAAGGCGGCAGCGCGATTTTCTCGCCCGGCACGATGCCCGAAACGTCGAACAGGTTCGGATACTTGCCCGTCTGGATCACGTGCCCCGGGAACATGCCCAGCATCAGTTGGTGATCCTGCGGACGGTAGAACACATTGCCGGGCTGAAGCGCGATCTCCGGGGGCAGTACCAGTCCCTCCATCGCCTTGACCACCTTGGCCGTTTCGAGCGACTTGGCCTTTTCCACCGCCAGCCGGATGGCATGCGTGGTGGCAAAACCAAACCATGCGCGCGCCGTCGGGTATTCCCCTTTATTGGCTGCGGCGTAACGCTTGACGAAATCCGCCACATGCGGGGTGTTCGGCTGGTTCCAGTACCACTCCATGGTCCACCAGCCGTAGCGAGCCGCCTCGGGCAATGCCTGCGCCTGCTCCAGCTCGAACAAAGCGCCGCCCACGGCGATGTCTTTGTTGATGCCGAATTGCGCGATCTGCTTCATGCAGTTGACCTGATCGTTACCGGCCAGCAGCAGGCACAGCACGTCGGGCGACTTGGCTTTCACGTCGATCAGATAGGACGAAAAATCGGTCGCCCCCACGGGCACCAGCGCACCGCCCACCACGGAGCCTCCCGCCTTCTTGAGCTGTGTGGTGTAGTCGGCCTGCTCAGACTGGCCAAAGGCGTAGTCAGTGGTCAAGAAGTACCACTTCTTGCCGAATTTCTTGTAGAGCGTCTCGAAGTCGCCGGCCGTCAGCATCCAGGTGGTCGAGCAGGTGCGGAAGGTCGTGGTCTTGCACTCCTTGCCGGTCAGGCTATCGACGTGGCCGCCGGTACAGACGAAGAGCTTGTCGTGGCGATTGGCAAACTGCGACACGGCGAGCGAGGCCGCGGAGTTGACCGTGCCCATGAGGAAGTCCACCTTGTTCTGGCTCAGCAGACGCGAGGCCTTGTCCACCGCAGTGCCGGGATTGCCTGCGCTGTCTTCCACGAAGATCTGCAGCGGACGGCCCATCACGCCACCCGCCTTGTTGATCTCGGCTTCAGCGAATTTGGCGCCCTTGATTTCGCTCTGCCCGAGCGCAGCAAAGGTGCTGGTGATGGGATCAATCAGCCCGATTTTCACCGGCGTCTCACTAGCGCCCCAGCTCGGCACCTGCGTGCCCAGCAAAGCGGCCAAACCCGCCGCGCCGCCCGCCTTGATCAGCGTGCGACGATCCATCTGAACCTGCTCTTTCGAATCTTCCTTGTTCATGCCTGTCTCCTGTTGTGTCAACGAACTGAAATGACGTTTTTTGTGAACCGAGACGACTATAGGGAGGCGACTGGAAAAGAGATAGAGGAGGAACCGGGATGAATTGAAACCTCATGTAACCCGTGTGAGCGCCCGTTATAGCGCGATGAAAAACTTCGCCAAACAACGAGGGTGTACCCGCAGAAATCGCCAGCGGGGCGAAGGTGTTTTGCCTTGAGTTTGGGGAATCACACTCCGACGCCGCAGAGCGGCTACGCCGTCTTCAAACCAGATCGCGCAGCCGGTACCAGAGCATGCCCAATACCAGCGCGGGGGTGCGCAGCAGGTCGCCGCCGGGGAAGGGTTTGTGGCGCAGGCGGGTGAATAGGTCGAAGCGCTCGGCCTGTCCGGCGATGGCCTCGGCGGCGAGCTGGCCAGCCATGCCGGTCAGCGCCAGGCCATGGCCCGAGAAGCCCTGCAGATACAGCACGTCCGGGGCGATGCGGCCGAAATCGGGCGCGCGGTTCATGGTGATGTCGACAAAGCCGCCCCAGGCATGGGTGATCTTCACGTCGCTGAGTTGCGGATACACCGCCAGCATGCTGCGGCGCATGGTGGCCGCCAGATCTCGCGGGGTGGCGGTGGAATAACTCACCCGGCCGCCGAACAGCAGACGATCATCGCCGGTGAGGCGGTAGTAATCGAGCACGAACTGGGTGTCGCACACGCAGGCGCGGTTGCGCACCAGAGACTTCGCTCGCTGCGCGCCGAGCGCTTCGGTGGCGATGATGTAAGTGCCCACGGGCATGATGCGCCGGGACAGCCGCGGCGCCACATCGCCAAGCTGCACATTGCCCGCAAGCAGCACATGGCGCGCGCGCACGCTGCCCTGCGCGGTTTGTACCAGGGCCTTGCCGCCACCGGCCTGCGCCGCGGGTTTGACGCTGATGACGGGCGATTGCTCGTGCAGCACCACCCCGGCGTTGAGAGCGGCGCGGCCGAGTCCCAGGGTGTAGTTGAGCGGGTGCAGGTGGCCGCCGAAATCGTCCAGCACTGCGGCGCAATAGCGTTTGCTGGCGATGAGGCTGCGGGTCTGCTGCGCGTCGAAGCTCTGCAGATGGGTGTAGCCGTATTCGCGCTGCATATGCTCGGCCCAGGCATGCAGCGCACGGGCTTTCTTGGGCGTGACCGCTACGCTCATCGCGCCGGGCGTCCAGTCGCAGTCGATGGCGTATTGGGCGATGCGTTCGCGCAGCAGGCGAATGGCGTCGAGCGACATTTCCCAGGCGAAGTGCGCGCTCTTGGCGCCGAGCTGGCGCTCGAACGGCTCCATCTCGCTGGCGTAGCCCGCCAGCGCCTGGCCGCCGTTGCGGCCCGAAGCGCCCCAGCCGATGTGTCGCCCTTCGAGCAGCACCACCTGCATGCCGCGCTTGCGCAGTTCCAGCGCGGCAGAAAGCCCGGCCAGACCGCCGCCGACGATGCACACATCCGCCGGCACCTCGCCCTGCAGCGGCGCATGGCGCGGCGCGGCATGCGCGGAGTCAACGTAGTACGAGTTCTCGATCAGGCGCTGCGCCTGTTGTTCCAGCCGCATCATGCGCGGGATCCTTCCGGGTCAGGGGGAGACAGTTTTTTCTGAAGCGAGCCGCGCGCACAGATAAGTCCAGACGCACAGCGCCGCGATGTTGGAGGTGAGTTCGGCGTGGTCGTAGGGCGGCGACACCTCCACACAATCCATGCCGACAAAGGGCAGCTGCATGGCGCACAACTCTTCGAGTAGCGACAGCACTTGCGCGCTGCTCAAGCCGCCGGGCTCGGGCGTGCCGGTGCCGGGGGCGAAGGCGGGGTCGAGACAATCGATGTCGAGCGTGACATACACCGGGGCATTGCTCGCGGCCAATCGGGCGCGGATGTCGGCGGTGATGGGTGCGAGCTGCGACGGGCTCTCCAGGCCGCGCAGTTCGCGCGCGGTGATCACCCGGCCACCGATGGTGTTGACGTACTCGCGCGCCTCGCGCTCGGCGGCCGAGCGTATGCCCACCTGCACAACACCCTGCGGCACCACCAGCCCTTCCTGCACCGCCTCGTAAACCCAGGTGCCGTGCCCCGATGGCTCACCGAAGTGGTCGGTCCAGGTGTCGCAATGCGCATCGAAATGCAGCACCGCCAGCGGCTGGCCATGCACCGCGCGCAAAGCCCGCAGCAAAGACAAGGTGATGGAATGATCGCCACCCAGCCACACCATGTGCTGACGCGCCAAGAGTGTTCGCGCCTGGGCTTCGAGTGCGGCGCGCATGGTCTCCAGGCTGGTGTTGGGCAGAGACAGATCGCCGTGATCGCACAGGTCTGCGGTAGGCGAAAGATCGAAAAACGGGTGCGTGGCATCGCACAGCATCTGGCTGGCCTGGCGGATGGCGTTCGGGCCGAATCGGGCGCCGGGGCGGTTGGTCACCGCCCCGTCCCAGGCCACGCCGGCCACGCCGAAGCGGGGCGTCGGCGCATTCTCGGCGCTGGCTGCTGCGCCGAGAAACCGTTGCTGCGACAGATAGGCAAAAGCGTGTTGAACCATATTTTTCGAATAAGTGAACGGACTGCGAAGTTCAGTCCACGCCAATGAAGCCCTGCAAGCGGCCTGAACCATATCGACATTTTTTCAGGAACGATAGAACCACTTCGCCCACCGCGCGCGGGGCCATTTCGGGGCTTGCCAGACGCTCGCAGGCTTGGCGATACTGCGCGGCGGCCGCTTTCCATCGCGCCCTCCATTGCATTTTCCAGCGCCCACCGTCATGAGCCCCACAAGCCTTCCCGCCGACCGCGTTGCCCGCTTTCACGCGATCGAGGCCGCCCGCTTCCTGGCCGCGCATCCGCGCTGCGCCTCGCTGCACCAGCAGGCGCAGCGCCACTTTCTGTTCGGCGTGCCCCTGCACTGGATGGCCGATGCACCCTCGCCCGTGCCGCTCTATGTGGACAAGGCGCAGGGCGCCCGATTGTTCGATGTGGACGGC
Source organism: Thiomonas sp. UBA7699 (assembly GCF_002482605.1). NCBI lineage: Bacteria > Pseudomonadati > Pseudomonadota > Betaproteobacteria > Burkholderiales > Thiomonas > Thiomonas sp. UBA7699. Next base: position 11,762 of record NZ_DLGH01000013.1, on the reverse strand, counting down.
CAGGCCATCATCGACTTTTGTCTGGGCGATACCGGCGCTATGTTCGGCCACAGCCCCGCAGCCATAGCCCGCACCCTGGCGGAACACGGCGCGTTTGGTGCCACCACCATGTTGCCGTCCACAGTCGCGCTTGAAGTCGCTGACCTGCTGGAGCAGCGCTTCGGCCTGCCGATGTGGCAGTTCACCGCCACGGCCAGCGACGCCAATCGCTTCGTGCTGCGCTGGGCGCGCGCACTCACCGGGCGCCAGCACATCGTGGTGTTCAACGGCTGCTATCACGGCACGGTCGATGATGTGTTCGTCGATCTCGACGCGCAGGGGGCCGCCCACACCCGTCCCAGCCTGCTGGGTCAGGTCCACGACCTCACCACCTTCACCCGCGTGGTCGAGTTCAACGACCTCGGCGGCCTGCGGGCCGCGCTGGCCGCTGGCGACGTCGCCTGCGTGCTCACCGAGCCCGTGCTCACCAATATCGGCATGGTCTTGCCCGAGCCCGGTTTTCTCCAAGCCGTGCGCCAACTCACCCGCGAGCACGGCGCATTGCTGGTGATGGACGAGACGCACACCATCTCCTGCGGCCCCGGCGGCTACTGCCGGGCGAACGATCTGCAGCCCGACGTGCTCGTCCTAGGCAAGCCCATCGCCGGGGGTACGCCCGGCGCGGCCTATGGCTTCACAACGCAAGTCGGCGCGCGCATGCAAACCGTCAAGACCGCATCACCGCCGGGCCATTCCGGCATCGGCACCACCCTGTCAGCGGGGCTTCTCACCCTGCGACTGATGCGCACCATGTTGGCCGAAGTGATGACCGAGGCCGCCTACGCCCAGATGTTCGCCATCGCCAACCGTGTGGCCGGCGGGCTGGAGCGCGTGATCGCGAACCACGGTTTGCGCTGGACGGTGACGCGCCTTGGCGCGCGCTGCGAAGTGCAGTTCGCCCCTCAGCGCCCGCGCAACGGCAGCGAAGCCCGCGCCGCCTTCGACGACGAGCTGGAGCCCGCGCTGCAGCTGGCGCTGCTCAACCGCGGCGTGCTGCTGACCCCCTTCCACAACATGCTGCTGGCCAGCCCGGCGCACACCGAAGCCGATGCAGATGCGCTGATCAGCGCCTTTGACGACGCGCTCACAGGCCTGAAAAATACCTGACTTCGGCGAATCTCCGCTTGACACTCTGTTTCGCAGAGTAATAAGCTCTGCGAAACAGAGTGATTCAGGGAGATCGCATGCCATCCATCGCCTCACAGCAGCTCGACAGCATCCACGCCATGCTGGGCGCCGGGCAGCGCAGCCTGCGCCTGGAGTCTCATAGCCTGATTCTGTGGGGGACGAGCTTTGGCGGTCTGGCCCTGGTCAGCAACCACCTGTTGACCGCCGATCAGATCCCCGACGCCGCAACGCGCGCCATGGCCTGGCTGGGACTGATGTCCCTGCTGCTCGGTGCGGTCAGCCTGCTGGACTGGCAGCTCACCCGGCGAGCCAAGCTGGCGCGCGACGAGCTCTGGTCGTTCATCCATCGCCAGGTGCTCAAGGTGTGGTGGCTGCTGCTGTCGGCCGGCGTGCTGGGCACCTTCGCCACCTTTTTCTTTGGCGGCGCCTACCTCGTCTTCCCCCTTTGGCTGGTGCTCGTCGGCCTGGGTCTGTATGTGCACGGCCTGTTTTCGGAGCAGACGGTCGAGTGGGTCGGCGGCCTGCTTATCGCCCTCGGGGTGTGCTCGGTGCTGTTTCGTCTGGATGCACAGTCCTTGCAGTACCTGGCCGCAGCCGCCTTCGGCCTCGGAATGCCGCTACTCGCCCTGCTGCAGGGCCAAAGGCATGCAACGTCGACACCGTTTTGGCTGCGCGGCGCCAAGCTGCTGCTCTGGCTGGGCGTGGTGCTTGTCCCGCCGCTGCTGGCACAGCGTCTGGCCGACGCACAGCAGCCCGCCGCCGCTCCGCTGCAGACTTTGCAGGAATATGCCCGCAATCCGCTGACGCGGCAGACCGTGCTGCTGCCCGCCGGGCTGTCCATACCGGTGCACGTCGAGGTGTCGGGCGATGCCTTTTCTCCCAGCGCCAATTCGGTGCTGCCCCTGGTACTCAAACGCCCGGTGGAAGTGCTGGTCGAACACGGTCGGCCGACGGGGCAATGGCGCTACCCCACCGGTCCTTGGCAGCACGAAGGCTATCCAACGGCCCTGCTTATTCCCTGGATGCGCGCCACGCTGCAACCGGGCATCGGCCCGCAGTTGCAAGTCGGGCTGGTGGTGAATATGACCGCACGCGCCCCGTCCTGATCCGTCCTCTTTCAACCCCTACTGGAGTTTTTGATGCGAAACCTGCTCTTGCCTCTACTGCTCGCCAGCGCCTCGCTGGCGGCCTGCAGCAGCCTGCCCCCCGGCCCCGCTCCCACGGCGGCCGAAACGTCCAAGCTACCCGTGGTTACCTTGGGGCAGCCGCTACCCAGCGGCGACGCCTATGTGCTGTACTTCCCCGCCGGGACGCCGCTGCCCATCCGCACCGTGGTGGACGGCAGCGCCTTCACCCGGGGCGCCGAATCCACCCTGCACATCGTGCTCAAGCGCGGCATTTATGGCTACCGGCAATACGCCAGCCTGGACGGCCAGCACTGGATGCCCTGGGACCAGATGCTCAAGACCCAATTCCAGATGCACATCCCCGGCAAGGACGGCAAAGACGCCGCCGTGCTGCACCTCCAGATGGACGCACTGAATCCGCCCGCGCCGTGAGCATCGACGCCCTTGATCCCTTGCTGCACCAGCCGCTGCGCACGCAGATCGCGGCCTATCTGGCTGGTGCGGGACAGGCCACGTTCTCCGACCTCAAGCGCCTGATCGGGGTGTCTGACGGAAACCTCGATGCCCACTTGAAAAAGCTGCTCGCCGCGGACTATGTGCAGGCACACAAGATCACCGACGGACCACGCCCGCAAACCGTCTACTCGCTAACGACTACGGGTCGTGAGGCACTGCTGGCCTATGTGGCCGCGCTGCAGGGCTTGATCGCTTTCGCACAGGTCGAGCCGACCCGCCTGCAAGAGACCGTCAATGCCGCAGCGCAGCCCGCGCAAGGGGTTACTTGAATCGTGCAGATCGGCCCTACAGACCTGCCAAAGCCGCGAAAACAATCAGCCCGTCACGTCAGGGTTTGATGTATTCAAACCCCGCGTGTTCGAGCTGCATGATGCGCAACACCCCGGCGGGCACGATGACCGCTTGCGGCACCAGTACCGGCAGGTGGCCGAGTTTTTTCGCCATGCCTTCCATGGTGTTGTGGCAAGCGTCGAATTCGATGCCTTCATCGTTCAACGAGGAAATGCGCTTGGCCTCCGGGCTGTTCTTGAACAGCATCTTCAGCCCCGGGCCAAAGGCCACCACGACTACGCGCGCATTTTCCTGACCCACGGCGTCGAGAATGTTCTGCGCATTGTTGAGCACCAGATCCCAGCGGGCGGGTTCATCTTCGCTCACCTGCAACACCACGTTGTATTTGGCGAACGGCAGCTTGTGAATGTAGGTCGGCGCGTCGAACTTGAAGTCGTTGAGCATCGACGGATTGGCCGCCTGGGCCTGCATCAGACCGGCGCCCAGCAGGGCAAAAGCCAGAGTCAGATGGCGCGCAGGGCGCATCAGCTGGCGGTGAAGGGGGGTATGAATCATGTTTGTCTCCTCGGTATGGATTGAATGTTTTTAATGCTTTTTATCACGCGTTGACGACGGCATTTGCATCAGGGTGTATCCCCCGTCACCGGCTGTTGGTCGCCACTTGCCGACGCACTTTGCGCAGGGCCGCCCGTCACGCGGCAAGCCCCGCGCAAACGGGCGCTCAGAAACTGACCACGGGCAGGCCGCGCTGCTCCCACTCGTTCATGCCGCCGGGATATTCGCGCAGACCCTTGCGCCCCATGATGCGGTCGATCACGAACCAGGCGCCAGCCGCGTACTGCCCGGTGTTGCAGTACACGATGCCCGGAGCGACGCGCTGCACGCCCCCACCGGCCAGCACCTTGCGGTAGACGTGCGCAGAGAGAAACCGCCAGGAGCCATCATCCGCGTTGCGATAAAACAGCTCGGCGGGCAGGGGAGAGGCGCCGGCCAGTCTTCCGGCAGCCGGCACCACGGGCGTGCGCTCGAGGCCCGCGATCTGAGCCAACGGGCGCGCGTCCAGCAGCAGACCATGCGCACGCTGCGCCGCCTGCACTTCGGCAGTCGTCGCCAGCAGCGCCGGGTTCGGCGCCTGGGCCTTCCACTTGCTGGAACTCATAGGAGCGATGGCGTCGGTATCCACGTCATAACCGGCCGAAGTCCAGGCGTGCATGCCACCGTTGAGAATCGCAATCTGCTCCTGCGGCACGCCGAACACCTGCAGCTCCCAGGCGAAGAACGCCGCCTCCTGCAGCGAGGTGGCGTCGTCGCCAGTAGGCACGATCACAATGGGTTTTCCCGGCTCCAATTGCACGGCCTGCATGGTTTCCTCAAACTCCTTGGCTGTGGGCAACATGAAGTCGATCGTCTTGCCGTCGATCACATGCTTTTGTCGCAGGCCCCAGAAGTTGACTGACAGCGCGTCCGGAATATGCCCACCCACCTCTTCGAGCACCTTCTGCCCATTGACCGTGGCGTACTTGGGATCGTTGGTGAGCGAGCCCAGGCTGTCGCGGATATCGACGATCTGCACCTGCTTCGCGTGGTCATGCAGCCAGGGCGGCGTCACTAGCGCGCCCGGCAGCACAGCCGCCTGCGCGGCGCTCGTCACCGCAGCGAGCGCGAACAGCCATGCCCCTATCCACCCCTTGGGCAAACCCCTTCGAGCGATTTTCATTCGACCCCTCCAGTTGTAATGATGATTGGAGTGCCGATTATGCGCAGAAGCAGCGCAGCAAAAACAGGGATTTCTTTGGCTGACGGATATCGAATTTATGGATGATCCCGCGCGAATCTCCAACTACCGAGTGTTCAGCTCTGCACCAGCCGCTTGGATTTGGCGATGGAAAACAGCATGCCCGCGCCGAGCATGAGGGTGATGAGCGCGGTGCCGCCATAGCTGACAAAGGGAAGCGGCACGCCGACCACCGGCAGGATGCCCGACACCATGCCCATGTTGACGAAGGCGTAGATGAAAAAAATCAGCGTGACCGACGCGGCCAGCAGGCGCGAGAACAGCGTGGGGGCGTTGGCGGCGATCATCAGCCCCCGCACGATAAAGAAGGTATAGGCGGCCAGCAGCATGAGATTGCCGGCCAGCCCCCACTCCTCGGCCAGCACCGAGAACACGAAGTCGGTATGCGACTCGGGCACGAAGTTCAGATGCGCCTGGGTGCCGTGCAGGTAGCCCTGGCCGAACACTCCGCCGGAGCCGATGGCGATCATGCTCTGGATGATGTTGAAGCCCTTGCCCAGCGGATCGCTCTGCGGGTCGAGCAACATCATCAGCCGTTGCCGTTGATAGTCGTGCATGAAGTGCCACATCACCGGCGCGCTGGCGGCGGCGAGCGCAAACAGCAACGCGATGACCCGCCACGACAGCCCGGCGAAGAAGATGACGAAGGCCCCGGTGAGCAGCACCAGCAGCGCGGTGCCGAGGTCGGGCTGCTTGGCGATGAGCGCCACCGGCAGCAGCAACAAAGCCGTGGCGATGAAAAAATCCTTCACCCGGATCTGGCCCTCGCGCTTCTGGAAATACCACGCCAGCATCAGCGGCACGGCGATTTTCATCACCTCGGACGGCTGTACCACGGTGACGCCCAGATCGAGCCAGCGGCGCGCACCCTTGCGCACCAGCCCGAACAGGGCCGTGGCGATGAGCAGCGCCACGCCAAAGGTGTAGACCGGCACGGCGATCTGCATCAGCCGCTGCGGCGGCACCTGCGCCGCGACGAACAGCACCAGAAAACCGATGGCCAGATTGCGCAGATGGTCGTCGAACGGCACATGCGCATCTTGCAGGGCGGAGAACAGCACGATGCAACCGATGGCCACCAGCCACAGCAGCGCCGCGGCCAGTGGCGCATCGAAGCCGGTGAGATAGGGGCGCACTCGCCGCCAGAGCGGCGGACGGCCGAAGGTTGCGCTCATAGCCTTACCCCTTCCGATTCATCACTCACATCGGGCCGGGCGCCGAAGCGGGTGAACAGCGGCGCGCGCAGCCCGCCCGTGCAGGCGGTGCGCGGGTAGTTGCCCACGGCCTCCGCATCGAAGGCGGTGGGCTGGGCGCGCGCGCTGGACGCTGCCGCCGGTGCAGGTGCGGGCTTCGCCGCAACTCCTGCGGCCCCCATTGCGGCGACTCCAGAAGCAGCGCCCGCCGGGGCGGATGTCGCCGGAACAGGCGGTGGCTTGGCGCCAGGAATGATCGGCACGCCTTCACGCTCGCCCGCATAGGCAAACTGCACCGGCTGCGGCTTGGCGCCGCTGATTTTCTCGATTTCCTCGTCGGTGGGGTAGAGGCCGAGCAGGTGATAGTCGAGCGCCTTGCGCGCGATGGGCGCGGCCGCAACCCCGCCAAATCCGGCGTTCTCCACGATCATCGCCAGGGCGATCACCGGGTTGTCGGCCGGGGCGTAGACCACATACAGCGCATGGTCGCGCAGATGATGGGCGATGTCCTTGGCGTCATAGGTCTGGTTCTGGCCCACGCTGAACACCTGCGCGGTGCCGGTCTTGCCCGCCGTGGTGTAAGGCGCGCCCTTGAAGGCTTCCGCCGCCGTGCCGCCGGTCTGGTTCACCGCCATCATGCCGCCATGCACCACCTGCCAGTACGCAGGATCGAGGTCGATGCGCTGGGCCACTGGCGCGACCACCGGCGTGAAGCGGCGCGTGCCCATGTCTTCGATCGCACGCACCACGCGCGGCTCGTAGCGCGTGCCCTGATTGGCCAGCGTGGACAGCGCCGTGGCCATCTGCAGCGGGGTGAAACTGTTGTAGCCCTGGCCGATGCCCAGACTGATGGTGTCGCCGGGATACCAGCGCTGCTGCGCCGGGCTGCGAAAGGCCTTGCGCTTCCACTCGCGCGAAGGCAGCACGCCCTTGGCCTCGCCCTTGAGATCGATGCCGGTGGCTTGGCCGAAGCCGAACTGCTGCGTCCACTTGGCCATGCCGTCCACGCCCCAATCATGCGCGACCATGTAGAAATACACGTCGCACGACACCTGTATGGCCTTGTGCATGTCGACGATGCCATGCCCGCCTGGCACGTCATCGCGAAAACGGTGTCCGGCGAACATGAAAAAACCGGGGTCGTGAAAGCTCCACTGCGCGGTGCGGATGCCGTCGGTCAGCGCGCCCGTCGCCAGATAAGGTTTGTAAGTCGAGCCCGGCGGAAAGGTGCCGCGCAACACGCGGTTGAGCAGCGGCCGGTCGGGCGAGGTGTTGAGCGCGTCCCAGTTGACCTGATCGATGCCGTCGACGAACAGATTGGGATCGAAGGTGGGCATGGAGACGAAGCTCAGCACTTCACCGTTGCGCGGATCGATGGCCACGCAAGCCCCGCGCCGCTTGCCGTAGAGGTCTTCGATGAGCTTTTGCAGGCGGATATCGACTCCGAGCACCAGATTCTGTCCGGGCGTGGCGGCCACGGTCTTGATCTTGCGCACCGGCCGCCCCACGGCATTGACCTCGACTTCCTCATAGCCGGTGATGCCGTGCAGCTGCGTCTCGTAAGCCTGCTCCACGCCCAGCTTGCCGATATGGTCGGTGCCGAGGTAGTTGCTGGCGTCGTCACTGTCGTCGATGCGCTGCTGCTCGGCCTGGTTGATGCGGCCGATATAGCCCAGCAGATGGCAGCCCAGCGCGCCCAGCGGATAGTTGCGAAACAGCCTTGCCCGCACATTCACGCCGGGAAAACGAAAGCGCTGCGCCACGAAGCGAGCCACCTCATCATCGCTGAGCTTGTTGAGAATCGGCAGCGACTGAAAGCGCCGCGACTGCCCCAGCAGATTGTTGAAGCGCCGCTCGTCGAACGGCGTGATGGGCACGATGGCCTTGAGCGCATCGATGGTGTCCTGCAATGTGCCCTTGACCTTCGACGGCGTGATTTCCAGCGTGTAAGCCGCGTAGTTGTTGGCCAGGATGATGCCGTTGCGGTCGAGAATCAGCCCGCGCTGCGGCGGAATCGGCACCAGCGCAATGCGGTTGTCCTGCGCCTGGGTCGAAAACTGCCGATGCCGCACCACCTGCAGCCACACCCAGCGACCGATCAGCAGCGCAAAGCTCAGCACCACCACGGCCGCGGCCAGAATCAGGCGGCGGCGAAAGCGGAACAGCTCGCGTTCGATGTTGCGCAGCTCGGTCATCGCAAAGAGGCGTAAATAGAGATTGAGCCCGTTGCGGGCGCAAGGTTCAGCACGGTCGCCATCACAAAGGCCGATTGCGGTCGGAATCCGGTGCGCGCCGCTGCGGCGCCAGTAGCAGCCAGGACAACAAGGGCCACAGCGCCGCCTGCACAACCGGCGCCAGCAAAAATGCCCAGCCTGGAAAGCTGCCGCCAGCCCACATGCCCACCAGCAGCAATAGCACCTGCGTGGCCACGAACAGCGGCAGCACATGCAAAGCCTGCTGCAGCGGCGGAAACCACAGCAGCCGGCGGTGCAGCGTGATGGCGAAATAGCTCAGCACCGTGTAAACCAGCGCATGCTGCCCCAGCACCGAACCCTGCTGCACATCCACCGCCAGCCCCAGCACGAACGCCACGGCCATGCCCACGCGGCGCGGCTGATGCACATTCCAGAACACCAGAGTGAGCGCGACCATATCGGGCATCCACGCCAGACGGCCCAGCGGCAAAAAGTCGATCAGCAGCGCTATCAGCAGACTAAGCGCGATGAACCAGGGGTTGACCGGCAGCAGCAACACCTCGCGCGCGCCGCCCGCAGGGGCTCGTGCGGAAGGCATGGCGCCCTGATCGGAGCGACGGCGGCGGGGCAGGAAAGACACGGCAGTCAGATCAATGTGAAGCGGCGGCAGCAGGCTTGGGCACCGCCTTGCCCGACTTTTGCACCTGCGGCTCGGTGGCCTTGACCGATGGCCCCGCCACCAGCGGCGTGAGCGGCTGAAGCACCAGCACATGCCGTCCGCCTTCGACATCGGCAAGCGGCGCGCACATCACCCGGGCAAACGCGGTATCGCGCTGGCGCGTGACGGCAGTCACCCGCGCCACGCGCAGACCCGCCGGATAGATGCCGTCCACCCCGCTGGTCACCAGCACATCGCCCACGCGCACATCGGCGGCAGCGGGCATCCAGCGCAGCTCCATGCCGCCCTGGCCCAGCCCCGGCTCGCCGTACACCACACCGCGCTCGCCGGTGCGCTGGTTTTGCACCGGCACCACGGCGTCGCGGTCGGTGATGAGAGTGACTTCGGCGCTCCACGGGTAGTCGCGCGTGACCTGGCCGAGCAGCCCGGTTTCGTCGATCACCGGCGAGCCGAGTTCGACGCCCTGCAGGCGGCCGCGGTCGATCACCACGGTGCGGCTGAACGGATCGCTGGCCTGCGCACTGATCTGCGCCGCCACCGACTTCGGCGGCAGGCTCTGCTGCAACTGGAGCAAACCGCGCAGGCGGTTGTTTTCCAGCCGCAACTGCGCTTCGAGCTGGGACTGCAACGACAAGGCCACATTGGCGCGTTGCAGTCGGCTGATTTCAGCTTGCGCCTTGGCCGGCGCTTCAAGATAGCCGCTCAGTTGCCGCGACCAGTCCACCGGCGCCTGCGCCATGCGCTGCAGCGGATAGATCGCCACCGACAGACCCTGGCGCAGCATGGGCGTGACCTTGAACCGCACGTCCAGCGCCATCAGCAAAATGGCCAGCGCGGAGAACAACACCAGCCGCGTGAGCGCAGAAGGCCCCTGCCGGAAAAACGGCGGAGGTGAACGCTCAAGAGTGCCGTAGGCCATGGGAACGAGAACAAACGCAGGGCGAAAAGGGCTCAAATCGAAGCGGCTCGAATCGAAACGGCCCGGATCAGGTGCGTGGCGGTATCAGTGAAGCACCCTGGCGCACCCCGGGAAGATCGCCGATCAAAAAACCGCCGCAAAACAACCGCAAAAGGCGCCGCTTACTCCGACGTGAAAATGGTGCCCAGCCGATCCATGCGCTCCAGCGCCATGCCGCTGCCACGCGCCACGCAGGTCAGCGGGTCTTCGGCCACCAGCACCGGCAGGCCGGTTTCTTCGGCCAGCAGGCGGTCGAGGTCGCGCAGCAGCGCACCGCCGCCGGTGAGCATCATGCCGCGCTCGGCGATGTCGGCGCCCAGTTCGGGCGGGGTTTGTTCGAGCGCGTTTTTCACCGCCGAGACGATCTGGTTGAGCGGATCGGTCAGCGCTTCGAGAATTTCATTGCTGGAAATGGTGAAGCTGCGCGGCACGCCTTCGCTTAAGTTTCGGCCCTTGACTTCCATTTCCTTGACCTCGGAGCCAGGAAAGGCCGAGCCGATCTGCTTCTTGATGGCTTCGGCCGTGGGCTCGCCGATCAACATGCCGTAATTGCGGCGGATGTAGTTGATGATGGCTTCGTCGAACTTGTCGCCACCCACGCGCACACTGCCCTTGTACACCGTGCCGCCCAGCGAAATGACGCCGACTTCCGTGGTGCCGCCGCCGATGTCGACGATCATCGAGCCGGTGGCTTCGCTGACCGGCAGCCCGGCGCCGATGGCCGCAGCCATCGGCTCTTCGATGAGGTACACCTCGCTGGCGCCCGCGCCCAGCGCCGACTCGCGGATGGCGCGGCGCTCGACCTGGGTGGAGCCGCAGGGCACGCAAATGATGATGCGCGGACTGGGCCGGAACATCCGGGTGTCGTGCGCCATTTTGATGAACTGCTTGAGCATCTGCTCGGTCACGGTGAAGTCGGCGATCACGCCGTCCTTCATCGGCCGGAT